>JAFEGX010000042.1 GCA_018239675.1 Verrucomicrobiota bacterium
AGGAAATTATCCCATGTCCACTAACCTCACGAAAAGAGAGATTGTTTTGGAAATCTACAAGAAGACCAGTTTCCCCCAGAAGCAGGTCGTGGAGACGGTGCAGCTCACGCTCGATATCATCCAGAAGGCGCTCGCCGACGGCCGCAACGTCGAGTTGCGCAACTTCGGAGTGCTTGAGGTCCAGGTCCGCAAGGCCCGCATTGGCCGCAACCCGAACAAGCCGGAGGCCGAGGTGGTGATCCCGCAGCGCGCCGTGGTGAAGTTCAAGTCGGGCAAGATCCTCAAGCAGCAGCTCAAGAAGCTCGATCTCGCGAAGTTGCAGCCGCCTCCGGCGCCGCCCGCCTGACGCCATCGCGCGCTTCCGTTTTCCGGCCGGGCCTTCGCGCCCGGCCTTTTTTCGCCCCGGCCCAGTGTTGCCCGCAAGACCCTGAAGCCAGTCGGTGCCGCGCTTAGTTTCCGGCGCGTTGGGGCCGATGCGCTCCACCGGCTCATGACCCAACTCGGGCCGGTGAAATTTTGCATCGCCCTGCCTCGGGCCGGTTCCCCATCTTTGGTCCCATGGCGACGTTTCAGACGCTTCCGGGCTTCCGCGAATTCTATCCCGACGACCTCGCGCGTCGGAAGCACATCTTCGACCTCTGGCGTCGCACCGCCCACCATTTCGGCTTTGTCGAATACGACGCGCCGGTCCTCGAGCCGCTCGAGCTCTACAAGGCCAAGTCCGGCGACGAGATCGAGGCCCAGTTGTTCAGCTTTACCGACAAGGGCGGACGCGAGGTGGCGCTGCGGCCCGAGATGACGCCCACGGTCTGCCGCCTGGTGGGCGCCCGCATCAACGCGCTCAAGCGTCCCGTAAAATGGTTCAGCATCGCCGAATTCTACCGCTACGAGCGCATGCAGAAGGGCCGCGGCCGGTGTTTCTTTCAGCTCAACGCCGACATCTTCGGCGAACCGGGTCCCGAGGCCGAGATTGAGCTGGTCGCGCTCCTGATCCAGTGCCTGGCATCGTTCGGCCTGACCGAGCAGGATTTCTACATCCGGCTCAGCGACCGGAATCTCTGGTTCTACTACCTCGAGGCATTGGGCCTCGACGAGGCCCGCATACGGGGCGTGCTCGGCGCGGTCGACCGTTACGAGAAGTACGGTGACGAAGCGTTCAAGGCCTACACCGAGCAGTTCGGCGAGCTCGACGCCAGCCTCAAGGCCAAGGTCCTTGCCTTCCTCGAGATCAAGTCGATCGAGGCCCTCGAGGCGACACTCGCGGCCGTCGGCCACGCCAAACTGGGCGCCCGGCTGGCCGACTGGCGCAAGCTGCTGGGCGGCCTCGACGCCATGGGGCTGACGAAGTTCATCGCGGTGGACCTCGGGGTGGTCCGGGGACTCGCCTATTACACGGGGTTTGTGTTCGAGGCCTTCGACCGCAAGGGCGAGCTGCGCGCCCTGGCCGGCGGCGGCCGCTACGACGACCTCGTCGAGAAGCTCGGCGGCCCGGCCTTGCCGGCGGTGGGCTTTGCGATCGGGGACATGACGTTCGCCCTGCTGCTGGAGCAGCGCGGGCTGATGCCGAATTTCATCCAGGCGCCCGACGTCTACTGCGTCATCGGTGGCGAAGCGGCGCGCCGGGCGGCCTTCGGCGATATCCACGCGCTGCGCGCCGCGGGTCGCCGCGTCGACTATCCGCTGAAGGAGGTGGCCTTCGGCAAGCAGTTCAAGCTTGCCGCCGACTCCGGGGCCAAGCTCGCGCTGATCTACGGCGACGACGAAGTCGCGCAGGGCAAGGTCAAGATTCGCGATCTTACCGACCGCACCGAGCACGAAGTGGCGCGCGGCGACGTTCTGGCGGTCGTGCGGGACTTCTTTTCCGCCGGCTGACGCGGCTGCACCGCGGTCCCGCCGGAAAATCCGAGAGGCTGACCCATGGACCGAAATCGCCGCGTGCGCTGGGGAGTGACGCGGTGGTTGCTGACACTGGTGGTGGCGGGGTATCTGGCATTGACGGCCTACGCCTGGCTGTCGGTCGACGACATGCTCTATCTCCCGAACTACGGCTCGCGCCGGGCCCCGCGCGGCGCGGAAAAGATTTCATTGCCGGACGGCTCGTCGATCTCGGCGCTCTTCCTGCCCAATCCTTCGGCCAGGTTCACGATCTGGTATTTTCACGCCAATGCCGAGGACCTTGGTGACATCGCCCCGCGACTTCACGCCTTGCACGACCTGGGCTTCGCCGTGTTTGCCTACGATTATCCGGGCTACGGCGAGAGCGAGGGTCGTCCCTCGGAGGCTCGCATCTACGCCGCCTCGGCAGCCGCGCTAGTGACGCTCACGCGCGAGCATCACGTTGCCCCGGAGCGGGTCATCGCGTTCGGGCGCTCGCTCGGGGGCGGTCCGGCCGTGGAGCTGGCGGCAAACCAGCCGGTCGCCGGCCTGGTGCTCCAGAGCCCGTTCATGAGCGTCTACCGCGTGATGACGCACTGGCGGCTGCTGCCGTTCGACCAGTTCGAGAATCTCCGCAAGATCGGCCGGGTGCGGTGCCCGGTGCTGGTGATGCATGGACGGAGCGACGAGGTGATCCCGTTCTCTCACGGCGAGGCGATCTTCGCCGCGGCCCGGACTCCGAAGCGCAGCTGGTGGGTCGATGGAGCGGGCCACAACGACCTGGAGCAGGTCGCCGGGGACCGCTATTGGCATGAGATCAGCGCGTTTGCGGCCGGGCTGGCTTCAACTGGTCAAACCACGACGGAGGGCCAATGAGCTCAGCGGGCCAGACCCTCAGGCTTTTCCCCGGGCAATATGGCGTGTGCCGGCTGCCTGCCGGATCTCCGTTTCCAACCTGGGCTTGCGGGGAGTTCGTCAGCGTCACGGCCGCGGGTGACGAAGTGTCCGTGATGTGTCCCGAGTCTGCGATCCCGGCCGATGTTACCGTTGATCGCGGTTGGCGCGTGCTGCAGGTGGTGGGCCCGTTCCCGTTCTCCACGGTTGGAGTCATGGCCTCGTTGACGACACCGCTGGCCGAGGCCGGTATCAGCCTGCTAGCGGTGGCCACCTACGACACGGACTATGTGCTTGTGAAGGCCGAGAAAATCGACGCCGCTCAGGCGGCGCTCACCCACGCCGGGCACCGGTTCGTGAAGTGACCCGTGCTCGGCCTGACTCAGGCAGTCGAGGGCCGAGCGGACTAATGTCGAAAGGCCGACGGTCGGCCACCTCCACCGGGCTACCGGCGCCGGCAAAGTTCAACTGGGCTCTGGTGATTCGAATCCTCGACCCTCGACTCTAGGCTGCTGGATTCCGGCTCAGGCTTTCCGGCGACGCGGAAGATTGCGGGGTCCAAACGCGTCCGGCAGCAATTGGTCGAGGGTTGTCTCGATTCGGCGGCTTCCCTGGCACACCGAAATCACCAGCGCCTCGGGGCCAAACTCGTTGATCACCTGCCGGCAGGCGCCGCAGGGTGAAGTCGGTTCGGCGGTCGGCGTGAACACCGCCACGGCCTTGATGGCACGCTCGCCGGCGGCGGCCGCCGTGAAGATCGCGGTGCGTTCCGCGCAGTTGCACAGGCCGTAGGAGGCGTTCTCGACATTCGTCCCAGTGTAGATCCGACCGGAATCCGCCAGCACCGCCGCACCGACCGGGAAGTTCGAGTAAGGCGAGTACGACGCCTTCACCGCGCGACGGGCGGCCGTTTCGAGCTTGCGACAGAGTGGGGCGGGAATCTTCACGCCCGCACTCTACCACAACGCCCCGTTGGGCGAAGCGCAGAATCAAACGTCCGGAATGGACGGTTCTCCTCTCGGCGTTTGGCTCGATTGACCGACCCTAGAGTCCCAGCTCCTTTTTCACCTCCGCAAACGCCTTGATCGCGGCATCGAGGTCATCGCGGCTGTGGGCGGCGCTGACCTGGGTGCGAATCCGCGCGGCGCCTTGCGGCACGACCGGATAGAAAAACCCGATCACATAGATGCCCTTTTCGAGCATGCGGGCGGCGAATTTCTGGGAAAGTGCGGCGTCGCCAAGCATCACCGGCACGATCGGATGGACCCCGGGCCGGATGTTCAGGCCGGCCTTGGTCAGGCCCTCGCGGAAATACCGCGTGTTGGCCTCGAGCTTGTCCCGGAGTTCGGTCGAGCGGGTGATGAGGTCGAGGGTCGTGATCGATGCCGCGGCGATCACCGGGGCGAGGGAGTTTGAGAACAGGTACGGCCGCGAGCGCTGGCGGAGGAGGTCGATGATCGGCTTCCGGCCGCTTACGTACCCGCCGCTGGCGCCGCCCAGCGCCTTGCCGAGCGTTCCCGTGATCACGTCGACGCGCTCGATGACACCGCAGTGCTCGTGGGTGCCGCGACCGGTCCGGCCCATGAAGCCAACGGCGTGGCTGTCGTCCACCATCACGAGCGCGCCGTACCGGTCGGCGAGGTCACAGATGGCTTTCAGGTTCGCAATGTACCCGTCCATCGAGAACACGCCGTCGGTCGCGATCAGCTTGAACCGCGCCTTGGCGGCATCGGCCTCCTTCAGCTTCGCCTCGAGGTCGGCCATGTCGTTGTTCTTGTATCGGTACCGCTGGGCCTTGCAGAGCCGGATGCCGTCGATGATCGAGGCGTGGTTCAGCTCGTCGCTGATCACCGCGTCCTCGGCGCCGAGGAGCGTCTCGAACACGCCGCCGTTCGCATCAAAGCAGGAGCTGTAGAGAATCGTGTCGTCGGTGCCGAGGAACGCGCTGAGCCGGGACTCGAGGTCCTTGTGGATCTGCTGGGTGCCGCAGATGAACCGCACGGACGCGAGCCCGTAGCCCCAGCGGTCGAGCGTGGCGTGCGCCGCGCGGATGATCTCCGGATTGTCCGCCAGCCCGAGGTAGTTGTTGGCGCAGAAATTGAGGACCGGACGGTCGCCCGTGACGGTGATGTGGGCGCGCTGTGGCGTCGTGATGACGCGCTCGCGCTTGTAGAGGCCGGCCGCCTCGATCTCGGCGAGCGTCTTCTGCAGGTGGGCTTGGTAGGCGGGAGTCATGATGGTGAGATTAACCGCGAAGTCCGCCAAGCCCGCGAAGCTCAGATTGCCCGATGGCTTGGCTTCGCGGGCATGGCGACCTTCGCAGTGAATATTAAGTGGTTAAGCCGGCTCAGCTCCAGTTGAGGACGATCTTGCCGCTCTTGCCGGAGCGCATCAGGTCGAAGCCCTGCTGGAACTCCGTGAAGGGGAACCGGTGGGTGATCACCGGCGTGATATCCAGACCGCTCTGGATCATGGCGGTCATCTTGTACCAAGTCTCGTACATCTCGCGCCCATAGATGCCGCGGATCGTGAGCATGTTGAAGACGACCTTGTTCCAGTCGACCGCGGCGGCGCCGGGCATGATGCCGAGCAGCGCGATCCGGCCGCCGTGCGCCATGTTGTCGATCATGTCGTTCAGCGCGCGCGGATTGCCCGACATCTCGAGGCCGATGTCGAAGCCCTCCTTCATGCCGATCTCCTTCTGCACCTCGGGCAGCTTCTCCCTCGAGACGTCGACGCCGCGGGTGGCGCCCATCTTCACGGCGAGCGCCAGGCGGTCGGGGTTCACGTCCGTGACGACGATCTTGCGCGCCCCGGCGTGGCGTGCGATCGCGGCGGCCATGCAGCCGATGGGACCGGCGCCGGTGATCAGGACGTCCTCGCCGACGAGATCGTACTGGAGCGCCGTGTGCGTGGCGTTGCCGAGCGGGTCGAAGCACGACAGGACATCCAGCGGAATGCTGGGATCGACGTGCACCGCGTTGCTGGCGGGGATGCAGAGGTACTCGGCGAAGGCGCCCTGGCGATTGACGCCGACGCCCTTGGTGTCCTTGCAGAGGTGGCGGCGGCCGGCGAGACAGTTGCGGCAGACGCCGCAGACGATGTGGCCCTCGCCATCGACCAGGTCGCCTTTCTTGAAGCCGACCACATTGCTGCCGACTTCCTCGATGACGCCGACGAATTCATGGCCGACCACCATCGGGGCAGGAATGGTTTTCTGCGCCCAGTCGTCCCAGTTGTAGATGTGGACATCGGTGCCGCAGATGGACGTCTTTTTGATCTTGATCAGGACGTCGTTGATGCCCGGCTTGGGCACTGGCACTTCGGTCAACTGGAGCCCGGGGCCGGGCGTTAGCTTGGCAATGGCGCGCATCGTGGAGGCAGGCATGACAATTGGATTTGGGTCCCAGTGTGGGGCCTGCCCATCACTCCGCAAACAGTTCCGAGCCTTCCAAATTTAGGAGTTGCAGCTTGGTCCGGATGCCTCCGGGCCCGGAGAAACCGGTCATCTTCCCGTCCGCCGAGACAATGCGGTGGCAGGGCACAAGCAGCGGCCACGGATTCGCCCCCAGCGCAGCCCCGACCGCCCGGCTGGCGGCCGCGGGCTGTCCGATGGCAGCGGCGATCTGGCCGTAGCTTGAAGTTTGGCCGGCCTTCACCTTCAGCGTGGCACGGTAGACCTCGCGATTGAACTCCGGCACCCGCGCGAAATCGTACCGCACATCGGAAAAATCCTCCAGCTTCCCCATCAGATGCCGCCGCACCCGGCCTACGATCGCCCCAATCTCCTCCGGCGGGTGCGCCACGTCATCCGCCCGCTGCGTCGCGCCGGGTAGCTCAAACCCCGTGACCCCGGCTTGGTCCCACGAGATGGCGCAAGTTCCGAGCGGAGTGGGAAAGGTGGCGCGCGGCATGGCGGGAAAGGGAGGCGGAGCCAACGTTCAACGTTCGACCCTCAACTCTCAACGCTCAATTGGGCGCGCCGGTCGCCGTTCGATTGCTCCTAGTGTGCCACATCAAGGTGTTGGTTCTGGTTCTTCGCTGGGTTTCCCCTTTCCTTTCGCGGCTCTGGTCATCTCTTTTCTGCGAGCGATCAGCAGTTCGAGTGTCGCCTCTACCACCGGCACGTGCAGCTTCTGCGTCCAGGATTGAATTTCAGTATCGGTCGCACCGCTTTTCTTCAGTGCCGTGAATACCGGGGCGACCGCCGCGAGATAGGCTTCCATGTTCTTGACGCACGCTCTCTCACGTCGCTCGTCCAATAGGAATACTCGCGCGAAGGGCGCTCGGACTTTCTCAGAAACCTTGGACCAGACTCGGATGAAATTCCCGATTCCAAGAATCGTGAACTTCATGGTCTATTGCGAAGCCTTCCAATTTCTGCCTTTCCAGAGCTCCTTCTTCCATTCCTCAGTCTCGCCCTCGTCGCCACCGACAACTTGCAAGGGTTTCGGGCGGGGTAGTGCTGCCGGAATTCGTACAGCGCTGCCGGTGGGGCCTTCGTCTTCGTAAATTATCCGAGGCAGCGCTGCTGCCGTCTTGACCAAATTGTCGATGAGGGGCTTGGGAACGCCTCGAGCGAGCAGCGCCTGGGCCTGTGCAGTGATGTCCATGGTGGATGTTCTTGTGATGGATTTCCTCCATTCGCGGTACCGTGAGTGGAGCGTGGTTGTTGTCTGATGTGGGGTAGAGGCGATGGCCGGCTCACGCTTGGGTCAAGCGACGATCTGGTCACAGCGCAGTGGACGATCTGCGCCAGGGGAAACGGAAGTGGCCAGCAACGGATCCGGGTCACTCGAATCCGCCGTGATCGTGCGATCGCGTCCGCCCGCTGCGCACATTAAATGTCCGTCGGATCAAAGCACTCGGACGAATCTTTTCGCCCGCTCCGTCGCTTCCCAGGAGAGGGTTGAAGGGATCGCCAGCCAGGCCGCTCATCGCCGCCTGCCGTATGGGTTTGCAACCCGGGCCGGTTGGCTTTCCTCTCAGCGTTCCTTCATGGCCAACCGGTTTTACAACGCTTTCGACCACGAGACGTATGGGGGCGGGCGCAAGCGCGACTACCGCAGTCCTTTCCAGATTGATCGCGACCGGATCATCCACGCCCACGCCTTCCGGAAGCTGCAGTCGAAGACGCAGGTCTTCCTCTCGGGCGAATATGATTTTTACCGCACGCGCCTGACGCACTCGATGGAGGTGGCGCAGATCGGGCGTTCCATCTGCCAGTATCTCCAATCGCGCGGTGGGCCGCTGAGCGCCGACTTCTACATCGACAGTGACCTCGTGGAGGCGGTCTGCCTGGCGCACGACCTGGGCCACCCGCCGTTCGGCCATTCCGGCGAGCGCACGCTGCAGGAGCTGATGATCAAATGGGGCGGTTTCGAGGGCAACGCCCAGACCCTCCGCCTGCTCACCGGCACGATTTACCAGAACGAGGCCGGCGTCCGGGGCATGCAGCCGACCCGGGCGCTGCTCGATGGCGTGCTGAAGTACAAGAAACTCTTCAGCGAGTTCCCGCAGCGGCCCCAGAACCATTTCCTCTACGATCCGCAGGCGGCCGAGCGCGAGTTCGTCTTCGGCGGCGCGAAGCTCCCGCGGGCCCTCCACGTCGGCGAAAGCCTCAATGCCTTCAAGAGCGTGGAGTGCCAGATCATGGATTGGGCCGACGATGCGGCCTATTCGCTCAATGACATCGTCGACGGCGTGAAGGCCGGATTCCTGACGCGCGAAAAAGTCGAGCTCTGGGCGGCGGGGGAGGCGATCGATGCGCCGCGGCAGAAGCTGCTCGACGCGTTGTTCGATGCGATCCGTCACGACCGACTCGAGAACGTCTTTTCCCAGAAAATCGGCACGTTCATCACCGCCTGCCGGCTGAAGGAACGTGAGAACTTCATGGCCGCCTCCACAAACCGCTACCGGTTCGAGCTGGCCGTGGCGCCGGAGGCCGAGAAGGAGGCGCTGTTTTTCAAGAAGATGGCCAACGACATCATCTTCGAGAGCCCGCAGCTCCAGCAAATTGAGCACAAGGCCCGGCGGGTGCTGTTCGACCTCTGGAACTCGACCTGGACGAACTACGTCGAGAAGGGGCCGCGGGTGATCAACATCCTGCCCGTGCGCGTCGGCAAGCTCATCAATTCCGAGCCCGAACGAGAGGGCAAGGCCCGGCAGATCTGCGATTTCCTCGCCGGTCTCACGGACGGAATGATCGTCCACACCTATCGCCGGCTCTTTGATCCGGAGTTCGGCAGCCTGCGGGATCTGACCTGAGGCGGGGCGCTAGGCGCGAGGCGGTACGCGATAAGCGGTAAGCTGTAGGCTTTAAGCTTGGGATGCCTCGATCCGGGTGGCCGCAAAGATGCGCAGAAGGCGCAGACCTGTCGTCCTGATTCGGAGCCCGCGCACGCCACCTGCGCCTCTTAACGGCGGCTGGGGCCGAGCTCCAGCTGCTCGATGTCTCCCTATCGCCTACAGCCTACAGCTTACCGCCTAGAGCCTACCGCTGCGGATTCCCCGGTGCCGGCGGCAGGTGGCCGTTCGCGACGCATTCGTCGACCATGCGGACGGCATATGCCCAAAGCTCTTTCGAGCCTTCGGCCATGTGGGCGTTGCGGGCCAGCACCCGGTCCTGCGTCACACCGTGCTTCTGCCACGCGTGACCCTGCGTCCGGCAGTTGAGCAGCATCGGATGGAAACGGTCGCAACCGGCGGCGAACCGGGACTCGGGAGTCTGGCGCGCCTCGAACTCGTCCCAAAGCGCGCGAAATTCCTTGGCTTGGTCCTCCGGCAAGAGACCGAAGACGCGGTCGGCCGCGACCGACTCGCGCTCGTGCTGCGTGGCCATGTTCTTCGTGTCGTAGGCGAAGGTGTCGCCGGCGTCGATTTCGACGAGGTCGTGGATCAGCACCATCTTGAGGATTCGCAGGACATCGAGCGGCTGGTGGTTCGAATGCTCGGCCAGTATCACGATCATCAGCGCGAGGTGCCAGGAATGCTCGGCGTCGTTTTCCGGGCGCCGGCTGCGGCTCGTGATCGTTTGCCGGAAGATGTCCTTCAGCTTGTCGACTTCGACGATGAACTCGATCTGGCGGGCAAGGCGGTCGGCGGCGGGCGGATTCGGCATGCCGGGACGAAAACGGAGCACCCCGGTCATGGCAATGCAACCGTGCGGACGGCGCAGGGCGCTTGCCTCGGGCCGACCGGCTATCACCGTGGCATGATGCGGAATTGGTCCCTGGCTCTCTTGCTCCTCACTGCGACCGCCTGCGGTGCAGCCCCCGTGCCGTGGAACTATCCGGCGGCGCCGCGCGGCGCCGTCGTGGACGACTACCACGGCGTCAAGGTCGCGGACCCCTACCGCTGGCTGGAGGATCTTGATTCGCCGGCAACGCGAGCCTGGGTCGACGCCGAACGGGCGCTAACGGCCTCGGTCCTGGACCAGATGCCGGAGCGCGCGGCGATCCGGGCACGCCTGACCGCCCTGTGGAATTATCCCCGTACCGGCCTGCCCTCGAAGCGGGGTGGGCACTATCTGGGGTCGAAGAACAACGGGCTGCAGAACCAGTCCGTGCTTTATGTCCGTGATCAGCTCCACGGGTCCGAGCGGGTGCTGATCGACCCGAATAGCCTTTCCCCTGACGGCACCGTGGCGCTCGGGCCGGTGTCCGTCTCAGAGGACGGCAAGTGGATCGTCTACGCGCTGAAGACGGCGGGATCGGACTGGGAGGAATTCCGGGTCCGTGACATCGCCACCGGTCGCGACCTCGATGATCGCGTCACGCAGGCGAAGTATTGGGGTGCGCACTGGACCCGCGACGGCCTGGGGTTCATCTACAGCCGGTTCCCGGAATCGCGGAAAGATGACCCGACGTTCAATCCCGTCGCGAACGGCACCATCTGCTACCATCGGCTGGGTACGCCCGAGAGCGCGGACGTGCTGGTTTATGAGGATCGGCAGCACCCCCACCGCATGCAGCTGGGTTCGATCACCGACGACGGCCGGTACCTCGTGATCAACTCCAACAATCCCGGCCAGACGGGGAACGCCCTGGCGTATATCGATCTGGGGGACCCGATGCACCCGAACCTGCATGGCCCGGTGGTGCCCCTGCTGGCGGACTACGACGCAAACTACGATCTCGTGGGCAATCGGGGCGACACGTTCCTGGTCGAGACCAACCGTGGGGCGCCGCGCGGGAAAATCGTCGCGATCAGCCTCAACGATCCGGGGCCAGCGCGTTGGCGGACGCTCGTGCCGGAGTCCGCCGACGAGCTTGACCACGTGGCGTACGTTGGTGGCCGGTTTGTGATCTCGTACCTGCACGACGTGCGGAGCCGCCTGGCGGTGTTCGCGGCGGATGGCCGGCCGATCGAGGAGATCAGCTTGCCCGGCATCGGGAGCGTGACCGAGCTCGGCGGCCTGGACCGCGAGCCCGAGCTGTTCTACGCGTTCTCGTCATTCCTGTCGCCAACCACCGTGATGCGGTACGATCTCGACGCCCGGCGTGGCGAGGTGCTCGACCAGGACAAGGTGGCGTTCGATCCCTCGGGCTACACGACGGAGCAGGTGTGGGTCACCTCGAGGGACGGCACGCGCGTCCCGATGTTTCTTCTTCACCGGAAGGACCTCGTGCCCGACGGCACGGCGCCGGCCTGGCTCTACGGCTATGGCGGATTCAACATCGCGATGCGGCCGGCGTTCTCGGTCCCGACGCTGGTGTGGCTCGAGCTGGGCGGCGTGTATGCCTTCACGAACCTCCGTGGCGGAGGCGAGTTTGGCGAGGCCTGGCACCTGGCCGGGACCAAGGAACGCAAGCAGAACGTCTTCGATGACTACATCGCCGCGGCCGAGTGGCTCGTGGCCCACCGCTACACCCGGCCGGAGCGGCTCGTGCTGCAGGGTCGGTCGAACGGCGGGCTGCTGGTCGGCGCGGTCATCAACCAGCGCCCCGACCTGGCCGCGGTGGCGTTTCCGCAGGTGGGCGTGATGGACATGCTGCGCTACCACCGGTTCACCGTCGGTGCGTCCTGGGCCGGAGACTACGGGACGAGCGACACGCCGGCTGGTTTCGCCTACCTGCGGGCCTACTCGCCCCTGCACAACATCCGGACGGGCGCCCGGTATCCCGCGGTCCTGATCACGACCGGCGACCACGACGACCGCGTCCATCCGGCCCACTCGTTCAAGTACGCGGCGGCGCTGCAGGCGGCGGTGACCGGATCGGCGGTGCCGGCCCTGATCCGGATCGACGTGAAGGCGGGGCATGGCGGGTCGACCGGCACCACGCCGGTTTCGAAGACGATCGACGAGTGGACGGACCTGCTGGGCTTCGTCGCCCACCGCCTGGGCCTGGAGCTGAAGTAGGCGCTTGAACCCCACAGACCCACCCCACCCGGGTGGGGTGGGTTCCGCTTTGTCATAACACCGCTTTTCCTTGCTTGCCCGGCGGGGGGAGATTTCCCTCGGAGGCATTTTGCCGCCATGAAAGTCCTCGTTGCCGACAAGATCTCAGCCAAGGGGGTCGCCTATCTGCGCCAGCAGTCGGGCCTCACGGTCATCGAGGCGTACGGCTCCTCTCCGGAAAAGCTGAAGGAACTGGTGAAGGACGTGCATGCGATCGCCGTCCGGTCGGAGTCGAAGATCACGGCGGAGATCATGGCCGCGGCGCCGCTGCTGAAGGTGGTCGGGCGGGCTGGCGTGGGCGTGGACAACGTCGATGTCGAGGCGGCGACCGAGCGGGGCGTGATCGTGATGAACACGCCGACCGGCAACACCATCGCAACGGCGGAGCTGACCTTTACCCACCTGCTCTGCGGGGCGCGCCCCGTGCCGCAGGCCGCGGCGTCGATGCGCGCCGGGCAGTGGGACCGCAAGAGCTTCTCGGGCGGCGAACTGTTCCGCAAGACCCTCGGCATCGTGGGCCTCGGGCGCATCGGCTCGGAGGTCGCGAAGCGCGCCCAGGCGTTCGGCATGCGCGTGCTGGCGTTCGACCCGTACCTGGCGCCGAGCCGCGCGAAGGCCATGCAGGTCGAGGGTGTGACCCTCGACGAGCTGCTGGCCCAGTCGGACTACATCACGGTCCACATGCCCCTGACCGACGCCACGCAGTACATGATCGACGAGGCGGCGCTCGCGAAGTGCAAGGCGGGCGTGCGGCTCTTCAATTGTGCCCGCGGCGGCATCATCAAGGAAACGGCCCTGCTGGCCGCGCTGAAGTCGGGCCGGGTGGCCGGCGCCGGGCTGGACGTTTACGAGGACGAGCCCCTCGCGAAGGAGAGCGAGTTTCGCGCGCTGCCCAACGTCGTGCTGACCCCGCATCTCGGTGCCTCGACGGCCGAGGCCCAGGACGCGGTCGGCCTCGAGATCGCCGAGCAGATTACCGATGTGCTGGCGGGCGGCATCATCCGCAACGCCGTCAACATGCCGAGCCTCGACGCCGCGGCGCTGAAGGTGCTCGGGCCCTATCTCGACCTCGGCGAGAAGCTGGGCACGCTCGTGCAGCAGCTCGCGCCGCCGCAGATCGCGACGCTCCGCATCACCTACTGGGGCAAGATCGTGGACCTCGACGCGAACGCCGTCACGCGCTCGATCCAGCGCGGCTGGCTGCGCCGGATCAGCGGTGACTCGGTCAACTACGTCAACGCCCCGCTTCTGCTGCAGCGCCTGGGCGTGAAGATGGAGGTCGTCAAGTCGACCGACGACACCGATTACACCGAGCTCATCGCCGTCGAGGCGATCGCCGGCGACGGCACGGTGCACGCCGCGCTGGGCACGCTCATCGGGAAGGGGCTGAAGCCGCGCATCGTCGGGCTGAACGGCCGCGAGGTCGAGGCCGAGGCGCAAGGCAAGCTGCTCGTGATCGAGAACCACGACGAGCCCGGCATGATCGGCTACGTCGGCACGCTGCTGGGCCGGGACCGCGTCAACATCGCGAACATGTCCCTGAGCCGCCAGGAGCCGGGTGAGACGGCGCTCATGGTGATCAACCTTGACAGCGAGCCGAGCCCCGCGGCGCGCAAGGAATTGAAGTCGCACCCGGCGATCAAGCTGGCCAAGTTCGCCCAGCTTTAGCCCACGATGATCGTCGCCCTCCTGCTCACCGCGCTGATCGGGTACCTCCTGGGGTCGCTACCCTTCGGGTATCTCGTCGCGCGCGCGAAGGGCGTGAACATCTTCGAGGTCGGCAGCAAGAATCCCGGCGCCACCAACGTCCGCCGCGTGCTGGGCGCCGGCCCGGGCAACCTGGTCTTTGCGCTCGACGCGCTCAAGGGCGCCGCGGCGACCGCCGCGCCGCTGCTCTGGCTCCGCCTCGGCGGGGGCGGCGGGGCGGGCGAGCCGCTTCCCCTCATGGTGGCCGGCCTGGCCGGGGCGCTGCTCGGCCATTCGTTCTCCTGCTTCACCCGCTTCCGCGGCGGCAAGGGCGTGGCCACCGGCGCCGGCGGCTTCCTCGTGCTGTTCCCGCTCGGCGTGCTGGCGGCCGCGGCCACGTGGGGCCTGACGGTGCTCCTGACCCGGTACGTCTCGCTCGGCTCGATGCTGGCCGCGGTGGCCCTGACCGTCGCCGCCTGGGCGCTGCATCAGCCGCAGCTCCTCGTGGGGCTCTGCGCGGCCGTGACCCTTTTCGTGATCCTCCGCCACCGCACCAACATCGCCCGGCTGGCGGCCGGCACCGAGAGCAAGGTCGGCCAGAAGCCGGCGAACCCGCCCGCCGCATGAACGCGCGATCCGTCATTCGCATCGGCGTGTGCGGCCTCGGCACGGTGGGGCAGGGCGTGTGGACCCATCTCAGCCGGATCCGGCCGGAACTGGAGTCGCGCCTCGGCGTCAAGCTGGAGCTGACCCGCGCGTCGGTCCGCGACCTGCGGAAGCGCCGCTCCGTGAAACTGCCGGCGTCGAAGCTCACGACCGACGCCCTCGCGGTCGCGACCGACCCCAACATCGACATCGTGTGCGAGCTGATCGGCGGCACCACCTTGGCGCGGAATGTGACCCTTGGGGCGCTGGCCTGCGGCAAGGTCGTCGTGTCGGCGAACAAGGCGCTGATCTGCGCGCATGGTGCGGAGATCTTCGCCACGGCCCGCCGGCATGGCGGACACTTTCTCTTCGAGGCGAGCGTCGCGGGTGGCATCCCGATCATCAAGGCGCTGCGCGAGGGCCTCGTGGCGAACCGCTTCCCACTCATCTACGGAATCCTCAATGGCACCTGCAATTACATCCTCACGCAGATGGAGGAGCAGGATGCGCCGTACACTTCGGTGCTGGGCGAGGCCAAGCGGCTGGGCTACGCCGAGGCGGATGAGTCGCTCGACGTCCAGGGCTGGGACACCGCGCACAAGGCGGCCGTGCTGGCCTTCCTCGCGCACCACACCTGGGTGAAGCCGGAGCAGATGGTGGTCGAGGGCATCGACCGCATCACGCCCGACGACTTCAAGCACGCCGCGGCGCTCGGCTACGGCATCAAGCTGCTGGCGGTGATTGCGCGCGATTTCGCGACCGACGAGCTGAGCGTGCGGGTCCACCCGACGCTGCTGCCCGAAAGCCATGTCGTGGCCAAGGTCAGCGGCGTGTTCAATGCCGTCTCCGTGCGCGGCGACGTCGCGGGCACGACGCTCTACATCGGCCGCGGCGCGGGACGGGACGCCACGGCCAGTGCGGTGATCAGCGACCTCGTGGACGCGGTGGCGCTGCTCAAGAACGACCGCCGCGCCTTCATCACCGCCCGCAAGTCCAGCGCCCCGGAGCCGGCGATGAAGCCGTGCCGGCTGGCGCCGCCGGAGCACATCCGGGGCCGCTACTACCTGCGCATGACCGTGAGCGACGAGCCGGGCGTGCTGGCGCAGATCGCGCACGTGATGGCCTCCCAGCGCGTCAGCATCGCGAGCGTCATCCAGAGCGCCCAGGAGCCGGCCGGCATGGCGTCGCTGGTGCTCACGACGCACCAGAGCGATGAACAGGCGATGCGGGCGACGCTCGCGCGCCTGGCCCGCCTGCGCTGCGTGAGGGAAGAGCCGCTGCTCCTCCGCATCGGTGACTTTTCCGACTAGCTTTCTGTCCATGGCACGCATCGTCCAAAAATACGGCGGCACCTCCGTGGGTGACGTCGAACGCATCAAGAAGGTCGCGGAGCGCATCAAGGCGACGCGCGACGAGGGCCACGAGCTCGTGGTCGTCGTCTCCGCCCGCTCGGGCGTGACCAACGAGCTGATCGCCCGGGCCAAGGCGGTGTGCGAGTTCCCCAGCGAGCGCGAGCTGGACATGCTCCTCGCGACTGGCGAGCAGGAGACGATCGCCCTTACGGCGATGGCGCTGCACGGCATTGGCGTGGACGCCGTGAGCTACACCGGCGCGCAGGCCGGCATCTTCACCGACAAGGTCCACACCAAGGCGAAGATCAAGACGATCAACGCCAAGCCGATCGAGCAGGACCTGAAGACGGGGAAGGTCGTGATCGTCGCGGGCTTCCAGGGCATCAACGACGACGGCCAGATCACCACGCTCGGCCGCGGCGGCTCGGACCTCACCGCCATCGCGCTCGCGGCCGCGGTGAAGGCCGACAAGTGCGAGATCTACACCGACGTCGACGGCGTCTACACCGCCGACCCGCGGGTGGTGAAGAACGCCCGCAAGCTCGAGGAGATCTCGTACGACGAGATGCTCGAGCTGGCCTCGCTCGGCAGCAAGGTCATGCAAACCCGCTCCGTCGAGTTCGCGAAGAAGTACAACGTCGTGTTCGAAGTCCGTTCCTCCTTTAACCACAACCCAGGAACCATCGTGAAAGAAGAAGTCGCCTACATGGAGAAGGTCGTTGTCCGCGGCGTGGCCGTGGACAAGGACCAGGCCAAGGTCATCGTCAGCAACGTGCGCGACAAACCCGGCTCGGCGGCGAAGGTCTTCCGCGCGCTGGCCGACGCGAACGTGAACGTCGACATGATCGTCCAGAACACGGGCCGGCAGGGCCTGGCGAACCTGACCTTCACGGTGCCGCAGACCGAGGCCGCGCGCGCGGTGCGGGCGCTGGACCCGGTGCTCGCGGCCGTCGGCGGCGGGCAGGTCACGGTGCACGAGCACGTGGCGAAACTCTCCGTCGTGGGCGTGGGCATGCGGACCCATTCCGGCGTGGCCGCCACGCTGTTCCAGGCGCTGGCCGACGCGGGCATCAACATCGACCTGATCAGCACCTCGGAGATCAAGATCTCGATCGTGCTCGACCTCGACCGCGCCGACGAGGCCGCCCGGGTCGCGCACGCGGTGTTCAACCTCGACAAGGCCTAGCCAGTCCGGCGGGCACTTAGCTTTCAGCCATCAGCCATCAGCCGTCAGCGCGAACCGCTCCGATCACGGGGCCTGTCTGACACCGGCACCTGAGACCTGATAGCTGACGGCTGACAGCTTCCCATGCGGTACATTTCCACTCGCGGTCAGACTCCGGCGCTCGGCTTCTCGGATGCCGTGGCGACCGGGCTCGCGCCGGACGGGGGGTTGTTCCTGCCGGAGCAACTGCCGGACCTCTCGGGGCGTCTGGCCGGGTGGGCGGGACTGGGCTATGCGGACCTGTGCTTCGAGTTCATGCGGGTCTTCGCCACGGACATTCCGGCGCCGAGGCTGCGGGAACTCGTCAACCGGTCGTACATGCGCTTCACCGATCCGGCGATCGCGCCCCTTCGCCGGCTGGGACCCGGGCTGCACGTGCTGGAGCTGTTTCACGGCCCGACCCTCGCGTTCAAGGACTTTGCGCTCCAGCTGCTGGGCCAGCTCTACGGCCACCAGTGCGAGGTGCGCGGCGAGGCGATCAACGTCCTCGGCGCCACCTCGGGCGACACCGGCGCCGCCGCGATCCACGGGCTGATCGGCCGGCCGGGCACCGCGATCTTCATCCTGTATCCCGACGGACGCGTGTCGCCGCTGCAGGAGCGCCAGATGACCTGTACGGGCGCGGACAACGTCTTTGCCCTCGCCATCGACGGCTCGTTCGACGACGCGCAGGCCGCGCTGAAGGAGATCTTCGCCGACCAAGCCTTCCGGACCGGTCACCGGCTCTCGGCGGTCAACTCCATCAATCTCGCCCGCGTGCTGGCCCAATGCGTGTACTACCTTTCGGCCTGGTTGCGGCTCGCGCCGGCGGAGCAGGAGGACGTCGAGTTCGTGGTGCCGACCGGCAATTTCGGCAACGTCCTTGCCGGCTGGCTCCTCCAGCAGATTGGGGTGCCGATCCGGAGCTTCAAGATCGCCACCAACCAGAACGACATCCTGTACCGCCTCTTCACCACGGGTGAGTACCGCGTGGCGGAGGTTGCGCCCAGTCTCGCGCCGTCGATGGACATTCAGGTCGCGTCAAACTTCGAGCGCTTTCTCTACTACACCGTGGGCCGCGATCCCGCGCGGGTGCGGGAGGTTATGGAACGATTCAAGGCCACCGGCGACTATCGCTTCGCGGACTGGAACGCCGGGGCGTTCACCGCCTCGCGCTGCTCTGACGCGGAGATCCCCGGCATCATCCAGCGGATCCACCGCCAGTACGGCTACGTGGCCGACCCGCACACGGCCTGTGCGTTCAAGGAACTGACGCCGGGGCGCACCAGCGTGGTGCTCGCGACGGCGAGTCCGGCAAAATTTCCCGAGACGATTCGCGCCGCCATCGGCGTCGAACCCACGCACCCTTCCCTGGAAGCACTGAAGGCGCGGCCGGTCGTGAAGCATCGGCTGACGGCGAAAACGGGCGCGATCAGGGCGTTCATTGAGGCGCATGCGGTCTGACCGCATTTGTCCCAGCCTCCTCACGTCGGCTGCTACCAGTGGGCTGGGCCAGTGACCACGGGCGTTGGGAGGCTTCACGCGCTTGTCGTGTTTCGCGGTCCATTCGGATCGGTCCAAGGCGCCTAGAGCAGGGGCGCCAGCAGCCGGCTGAAATCCTCGACGATGCGGGCCGGCAGGCGCTGCCGACGATTCGGATCGGTCTTCAGTTCGTGGCACTGGCCCAGCAGCTCACTCGCCCAAGCCTTGATGGCTCCGACCTCGGCATCGGAATGCACGACGAGGCCGATCTCGAAATTCACGAACAGGCTCCGGAGGTCGAAATTGGCGGAGCCCAGCAGGGCGATCCGGTCGTCCACGATCAGCGCCTTGCTGTGAAGCATGCCCGCGCCGTACAGCATCACGCGCCCGCCGGCCCGGCGGAGTTCGCGCACGTAGTGGCGGCGCGCGAAGTCCGTGACCGGATGGTTTGAGCGCGCCGGGAGCACCAGGGTCACTTCCCGGCCGGCCCGGGCCTTAACGATCAGGGACCGCAGCAGGACTTCGTCGGGAATGAAGTAGGGCGTGACCAACCAGATGCTGACCTCCGCCTCCTGGATCATCGAGACGATGCCCTCGTACAGGGGATCGCCGGGCACGTCAGGACCGCTGGCCACGACCTGCAGTTCGGCGGTGCCGCGGGCGGTAAGGCCGGCGGCGGGGAACTCCTGCCGGAGCGTCGCGGGCGGCCGGCGGCTGGCAAAGCACCAGTCGGCGATGAACACCTCGTGCAGCATCGCGGCGGCAGGGCCCTCGATCACGGCGCCGAGATCGGCGAAGCGTTTCCGGTACGGCGACGGCCCCATGTACTCGATCGCGAGATTGTGCCCGCCGATGATGGCGGTGGTGTGGTCGAACACGGCGATCTTGCGGTGATTCCGGAGATTGGCCGAGCCGCGCGACGTGAACGGAAGCACGGGCATGAAGCGGATCACCTCGCCGCCGGCGGCGCGCAGCGGGGCGAGAAAATTTCCGCCGATGAACATCGACCCGACCGAATCCAGGAGCAGCCGAACCTTCACGCCCTCGCGGGCCCGTTCGGCCAGCGCCTGGACAATGGCCCGGCCCGTGTCATCGCGGCCGAGGATGAACGTGGTGAGGTGAATGCAGTGCCGGGCCGCGCGGATCTGCTGCATGATCTCGGCGTACGTGGCCTGGCCGGTGGTGAGCAGCCGCAGGCGGTTGCCGGCGACCGGCGAGGTGCCGCCGGCGGCCATGATCGTCTGGGCAACGGGCCAGTGCGTGTAGAAGGACGGCAGCTCGGGCTGTCCCGGCAGGGCGGGGGTGAGCGGGAGCTTGCGGGCGGCGAGGCGCCGGAGCTTGCGGCCGCCGAGCAGCAGGTAAAGCGGCACGCCGACATAGGGCACGAGAACGATGACGAGCAGCCAGGCGAACGTGTTTGCCGGGGCCTTCTTTTGGCTCATGAGCCGGGCCACGACCAGCAGCGCGAGCAAAAAGCCGCAGAGCGCGGTCAGATCGGTGATCAGCCCCCGCGCGATGAAGTCCGAGAGCCATTCCTTGAGGTCGGCGAGCATCGGGTCAGTCTAGGCCGGAGTCATGCAGTCGTAAGTCGAGGATCGAGCAGGCGAGTGGCCAGAGTTCAGTGGAACGTTTCAGCCGTGGCTGCCCGGCGGAAGTGGCTGTCCGTCAGCTTTTCGAGTTTCTTCTCCTCGACCGTCGATTGCATGCCTCCGGCTGAGGACAACCGGCGGTGGGGAGGGACGCAAGGCGACGTTAAGAAAATCCTTGAACTCGGCCTCGCGACCACAGATTTTCCGCGTTCCCTTTTTCGGTAGGATACTCAAGTGGCCAACGAGGGCAGACTGTAAATCTGCTGGCTTACGCCTTCCCTGGTTCGAATCCAGGTCCTACCACCAGTCTTCCCCGTCGCGCCAGCGGCCAGAAGATTGCCGCGGCGGAACCCGCGGCCAACGCGTGAAGCCGGGCCGACAACCCTGTGGCCGGCTACGACCCGGCAAGTCAGTCTGTGATAGCGAAGCTATCGTAGTTGAAGGGCTCCAGCCGGAGGTTGAAAGCCGGAGAGATGGCTTACCCGTGGTGGCCGCGGCGTTTTGCGTGACCATCCTGCGCCTCCAACTCTCTCCAAACGAAAGACAAGTACACCCGGCGGTGAATCCGCCTTGGCTAGGCGCTTTTGGATTTCATCGCCGGACCTTTTTGGCGTTTGGCGGTTTGGCGTTTGGCAATTTTCTCCCAGAGTCACCGAACCTCCCCAACCCCCGCCCTCAAAGCAGCAGCAGCGACGGGTTCTCCAGGTGGTCCTTCAGCGCGTTCAGGAATTTTGCCCCGAGCGCGCCGTCAACCACCCGGTGATCGCACGAAAGAGTGAGGCTCATGCGCTCGCCGACCACGATCTGGTCGCCCTTCACGACGGGCTTCGTGACCGTCGCCCCGACCGCGAGGATCGCGGCATTGGGCGGATTGATGATGGCCGAGAAACGCTCGATGCCCATCATGCCGAGATTTGAGACGCAGAAGGTGCCGCCGGTGAACTCGGCCGGCGCGAGCTTCTTGTCCCGCGCGCGCTTGCCGAGGTCCTTCGCCTCGACGCTAATCTCGAAGACGGACTTCTGGTCGGTGTTCTTCACGACCGGGGTGATGAGGCCGTCCTCGATCGCGACGGCGAATGAGACATGCACGGTGCCGTGGGCCTTGATGCCGGTCGCGTCAAACGAGCTGTTGACCTGGGGGACCGCGCGGAGGGCGGCGGCACTGGCCTTCAGGACGAAATCGTTCACGGACAGGCGCACGCCATCCTTGGCGAGGCCGGCGTTGAGCTGGCTGCGCAGGACGCCGAGCGGGCCGGCGTCGACCTCGATCTCGAGGTAGAAATGGGGGATGGTCGTCTTGGACTCGACCAGACGGCGGGCGATGACCGACCGCATGTTGGAGAGCGGCGTCGTGCCGTCGGCCTGGATTTCGGTCGTATCCAGCACGCTGCGCCACGGCCAGGCGTCGGCAGCGGACTTGGCAGAAGTCGGCTTGCCGGCAGCGGCCGGAACCGTGGCGGGCGCCGCCGGCCGCGAGGCGGCAGCGAGGATGTCGGCACGCACGATGCGCCCGCCCGGGCCGGAGCCGGTCACCCGCGCGGGATCAATGCCCTTTTCGGCAGCGAGCTTGCGGGCGAGCGGCGAGATGCGCAGCCGGCCGGACGAAGCCACGGGCATGGCGGGGACCGCGGGAGCGATGACCGCGGGAGCCGCTGCCGGAGCCGGGGCGGCCGGTTTTGGCGCCGGGGCGGCCACCGGGGCCGGCGCGGGGGGCACGATCGGCGCGGCCGCCTTGGGGGCGGGAGCAGTAGCTGGAACCTCGACCTTCTCGCCGGGCTTTCCGATCGCGCAGAGCGGGGCGCCGATCGCGACCTGGGAGCCGGCAGGAGCAAACCGCTTCAGGAGCGTGCCGTCAAAAAAGCACTCCAGCTCCATCGTGGCCTTGTCGGTCTCAACCTCGGCCAGCATTTCGCCGGTCTTCACCGCGTCGCCTTCGTTCTTGAGCCACTTGACCAGCGTACCGACCGTCATGGTGTCGCTGAGCTTCGGCATGTCGATGATTTGGGCCATGGAGGGGAGGAAAATTGGGAAAGTGGAAAATTGGGAAAGCGGGAAACGGAAGCGTGGGAAACGGGCCAGCGGGTTTCTGACGTTTCTTCTTTCCGGATTTTCAGCCGAGGGCCTCGAGGGCGCCTTGGTAGACGCGCTGGGGGTTGGGCAGTTGCTCGATCTCGACCGGCGGGCTGTAGATCGCGGGCGCGTCGACCGTGGTCACGCGGTGGATCGGGGCGTCCAGTTCGTCGAACGCCTCGCGCTGGATCATGTAAGCCAGCTGGGAACCGACGCTGGCAAATGGCTTCTGTTCCTCGACGATCAACACGCGGTGGGTCTTGGCGACCGACGCGAGCACCGTGTTGATGTCGAGCGGACGGATCGTGCGGAGGTCAACCACCTCGACGGACTTCCCGTGCTCCTGCTGCAGGCGCTCGGCCGCGGCCAGCGAGTGCAGGACCGAGCGGCCGTAGGTCACGATCGTCAGGTCGGTGCCGGTTCGCTTCACATCGGCGACACCGAGCGGCACCAGATGCTCGCCCTCCGGAACCTCGCCCTTCTCGCCGTAGAGAATGGTGTTTTCGAGGAACATCACCGGGTCATTGTCCCGGATCGCCGACTTGAGCAGCCCCTTGGCGTCCGCCGGCGTGGCTGGCACGACCACTTTCACGCCCGGATGATTGGCCAGGACATTTTCCGGCGTGTGGGAATGCGTGGCGCCGACGTTCGTGCCGCCGTTGGCCGGTCCGCGGATGACGATCGGGCAGTTGATCAGGCCGCCGGACATGTAGCGCACGTTGGCGGCGTTGTTGAGGATCTGGTCAAACGCGACCGAGTAGAAGCTCCAGAACATGAGCTCCATCACGGGCCGGATGCCGAGCATGGACGCGCCGACGCCCAGGCCGATGAAGCCGGCCTCCGAGATGGGTGTGTCGACGACGCGCTGCGGGCCGAACTTGGCGAGGAGGCCCTCGGTGACCTTGTAGGCGCCGTTGAACTGGCCGACTTCCTCGCCCATGACGACGACGTTGGAGTCGCGCTCAAGTTCCTCGGTGAGGGCGTGGCGGATGGCTTCGCGGTAGGTGATGACGGGCACGGGAGTGAGAGAAGAAACGTCGAAGAGATTAAATTGGGAAACCGGACGGAGGCTCAGTTGAAGAAGAGCCGGCCGCCGGATTTGCGCTCGGACGGGTGGTCGGCTTCCCAGTAAACGTCGCGCTGGAGGTCCTCGACGGTCGGGAAGGGGCTGGCCTCGGCGAAATCGGCGGCCTGGTCCGCCTCGAGGCGCGCGGCCTGATCGATCTGCTCGATCAGCGCGTCATTGAGCACGCCCTCGGCCATGAGCTGATTCTGGAAAAGCTGGATCGGGTCTTTGGTGCGACGGTAGTCCTCGATCTCGGCCTTCGAGCGGTAGGTGTTGTCCGGGTCTGCGACCGAGTGCCCGCGATAGCGGTAGGTACGAATCTCGACGATCGCGGGTTTGGACGCCTCGCGGGCGGCCTTGAGGAAGCGGTCCATGGTCTCGCGGACCTCGTATAGGTCATGACCGTTGCAGGTGCCCCAGGCCATGTCGTAGGCCTCGGCCCGCTGGGCGAGTTCTCCAGCCGACGAGCGCCGCTGGCTGGTGCCCATCGAGTAGCCGTTGTTTTCAATCACAAAGACGACCGGGAGCTGCCAGAGCGAAGCGAGATTGTAGGCCTCGTGCACCGCACCCTGGTTCACCGCGCCGTCGCCCATGAAGGCCATCGCGGCGCCCTTGAGACCCTTGTACTTCAGCGCGTAGGCGAGGCCGGTGCCGAGCGGGACCTGGCCACCGACAATGCCGTGACCGCCCCAGTAGTTCCGGTCCGGGGCGAAATAGTGCATGGAACCGCCCTTGCCCTTGGAGCAGCCCGTCGCCTTGCCGAAGAGCTCGGCCATCAGCTCGTTCAATCCCATCCCGACCGCGATGGCATGCCCGTGGTCGCGGTAGGCGGTGATCACGTGGTCATCCTTGCCCATCAACGAGCAGCAGCCCACCGCCACCGCCTCCTGGCCGATATAGAGGTGGAGGAATCCACCGATCTTCTTGGCCTGATACGCCCGGAGAGAACGCTCCTCAAACCGGCGAATACGCAACATCGTGCGATACAAGTCGATCCGTTCGTCCTTGCTCAGCTTGGCGTTGACCGGTGCCTTGGTGGAAGGGCTGAGGGCGGACACGCTTTCGTCGGCTTTCTTGTCGGCTGAGGCGCTCGTTTTCTTGGTCACAGGTGAAGAAAGTTATTAGGTTAAAGGTTAACTCTTTTCCGGTCTGCCCAGAAATCAAGTTATTAGTCTGTCGCGGTGACGCCGCTGGACGCGTGATGGTCCCGAAGCGGTAACGTTCCGGCTTCCCGATCCACGCCTTTCCCCGCCGTTGTTTTCAACGGGAACACCCGGCGAACCAAGCGCTTCGCCTGATTCAGGGCGCCTGGCGCGGCGTGATTTCCTCTACCGTGACCCGCACCGGCTGGCCCGGCATGCAGTCGGCGCGGAGGGCGACGAAGCGGTCGCGGTACTGGTCGTAGACGGGCCAGAGGGCGTTGCGGTCGGTTTCGGGAATCGGCAGACCGCGAACCGCCTCGCGCGAGAAGAACCCGAATTTCCCCTCGGCGATGTCGGGCGGGAGCGCAGGCAGGGGCCGGCGGCAGCGGAACAGGAACATGAGCCAGTGGCTCTCGCCCTCGTAGGCCTTCTCCGCGATCATCGCGAACAGATGCAGATCGTCGGTCGTGATGTGAAATCCCACTTCCTCGCGCGTCTCGCGCACGGCGCATTCGAACGGAGACTCGCCGATCGCGGTCTCCAGCTTGCCGCCGATCGGGCTCCAGATTCCCAGATTTGGGGGCTTCGCGCGAAGCAGCAGCAGATGCTCACCGGCAGCGTTCTCCAGGAAGACGAGCACCGCGATCTTGTAGGGCAGGGCCGATGACATGCGTTTCGAGAGGGTGAATTGAAGATGGCCTGCGGCAAGCCCGCAACGCGACTGCGATTAGCTCGAAAATTACCGGAATCGCGGTAGCCGGCGCGCTTGGTTGCGCGGCTCAACGCGACCTTCTTGGCGCGCATGCGTTCGATCGTTGCCGCTTTTCGCCTGCCGTGGCCGTTCGCGCGGATCTGCGCTGTCGACCTGGGCGCAAGCCGTGCCACCGCGGCCGTCTTTCGTTACGGATCAAGGCGCCTGCGCTGTCTGAGGTTCGTGACCGTGGACTTCCGGGAATTTCCCGAAACCGACGGTGCCTGGGCGACCGCGGCCGGCGGAGCGTTTTCGGAGGTGGTGCGGCGGCTCGGGTACCGGGGTCCGGCGGTGCTGGCGCTCGCGCCTCATCTGGTGCTGACAAAGCATGCGACGACCCCGGCCGTGAATTCGGAGCAGCGCGAGAAGGTCGTGCACTTCGAGGCGACGCAGGCCGTTCCGCTCGCGTTGGAGGACATGGTGTGGGATTGCGTGGGCGACTTTGACGCCCGGCCGGATTGGCGGCTGACCTTTTCGGTCGCGAAGCGCGAGGTGATCGAAGTGGTCGCCGCGGCCGCAAAACAGGCCGGTCTGGCGGTCAGGGCGGTCTTTCCGGCGGGCCGGGCGCTTGCCGCCGATTGGGGCGCGGCCGAGGGCAGCCTGCCTCCGGCGGTGATTCAGGTTGGAGCCCGCAGCACGACGGTGCTGGTGCGAAGCGCGGGCGACTATCGGGAGCGTTCAATTGCGGTTGGCGGACACGCGGTCGTCGCGGCCCTGGCCGAGGAACTCGGTGTGCCGGTGACTGAAGCCGGACGACGCCTCCCGGCCCACGAAGCGATCCTCGCCGCGCCGATCGACCGGCTGGCCGCCGCCCTCGTGCTGGAAAGCGGGCAGTTCGAAGGCATTCATTCGCGGGAGGAGCAGGCCGATGACCGGGTCGTGTTGACCGGTGAATACGCCACGCTGCCGGGTCTCGCCCCTCGCATCGCCGCGTACCTCGGCCTGCGGGTCGATTCACCCGCCAGCGCCGGGATGACGTCGACGGGCTCGGCCCCCGGTCGCGAGGAGGAGTTGGCGCGCACTCGCGACCAACTGCGGGTGGTTTCAGGCTTGGTCCGGCTGTACCGCGGACCCGGTCACGATGGCGGACTGCTGCCGGAGCAGCTGCGCGCCGAGTTCCGGGCGGCGCGACAATTTCGGAGGCAACTACTGATGGGTGTGTTGCCCGTCGCCGCTCTGCTGCCACCGTGCGTGCATTACGCGACCGTGACGCGGCTCGCGAGTCAGCGCGCCGAGATGCTCTCGGCTCAGCGGCGGGAATTGGAACGGTGCGTGGAGCTAAACGCAGCCATTCTGCCCCGGATTTGGAACGAGCGCAGCCAGGCCAAGGAATATTGCGGTCTCCTCGAGCGACGGGGCCGCTGGATCGGAATCCTGCGCGACCTGCAACAGTGTCTGGCGGCGGACGAGGCTGCCTGGCTTGAGCGCATGGAGTGCACCAGCCAGACCGGGACGAAACAATCGCGACCAACTCTCCGCGTCCACGGCCGCATTCTCGATCTGGCGGATCCCGTCGGTCCAGCAACCCCGGAACTGGGCGACCGGGCGCGGCGCATCCTGGACCAAATCCGAGGCTGTTCGTGGGTCGAGCGAATGGAGGACGAACGGTTCAACCTGACCGAGCCAGGCACGCTGCGATTCGAGGCGACCCTTGTGGTCGCGCCTATCTGCGAGGAGGCGACGATTCCGTGAGGAAAAGACTCTGGCCAAACCCGCGGATCGTTGCGGGAGTCCTAGTGGCGCTGGTTGGAACCGTCGCGGCCACGGTTCTCGTCCGGGAAATCCAGGCGTCGCGGCGGGCGGTCCGGCGGCTTGAGCGGGAGCAGCGCGAAATCCGCAAGCTCGCGGGCCGGCAGCCGGCTCCGGGCCCAGGGACCACCGAACAGCTCGCGGCCGCGTTCATGGACTGGCGCACGTTTCGCGAGGCGGCGGAGCGGGAGGTCTTCGGCGATGCACCGGCGAGCAATCGGTCGGAAAGTGGGCCGGTGATGGACGGCGCCGCGGCCTACTTTGCGATCACCCGCTTTGTCGCGCGCATGCGGGAGCAGGCGCAGGCTCAGGATGTGATCGTGGGTTCCGAGGAGTGGTTTGGCTTTTCGGAGTACCGAAGGCAGGCGCCGACGCCCGATGTGCTAGGTGCCGTGTATCGGGATCTGGCGCAGCTAGAGGAATTACTGGCGTTGCTCTTCGAAGCTCAGCCGGAGGAACTCAAGTCCGTGCTGCGGGCGCCGGACGGCGAAATCCAGGCGGCGGGCCGAAAATCCCGGAAGGCTGCGCGAAAGGGATCGAGCGCGGATCCGGCGTGGCACCGGGAACTCGGTGGCGACAACGTGCGAGCAACCTACCGGGTGGCTTTCCTCGGCCAGACGACGGTGCTGCGTGACTTCCTGACGGCGCTTCACCAGCGGGGATGCCCCTGGATCGTGCTCTCGGTGGATGCCGCGGCGCCGGCGACTACGGTCGCCGAACGCGATGATGGGTTCCAGACATGGATCACGCCCCGGCCGTGCGAATTCGACGTCGCGATCGGCTTGGTTGATCGGCGTTCAACCTTGGAACCCAGAAGGGAGGACCAATGAGGATCGCCGCAGAAAGGTGGCTATCGGTCACCCTTGCGAGCTTGGCCGTGGGATCGTGCGGTTGGTTCGGATGGTATGCCCCGCAACCCCCTGCGCTGGTCCGGAAGCCGGCGAAGACGGTCGTCGAACCCCTTCCGCCTGTAATCGCGGCCGCTCCGGCATTGCCGGCGCCAGATGCGGGCTGGCCACCGCCGGCGTCCGGGAAGCGGGGTAGGGAGTGGACGTTTGATTTGTTCTCGCCCCCCGAAGTGCTGGTGGACGTGAAAACCCATCACTGCTGTGTGCATCCCGCGGCTTCGCCGGCGACGCCGGAGGTAGCGCCGGCGCCAACGTGTCCTCTTCGTTTGCTCGGATATTTCGGCCGTGGAGAAAGCGCTGTCGTGATTCTGGAAACAGAGAACACTCACGAAGTCCGCACCGTCCGACCAGGCGAGTGGATCAGCGATCTGGGCTGGCGGGTGGAGCAATTGGTCGTGGAGCCTGATCGTGACGGCGCAACCGGTGAGGTGCCTGACTTCGCGGCGCTGCTGGTCAACCGCGACGGTCACCGTCAGCGCCTGAGAGGCGGTCACTCCGCGCCGTCGGCCCCCTGAAAGTTTATGTACCTGAGATCCATCCTTCTTGTCCTGGCGCTCGCCGGGCCTGCCAACCGATCGGTCGCCGTCGCTTCAGCCGCGAATACGGGCCCTGGTTTCGATCGCGAATACGCGCGAGAGTCCCTGCTGCGGGAAGTCGATCTGAGCTGGCGCGCCAATCGGGAGACGGAGCGTGATGAAACGGTGAACGTCCGCTCCAGTGCGGGGCCGACCGGGCCGGCTGCGCTCGACCAAATCGTGATCCCGGCCATCGGTTTTTCACGGACTCCGCTCGATCAGGTTGTTGCCAGCCTGACTTCAGCGGCGGCCGAATACGGGAAGGCCGTGGAAGTCACGCCCATCAACCTGGTCGTGAGCGATCCGGCGCACCTCAATCCTGCGGTCTCGCTGAATCTCCGTGACGTCTCCCTGCGTCGGGCGCTTGAGTACGTGGCCGAGGCGGTGGGAGCGACGTGCGACTGCCGGCCCGACGCGGTGGTGCTGCGCCTGACAGGTGGGCCGGCCGCGCTCCGCACCGAAATTTTTCCGGTCTCGCGGGCGGCGGTGTTGCGCCTGACCGGCCCGGAAAATCCTACGCCGGCCCGGCGCGGCGCGGGCGGTCCAGTGGCAGTGGACGAAGTTGTGACAGGGCCATTGGGCGCGCAGACTACGGCGATGCGACGCCTGTTGGAGTTGGCCGGCATCGATTTTGAGGCGACGCCGGGCGCCAGCCTGGCCTACGACGGCGCGGCCATCATTGTCACCCAGACCCCGGCCCGGCTGGAATTGATTCGGTCGATCCTCGCGCGCTATCGCGACGTCCGTCAGGTCCAGATCGAGGCCAAGTTCATGGAAGTGCAGGACGGCGCATTGGAGGAACTGGGTCTTAACTGGAATGCCGTCACCGCGGCCACGCGGACCAATCCAGCCGTCAGGGCGGCCTACACCACGGGAAACCGTTCGCTGGCCGAGGCGTTTACCAGTCACGCCAGCGTCCAGGCGGGCGGCATCGTGCGCCCGGAAGGCACGACGGTGGCGGCGGATGGCACGGTGGTGGTGACGCCGGAGCTCAATGTCCCCATCGTGAACAACGCCCCGCAGATCCCGGGCATGACCGACCTCGCGGCGACGGCGGGGGCACTGGTGACGGCGGGGGCGGCGGCGGGGGAGCTGGACGTGAATGCCATCGTGCGCGCGCTATCGCAGCGGCAGGGTACCGATCTCCTGAGCGCGCCGAAGTTGACCGTGATGTCGGGGAGCTCCGCGGCGATCACGGTTGCCCAGGAGATGCGCTATCCCCAGAGCTTCGGCCAGACCCAGAGCCAGGTGGGCACCGGCAACGCGAGCGGCGGCGGCTCGGCG
Source organism: Verrucomicrobiota bacterium (assembly GCA_018239675.1). Taxonomy (GTDB): domain Bacteria; phylum Verrucomicrobiota; class Verrucomicrobiia; order Opitutales; family Opitutaceae; genus Opi-474. The sequence goes on from JAFEGX010000042.1 coordinate 29,673, forward strand.
GGCGTCGCGATCACGGCCGGCACGCCGCAGGACTTCACCTCCCGCCATGTGGGGGTGGAATTGAAGGTGACGCCCACGGTGGAGGACGACGGCCGGAGCATCAGTCTGGACCTGAATCCCCGGGTGACGGAGTTCGATGGCTTTGTGGAGTACGGGGGCCCGAGCATCGCAATTTCGGGCAGCACCACGGTCACGGTGCCGTCAGGGTTTTATCAGCCTATCTTCTCGGTACGGGACATCAGCACCCGCGTGACCCTGCGGGACGGGGCGACCTTGATGATGGGTGGGCTGACGCGCGAGGAGGTGAAGAAAGTGACAGACAAGGTGCCGGTGCTCGGCGACCTGCCGCTGCTGGGGCGCCTGTTCCGGTCCAAGGGCCAGACCACCCGCAAGCGGAACCTCCTGATTTTTGTGACCGCGACCTTGGTGAACCCGGGCGGGGGTGGCCCGGGCAGTAGCGAGTAGGACGGTAGCTACTGGCCGGCCCCGGCGGGCCTGCGGGGTAGGCTCACACCAATTGAACAAGGCGCGACTTCTGCGCAGAGGCGCTAGAATTCCCCACCCGCTACTCGCTACTCCAAGTCCGCCCCTCTCCTTGACCCGGCTCGGGCCGTCCGCTCTCCTGCGGCATGGCGAAATGGCTGCTCGTTGACGGGTTCAATCTGGCCTACCGGTGCTTCTACGCCGTGCCTGAGCTTACGCGGTCGGACGGATTTCCGACCGGGGCGCTGCACGGTTGGGTGAAGTCGCTCTGGCGCCTGGAGGACCAGGAGAAGCCGCAAGCGACGCTGGTTTTTTTTGACTTGGGCGGCGCGCAGGACCGGCTCGCGCTGCACGCCGAATACAAGGCGAACCGGGAGGAGATGCCGGAGCCGCTGCAGAAACAGATCGAGCCCATCAAGGCCTTCACCCGGGCGATGGGACTCGTGGGGATCGAGCAGGACGGAGTCGAGTCCGACGACCTGCTGGCGTCGCAGGCAAGGTCGCTGGCCCGGGACGGCCATGACGTCCTGATCGTGAGCGCCGACAAGGATTTTGCGCAGATCGTGGACGACCGCATCAGGATCCTCCTGCCGCCGCCCTCGGCGAACCCGAAACTCGGCTGGCGGGTGCTGGACGCCGCGGGGGTGAGGGAGAAATTTGGCGTGCCCCCGGAGTTGATCGCGGACTACCTCGCGCTCGTCGGCGACACGGCGGACAACATCCCGGGCATCGACGGCGTCGGGCCGAAGACCGCCTCGAAGTGGCTGCTCGAGCACCGCAGCCTTGAGGGTGTGATCGCGAATGCGGCCAGCCTCAAGCCGGAGCGGTTTCAGGCGGCGATCCAATCCGACGCCGATCGCCTCCGGAAAAACCTCAAGCTCACAACCCTCAACCTGGCCCTGCCCACCGTGGCGGCACAGCCAGCCGAGGTGCGGGCGGCGGAGTTGTTCCGGCTGCTGGCCGAGATGGAAATGAAAACCGCCCTGGCGGAGGCGCGGACCCGTTACGAGCAGCGCGAGCTGTTCTGAGCGTCACGCCGGCCTTGCAAAGTCGCTTGGAAACCGCGACAAACCACCAACGCGCTTCACCATGGACAAGAAACAACTGATGGCGGCGATCACCGCGAAAGTGGGCCGGGAACGGGCCATCGAACTGATTTCCCAGGCCTACAACACGGAGCTCATCACGACCTGGATCGCCCGCATCGAGGCGAACAAGCCGTTGGGCGGACCGCAGCGGCGCGATCATCTCGCCGCCGCCCTCGAGCGCGTGTGGGAAGTGTGCGAGCTGGCTGACTGACGGCGAACGTTGTCCGGACCGGGCGCCGGATGCGGCCTCGGCCGAGAGCAGGCTATTGCTGGCCGAAGAGACGGAAGTCGGAAAAATGGCCGTCGGCCATTTCCGCGGGGCGGCCGGCGCCTGCGATGTTTACCCAAGCGCCGGCAATTCGACTTCTCGAGACTCGCCCTTGCGGGCCTGATCACGTCTCAGGCGGTGGACGTGCCCTTGGGATCGAAGATGTAGCCGATCCCGTGCACGGTGCGAAACGCGTCGAGCGACAGTCCGTGCTGCGTGTAGAGGTCGCGCACCTTGACGATGTACTGGTCCAGCGAGCGGCTCTTCACGTCCGCGTGCACGCCCCACACCGAGTGGATCAGCGCCTGGCGGGTGATGACCTCGCCCTGGTGGGCGTTGAGGTACGAAAGGATGCCGAGCTCCTTGCGGCCGAGCTTCTTCACGGCGTGGCCCGGGAACGCGATCTCGAGACGGACCGGATTGATCTGCGCGCCGCAGAAGTCGAACGGGTCGTCGGTCAGGCGCACGTTCTTCGTCACGTTGTGGTCGCGGTGCGACTCGGCGCGGCGCAGGACCGCGTTGATGCGGGCGACCAGCTCGGCATTGCTGAACGGCTTGGTGATGTAGTCATCGCCCACGTTCAGTCCCTTGAGCTTGTTCGGCTCGTCGACATTGCCCGTGAGGAAGATGGTCGGAATCGCGACGTCCGCGGCCTTGAGTTCCTCCAGGAGCTGGAAGCCGGACTGGTCGGGAAGGGTGATGTCGAGCAACAGCAGGTTCGCGAAGTTCTTCTTGAGGAAGCTGAGCGCGTGAGCGGCGCGATTGCAGATCTGAGTCTGCATGCCGGACCGCTCCAGATGGATGGCGATCAGTTTGGCGAGCTCCGCTTCATCCTCGACCACCACGATGAGGGGTTTGGGCTCGGAGCGCATAGGCAAAGGGTTGTTCGTCAACAGTCCGAAACTAGATTCGGCGATGGCGATGTCAATAGATAGGGTTGATTACCTAGGGCGCGTTTTCAAAACCCGTTCGTCATTCCGAACGGAGTAAAAAATCCAGTGCGATCGGGTCGGGGCCCCTTGGTGAAAACCGACTGGATCCTTCGCTTCGCGCAGGACGACCCGAAAAATCTCACGGTGAAAACCCGCCCTCGGGCGCGTTCGTGCGGCGAGCGCGGCCGGACTCGAGCGGCGCTCCGGGCGGGAAATCGGCGCCGGATCGGGTGCAAAATTGGGCGTCTCGCGCTGGTCGCGCGGGGATGGCTCGCGGATTCCGTCGGCGCGGGTGCGCGGCCGGCGCCGGCGGCCGTCCGCGATTTATCTTGAAGGATCAAAACGCGGGGGTGTGCTTTGGCCGCGTGTCCGACAAAAAACCACTGCTGATGCTGGGGCTGCCGAAGGGCAGCCTGGAGGAGTCCACCAAGGCGCTGTTCGCCAAGGCCGGGTGGAAGATCACCACCAGTTCCCGCTCCTACAAGCCGTCGATCGACGACGCCGAGCTCGATGGCCGCTTCGTTCGCGCGCAGGAAGTGAGCCGCTACGTGGAGCACGGTTTCTTCGACTGCGGCCTGACCGGCTTCGACTGGATCCAGGAGAATGCCTCCGACGTCGTGGAAGTCTGTGACCTCATCTACAGCCGCGCCTCGGTCCAGAAGTCACGCTGGGTGCTGTGCGTGCCCGAGGCCTCCCCGATCACCAAGCCCGAGCAGCTGGCCGGGAAGCGGGTCGCGACCGAGCTGGTCGGCACCGTGCGCCGCTATTTCGAGTCGCGGAAGATCGCCGCGGAGGTGGAGTTCTCGTGGGGTGCGACCGAGGTGAAGGTGCCCGACCTGGTCGATGCCATCGTGGACATCACCGAGACCGGAAACTCGATCCGGGCGAACAAGCTGCGGATCATCGACACGCTGCTCGAGACCAACACGAAGTTCATCGCGAACCGGGCCAGCTGGGCGAATCCGGCCAAGCGGAAGAAGATCGAGACGATCGCGCTGCTGCTCCGCGGCGCGCTCGAGGCCGAGAGCAAGGTCGGCCTCAAGATGAATCTCCGGAAGAGCGCACTCGAGGCCGTGGTGAAGGCGCTGCCGGCGCTGCGCAATCCGACGATTTCGCAGCTGAGCTCGCCGGACTGGATCGCGCTCGAGACGATCATCGACGAAAGCGTGGTGCGGGAAATCATCCCGCAGCTGAAGGAGCTTGGCGCGGAGGGCATTGTCGAGTATCCGCTGAACAAGGTCGTCTACTGAGCGGCCGTTCCCCGGTCATGAAAGTCACGCTCGGACTCCTGCAGCACGCCTGCTCCGGCCGCCCGGCGGCGAACCTCAAGAAAACCTTGGCGCTCGCCGAGCGCGCGGCGCGCCGGGGCGCCCAGATCATCTGCACGCAGGAGCTGTTCCGGTCCCAGTATTTCTGCCAGAGCGAGGATCACCGGAACTTCGCGCTCGCCGAGGAGATCCCCGGGCCGAGCACGCGGGCGTTCCAGCGCCTCGCCCAACGCCATGGCGTGGTGATCGTGGCGTCGCTGTTCGAGAAGCGGGCCGCGGGGCTGTATCACAACACCGCGGTGATCATCGACGCCGACGGCAAGCTGCTCGGGATCTACCGGAAGATGCACATCCCGGATGATCCGCTGTACTACGAGAAATTCTACTTCACCCCGGGCGACACCGGGTTTCGCGCGTGGACGACCAAGTTCGGCCGGATCGGCGTGCTCATCTGCTGGGACCAGTGGTACCCGGAGGGCGCGCGGCTTACCGCTCTCCAGGGCGCGGAGATCCTGTTCTACCCGACGGCGATCGGCTGGCATCCGGGGGAGAAAGCGACCTACGGGGCCGACCAGCACGGGGCGTGGCAGATCAGCCACCAGGGCCACGCGGTCGCGAACGGCTGCTACGTGGCCGCGGTTAATCGCATCGGCCTCGAGCGGCCGGTGGGCGGCGACGGCATCGAATTCTGGGGCCAGAGCTTCGTGGCCGGCACCAGCGGGCAGATCCTCGCGAAGGCCAGCGCGGACCGGGAGGAAATCCTCCTCGTGCCGCTCGACCTCGGGAAGGTCGACGTGACCCGCACGCACTGGCCCTTCCTGCGCGACCGCCGCATTGACGCGTACGGCGACCTCACCCGGCGATTCGTGGACTGAACCATGGCTGCGCCGCACGCTCAGACGCCGGCGGCCCTGGGATTCCGGATGCCGGCCGAGTGGGAGACCCAGGCCGCGGTCTGGCTCTCCTGGCCGCACAACCGCCGGACCTGGCCGGGACACTTCCGCCCGATTCCGGGCAAGTTCGCCGAGATCGTGGCCGCCATCAGCCGGTTTGAGGAGGTGCGCATCAACCTGGCCCGGCCGTTGCAGGCGCGGGCCCGGGCGCTGGTCAACCGCGCGAAAGCCGACCTCTCCCGCGTTCGCTTCTACCCGCACCCGACCAACGACGCGTGGTGCCGCGACCACGGCCCGATCTTCGTCAAGCACCGGAAGACCGGCGAGGTGGCGGTGACCGACTGGCAGCACAACGCCTGGGGCGGCAAGTATCCGCCCTTCGACCTCGACAACACCATCCCGCCCAAAATCGCCCGGGCGCTGGGGCTCCGGCGCTTCCAGATCGACCGCGTGCTGGAGGGCGGGTCCATCGACGTGAACGGCGCCGGCTCGCTGCTCACGACCGAGTCATGCCTGCTGAATCCGAACCGGAATCCCGCGCTGTCCCGCGCTGAAATAGAGCAGATGCTCCGCGACCAGCTCGGGGTGGAGCAGATCCTGTGGCTTGGCGATGGCATCGCGGGCGACGACACCGACGGGCACGTCGACGACCTGACGCGGTTTTTCAGCGGCGACGGAATCGTCACGGTAGTCGAACGCAATCGTCGCGACGTGAACTACGCCGCGCTGCGCGAGAACCGCGAGCGCCTGTCCGGCCTTCGCACCCCCGGGGGCAAGCGGTTCCGGATCGTCGAGCTCCCGATGCCGGCCCCGGTGTACTGCGAGGGCCAGCGGCTCCCGGCCAGCTATGCGAATTTCCTCGTGATCAACGGCGCGGTCCTGATGCCCGCGTTCCGGCAGCCGCGGCGCGATGCGGAGGCGGCCGAGACCCTCGGGGCGTGTTTCCCTGGCCGGCAGATTGTCCCCATCGACTGCGTCGAGCTTGTATGGGGCCTCGGCACGCTCCACTGTATCTCCCAGCAACAACCTGCGTGACCATGAAGCGCCTGATCCTCCTCCTTGGTGCCGTCCTGCTCCTCACGGGCTGTGACTCGCTCGAGTCACTGCCGACGCCGTCTGAGCGTTATGGAAAGGTTGAGCCCAAGGTCCGCACGTTTGAGTCGGATTACCGGACGACCTATTTTGCGGCGCAGCTGGCCCTGAAGCGCATGGACTGGGTGCTGACGAAGTCGGCGCTGGCGCAGGGTATCGTCAACGGCCGCAGTGCTGTGCACAGCGAGAACGCGTTCAGCGGGCAGAACCGCCAGTATACGATCGAGGTTCGCCTGAATGAGGTGGACGACCGCCATACCGAGGTCTCGGTTTTGCTGCACGAGCAGATCGAGGGTGATTTCCAGGCCGGTGCGACCGACCGGACGCTGCGGGAGCACGGTCTTTACGATTCCTTCTACGCCTCGCTCGATCAGGTGCTGCGCGAAGGCGTGCCGGTGCCGGATCCGGAGAAGTGATCGCGGTATTTTGGATCGGAAGCTCAGTCAGTTTGGCTGCGCTGAAACCTGAAGGTTGAGAGTCGAATTTTGAGGGTTTCCGCTTCAGGCCGAGCAAGTCACAACAGGCTTGTGCAAAGGTAGTTGTGCGGGTGCCTCGGCTGGTTCCCGCCGAGCTTCCAAAATAGGGCTTGCTCCGGTGGGAGGGGGTGGGCGACTCTGACCCTTCGCGGCATTGGTTATCGGTCAAGCTGGCGTCGCCGCGATGCTCCCGCCGGCTTATTCCGTCAGTTCAACAGTCAACCCACGGCACCGCCTTACGGCGGGGCCATCTCCGGTGGACGGGTGTTTTGGGAGCAGGACGCCTGCACGCCGGTTTTCCGCACATGAGTTCAGTAATGCAAGAGCTGCTCGCGCAGTCGGCCTTCGATAAGCTTAAGGAAGGCGCCATCGTCCCGGGCACCATCACCGAAATCCGCCAGAACGAAGTCGTCGTTGATATCGGCGGCAAGAGCGAAGGCCTGGTTCCCGCCCACGAGTTCCTCGACATCGGCGAGCTGCAGATCGGCTCCACGATCGAGGTGCTCGTCCAGAAGCTCGAGGACAAGAACGGCGCGCCCGTGCTGTCCTACGACCTGGCGCAGCAGAAGAAGAACTGGGACAACATCCTCACCAAATTTCCCGAGGGCTCCGTGGTTTCCGGCCGCGTCAAGGCCAAGGTCAAGGGCGGCCTGATCATCAGCATCGGCGTCGACGCCTTCATGCCGGCCTCGCACATCGACGTGCAGCCGCCCAAGAACCTCGACCAGTACGTGGGCCAGACCTACGACTTCAAGGTCCTCAAGATCAACCTCGACCGGAAGAACATCGTGCTCTCCCGCCGCGAGCTTATCGAGGAGCAGCGCACCAGCAAGCGCCGCAACCTGCTCGAGAGCATCCAGCCCGGCCAGATCCGCAAGGGCGTGGTCAAGAACATCACCGACTTCGGCGCGTTCATCGACCTCGACGGCATGGACGGCCTCCTCCACATCACCGACATGAGCTGGGGCCGCATCTCGCACCCCTCCGAAATGCTCAAGCAGGGTGAGGAGATCCAGGTCATGATCATCGAGGTCAACCGCGAGAAGGAGCGCGTCTCCCTCGGCCTCAAGCAGACCACCAAGAACCCGTGGGACGAAATCGACCGCAAGTTCCCGGTCGGCGCGAAGGTCCACGGCAAGGTCGTCAACCTCGTCCCGTACGGCGCGTTCGTCGAGATCGAGCCCGGCGTCGAGGGCCTCGTCCACATCACCGAGATGTCCTGGACCAAGCGCATCACCAAGCCCTCCGAGTTGCTCAAGGTCGGCCAGGAGCTCGATGCGGTCGTCCTCGGCATCCAGAAGGAGGAGCAGAAGATCTCCCTCGGTCTCCGCCAGCTGGAGCCGAACCCGTGGGACATGGTCCGCCACAATTACCCGATCGGCGCCCGCGTCCGCGGCAAGGTCCGCAACATGACCACCTACGGCGCGTTCATCGAGCTCGAGGAAGGCATCGACGGCATGGTCCACGTTTCCGACATGTCCTGGACCCGCAAGGTCAACCACCCGTCGGAGCTCCTCAAGAAGGGCGACGAGGTTGACGCGATCGTCCTCGACGTCGATCCCTCGCAGCAGCGCATCAGCCTAGGCATGAAGCAGCTCGCCACCGACCCGTGGTCGGACATCGACGCGCTCTTCCGCATCGGCGACGTCGTCCAGGGCACCATCACCAAGATCACGTCGTTCGGCGCCTTCATGGAGCTGAAGGACGGCATCGACGGCCTCGTGCACATCTCGCAGATCAGCGAGGAGCGCATCGAGAAGGTAAAGGACGTCCTGAAGCCCGGCCAGCAGGTCAGCGCCCGCGTGATCAAGATCGACCGCGACGAGCGCCGCCTGGGCCTCAGCATCAAGGCCGCCAACTACAGCGCGGAGCAGCTCGCCGCCGAGACCACGGCGTACGAGGCGCTCAACCGCCAGAGCGGCACCGACATGATGAACCTCGGCGACATCCTCGACGAGGCGTCCAAGAAGGAATAGGCGTCCCCGAGTTCCCTCGCTCACTTCAAGCCGCCCGGAGCTTCTCCGGGCGGCTTTTCATTTCCGGCCAAACGCCGGGCTTTCTTGACCGGACGGGACTTCGTTGACCTCGCCGGCGCACTGTACCGATCGCGGCGTTTCGCCGTCCCGTGATTGCCACGGTGCCGTAAATCCCCGCAACCCGGGAAGCCGCTGTGTCCATGTTCCTTTGCGTCGATACCCGACTGCTGGATCCCGTCGCGGGCTAGGAGGGTGGGATGAGGAAAATACCGCGCGGCGCGGGCCATCCGAGATCCGAGCGGTCGCTTCATCGGACACAAGGCGCGCCAGCCACGGCTGACAAAAAGGGCCGGCGGTCTGAACCGCCGGCCCGAAAACGGACTCTGACGAACGCCTAGTTGCGGTCGGCGCGGCTGGCCTTGCGGGTCTTGGCCTCGACGAACTCGCGGATGACGGCGTTTCGCTGGCGGACGCGCTCATCCTCCTCGATTTCCTCGACCGTGCGGACGGCCTCATGCTTGGCCATGGCGCGGCGCATCTTCGAGAGGGCGAGGTACTCGAGCTGGCGGATGCGCTCGCGGGTCACGTTGAAGCGCTTGCCGACCTCCTCGAGCGTGAGCTCGTCCTTGCCGTCGAGGCCGAAGCGCAGGCGGATGATCTCGGCTTCGCGCTCGTCCAGGGAGTCCACCATGGCCTTGAGATCCGTGGTCTGGTTCTTTTCACGCAGGCCCTCGTAGGGATCAACGGCGCTTTCGTCGCCGACGATCTCGCCGAACGTGGCCGAGTCCGAGTCTTCGCCGACCGGGGCGTCGAGGGAGGCCGGGCGGACGCTGACGGACTTGAGGTGGGCGACCTTGCTCGTCGGAATCTGCAGCTCGATCGCCAACTCCTCGTCGGTCGGCTCGCGGCCCAGCTCCTCGGTGAGCTTCATGGCCGTGCGGCGCATCTTGGAGATCTTGTCGACGAGATGGACGGGGAGTCGGATCGTCTTGGACTGGTTCGCGAGCGCGCGCTTGATGGACTGCTTGATCCACCATGCCGCATAGGTCGAGAGCTTGCCGCCCTTGCGCGGGTCAAAGCGCTCCACGGCCTTCACGAGGCCGATGTTGCCCTCGCTGATCAGGTCGAGCAGCGGCAGGCCAAAATCCTTGTAGTCCATCGCAATCTTCACCACGAGCCGCAGGTTGGCCGAGATCATCTTGTCCCGCGCCGACTTGTCGCCCCGGCGAATCCGCTTCGCCAGGAGGATCTCCTCGGCTACGGTCAGGAGGGGAGTCTTGCCGATCTCCTGGAGGTAGAGCTGGAGGTTGCTGCGTTCGCCGTGGGCAATCGGAGCCTCGGCAACGGTGGGTTCGGAACGCTCGAGAAATGAGGGAGGGGCATCCGGGCTATCGGCCCGGAGCCCGGCAGTCATGTCCTCGGAATCTGCGACGCTGACGGACTTGATCTTGGCAGGCATGATTACTTCCTTGGTAAACTAAAGAGACTTGGGAATCGGGTTTGTTCCCAAGACTTAGCTAATGTCGTTCCAAGGATGAGACGTTTACGTACGGGGCTAGGATGCCAAAAACCGAAAAAAGGGCGGTGTTTTTGTCGCAGCCCGGCCTGATCAAGCGCCATGCTGGCGCACTTTTGAATAAACAGCCAGCTAGAATTGCTCGGCCATGGCGACCGCCTTGAAGAGGGCGGAGGCCTTGCTGATGGTCTCCTGATACTCACTGGCCGGGACCGAATCTGCGACAACGCCGGCGCCCGCTTGGATATGGATGAGGCCGTCCTTGATCATGGCGGTTCGCAACGTGATGCAGGTGTCCATGTTGCCGTCGTAGCCAAAATAGCCCAGCGCACCGGCGTAAAATCCACGCTGGGTCGGTTCGTACTGGGCGATGATCTGCATGGCCCGTATCTTGGGGGCGCCGCTGACGGTGCCGGCCGGAAACGTAGCCCGCATCAGGTCGTACGCATTCTTGTCCGGGGCGATCGTGCCCTCCACCTGCGACACGATATGCATCACGTGGGAGTAACGCTCGACCACCATGAACTCGGGCACGTGGATCGAGCCGTAGCGACAGACCCGGCCGATGTCGTTGCGGGCCAGGTCGACCAGCATGAGGTGCTCGGCGCGCTCCTTTTCGTCGGCCAGGAGTTCTTTCTCGAGCGCCTGGTCCTCCTCGACCGTGACGCCGCGCTGGCGGGTGCCGGCGATCGGGCGGATCTCGACCCGGCCGTCCGTCAGCCGGACGTGAACCTCCGGCGACGCGCCCACGATCGAGAAATCCCCGGCCTCCAGGATGAACATGTAGGGCGACGGATTCACCGATCGCAGGGCACGGTAGAGGTCGAGCGCCGTGCGCTTGAATTCCCGCGTGAAACGCTGCGAGGGCACGAACTGGATGATGTCTCCGGCCCGGATGTACTCCTTGCCGTCCTCGACCGCCTTCTCGAAGTCGGGCCGCGTGAAATTCCCGGGCGGCACCACGATCCGGCCCGGCTCCACGAGCGGGGCCGGGGCGATCTCCCGCGGCTGCCGCAGAATGCCGAAAAGCTCGGTGAGCTCCTTTACCGCCGAGTCGTAGGCGGCGCCGGCGTCGGAGGGCTGCCGGACGTGGGCGTTGACGCAGAGGCGCAGGGTCTGCTTCGCCCGGTCGAAGATCAGGAGCGAGTCCGACAGCATGAAATAGAGCAGGGGGACCTTGAGATCGTCGGCCGGCGCGGCCGGGACCGTCTTTTCGATTCGGGTGACGTATTCGTAGCCGACGAAGCCGACGGCGCCGCCGGTGAACCGAGGCAGGCCAGGGATCGGGACCGGCCGATATCCCTTCATCTCGGCCTCGATCAAGGAAAGGGGGTCCGCGGGTGTGGGCACCCGCTGCGTCGGCTGACCGGGCTGGCGGATCTCGGTCGTTTCCGGCCCGCAGACGAACACTTTGCGGGGCCGGCAACCGATGAAACTGTAGCGGGACAGCCGTTCGCCGCCCTCGACCGACTCGAGGAGATAGGATGGCCCCGCCTCCTTGAGCTTGGCATAGGCCGACACCGGCGTCTCGAAGTCCGCCATCAGGTCCGTGCAGACCGGGATGACATTGCCCTGCTGGGCCAGACGGACGAAGGCGTCGCGGGTCGGGTGGATGTTCATCGGCGGAAGTGGCTTATGCGAGGCCCCGAGCAGCGCGGCAAGGCGAATGCGGGTTGAAATCGCCTCCCGTCCTCAGTCGCTGAAGCCGGGCAGCTGCCACTGGACGTTCGAGGTGATGCGATCGAGCGTGCGGTCGGACAGCTTCAAGAGGCTGACGCTCTTCACCGGATAACGCTGCTTCAGCGTCAGGGCCACGAGGGCCGGATCCAGCGGCGCGCCCACCTTGACCTCCTTGAGCCGGAAGGTCTCCCGCTGCTTGAGGGGATCGATGCACCACCACTGCCGGCCCTGCCGGTAAGCCAGCAGGCTGTGATTGACCCGGAGCGTTGGGGCGGTGGCGGCATCGGGCGTGTCGTACGACATCAGGATCAGCCCCGCCTCGTCGACGCTGCCATGGTCGTGGAGCACCCACAGCAGGGAGTGGAGCGAGCCGATGACGCAGGCGTTGACGAGGTAGAGCTGGTCCTGCCGGAAATTCTCGGAGACGGGATTGGAGTGGACCGTGACGGCCGCCACCGTCGGATCGAGTTCACGCAGCCGTGCCGACAGGGTCACCGGGTCGGGCCAGAGGCGGCTGGCCGGGCCCAGCACCTGGGTGCCGGTCTCGGGACTGTAGATCCAGAACACTCCCTCCAGGGAGAATGCCAGGGCATAAAGCGTCTCCCGATCGCCTTTCGCGGGATCAAAGGCGACGCGCACCACGCAGGTCGGGGCGACATCGGCCATGATCTGCCGGGCCACGAGAATGTCGCGCAGCTTGCCGGACGCGGGCGGCACCGCCAGCAGCACCGCCAGGCCACCGAGCAGCAGCGGGCGGGATCGGCGCATGGGAGGCGCGCTCCGGTTTATTCCACCGTCACCGATTTCGCCAGGTTGCGCGGCTTGTCGACGTCGCACCCGCGTTCCACCGCGATGTAGTAGCTGAGGAGCTGGACCGGGATCGCGGCGACAATCGGCAGGACCGCCTCGTGGCAGTCGGGGATGGGGATGACATCGTCGGCCACGCCCTTGGGCAGCTCGACGCCCTCGGTGGCGATGGCGATGATCGGGCCCTTGCGCGCCTTGATCTCCTGCATCGAGGAGACGATCTTGCTGAAAATCTCGCTCTTGGGGGCGAAGAAGACGGCGGGGCACTTCTCGCTGATCAGCGCGATCGGGCCGTGTTTCATCTCGGCGGCGGGATAGCCCTCGGCGTGGATGTACGAGATCTCCTTGAGCTTGAGCGCCCCTTCCAGCGCGAGGGGGAACAGCGAGAGGCGGCCGAGGAAGAGCATGTCATGGTAGCCGGCGTACTTCCGCGCGATCTCGCGGATGCGCGGGGCCTGTTTCAGGGCGTGGCGGACGAGGTCCGGCGCGCCCTTGAGCGCCTCCACGTACTCGACGCCGTCGCTGAAGCTCATGTCACGCATGCGGGCCAGGTAGAGCGCGATCATCGCTCCGATCAGCAGCTGCGAGGTAAAGGCCTTCGTCGAGGCGACGCCGACCTCGGGCCCGACGTGCTGGTAGATGCCGCCGTCGGCCTCGCGGGCGATGCTGGAGCCGACCACGTTGTTGACCGCCATCACCCGGTAACCCTTGCGCTTGGCCTCGCGCAGGGCGGCCAGCGTGTCGATCGTCTCGCCGGACTGGCTCATGACGAAGAACAGCGTCCGCGGGTGGAGCGGCGAGTTGCGGTACCGGAACTCGGAGGCGTAGTCGACCTCCACCGGGATGCGGGCGAAGCGCTCGATCAGGTGCTCGGTCACGAGGCAGGCATGCCAGGCCGTGCCGCACGCGCAGAACATGAACCGCTCGATCTCGCGGAATTCGCCCGGCGTGATGTTCAGGCCGCCGAACTGGGCGGTGCTGCCGTCGGCGGAAAAGCGGCCGCGCATGGCGTTCTCGAGGGCCGTGGGCTGCTCGAAGATCTCCTTCTCCATGAAGTGCGCGTGGGCGCCCTTCTCGGCGTCGGACACGGACCACGTGATGGTGTCGACCACGGGGGAGACGTCGTCCTGGTCGAGGGTGGAGATCGAAAAGGCCTTCGGGGTGAGGTGGGCAATCTCGCCGTCCTTCAGGTACACCACGTTCTGGGTGCGGCTGACGAGGGCGGAGGCGTCCGAGGCGAGGATGTACTCCTGGTCGCCGACGCCGAGGATGAGCGGCGAGGCCTTGCGGGCGCCCACGATCTCGCCGGGGAAATCCACGCACAGGACGGCGATGCCGTAGGTGCCCTCGACGTGGCGGAGCGTCTTGCGCACGCTCTCGACGAACCGGCTCGGGCCCTTGGCGCGCTTCGGCTCCTTGGCGTAGTGGTAGGCGATGAGGTTGCAGAGCACCTCGGTGTCGGTCTCCGACTTGAAGGTGTAGCCCTTGCCCAGGAGGAATTTCTTCATCTGGGCGTAGTTCTCGATCACGCCGTTGTGGATCAGCGCGAACCGGCCGTCGCTGCTGACGTGGGGGTGGGCGTTGGCGTCGGTGACGCCGCCGTGCGTGGCCCACCGGGTGTGGCCGATCCCGGTCGTGCCCGACAGGCGGCTCTTCGCCACTTCCTTGGCGAGGCGGTCGACCCGGCCTGTTTTTTTGACGACGTCGAGTTTTCGTCCCTTTTCGACGCATACCCCGGCGGAATCATAGCCGCGATACTCCAGGCGCTTCAGCCCCTCGAGGATGATCGCAACCGCGTTTTGTTTGCCGACGTAGCCAACGATGCCGCACATGGGAAATTCCTTCGGTTCTTTTGTCTGGCGAAAACTGATCAGGGGGAAAACATGGGGCAAGGCAGAAGGTTATCCTCAGTATTCCCCCACATGATTACTACCCAAAAACGCGTGCTGGCCGTGATCATGGGCGGCGGTCGCGGCACCCGACTGCATCCCCTCACGACCGAACGCTGCAAGCCGGCCGTGCCGCTCGCGGGCAAGTACCGCCTGGTCGACATCCCGATCAGCAACTGCCTCAACTCCGACATCAACCGGATTTTCCTCCTGACGCAGTTCCAGACCGCGTCACTCCACCGCCACGTCCAGGGAACCTACCACTTTGATCCGTTTGGCGGCGGCTTTGTCGACATCCTCTCGGCCGAGCAGACGGAAAAGGGGTCCGACTGGTACCAGGGCACCGCCGATGCGGTGCGGCGGAATCTCATTCACTTCCGGGCCTTCCCGCATGACCTGATCCTGATCCTCTCGGGCGACCAGCTGTACCGGATGGATTACCGGAAGATCGTGGACCAGCACCTCGCGACCGGCGCCGACGTGACGATCGCCTCGATTCCGTTCCCGGTTTCGAAGGTGGCCGGGCTCGGACTCATGCAGGTCAACGACGACCTCTCGATCGGGCGGTTCGTGGAGAAGCCCAAGGATCCCGCGGTCATCGGGAGCCTGACGCTGAGCCCGCTGCTCGAGTCGCGCCTCGCGACGCCGTCCGCCGAGAAGCACTGCCTCGCGTCGATGGGCATCTATGTGTTCAACCGCGCCACGCTGGCGGAGGCGCTTGACAACACGATGACCGACTTCGGCAAGGAGATCATCCCGGGTCTGCTCGGCCGGAAAAAGCTCTTCGCCCACATCTTCGAGGGCTACTGGGAGGACATCGGCACGGTCCGGGCGTTCTTCGATGCGAACCTCGCGCTCGCGCAGCCGCTGCCGCCGTTCAACTTCTTCGACCCGTCGGCGCCCATCTACACGCAGGACCGCTACCTGCCGGCGTCCAAGCTCAACAAGTGCGCGATCGACCACGTCGTGATTGGGGACGGCTCGATCCTCACCGACTCATTCCTCAAGCACAGCGTGCTCGGCATTCGCTCGTACGTCGGCGAAGGCTCCTCGCTGGAGGACACCGTGCTGATGGGCGCGGACTACTACGAGACCGACGACCAGCTGGCGGCCAATATCGCGAAAGGCCGCCCACATCTCGGCGTCGGCCGCCATTGCCGCGTGAAGGGCGCCATCATCGACAAGAACGCCCGCATCGGCGACGGCTGCGTGCTGGTGGCCGACGGCAAGGCTGACGGCACCTACGCCAATGGCGCCGTGATCATCCGGGACGGCGTGCTGGTCGTGCCGAAGGGCGCGACGCTGCCGCCCGGCACGGTGGTGTAGGGCAAGGCCAGGCAGCTAGGGCGCTTTGGGCTCGGTTAGAGCTGCGGCGACACCGAGATCACGGAGGAGGATGCGCCGAGGCGGCCGAACCTCATTCCCGATTGGGTCAGGGCACAAGATCCACCTTGCTCGCTGCGGTGCTCTCCGCATCGCCTCTGGGATCTCCGTGGCGTCAACCTGAGCCGAAATCACTCAGGCTTCCTCGCGGGTCACGGTTTTTGCGTGTCCGGCAGCGGCGGGGCTTTCCATGCGATCAGGATGAGGCCGGCGACCACGAGGAAGATCGAGTAGAACGTGCCGCGGCTGAGACCCAGGATGAGGTTGACGCCGATATCCGGCTCGCGGAAAACCTCGCCGATGGCTCGGAGCACCGCATAGGCGATCAGGAACCATCCGCTCAACCGGCCCGGATGCCGGCGCACGATGTCTGTCTTCCAGAACAGGAGCTGCATGAGTCCGAGCAGGACGAGGCCCTCGAGTGCCGCCTCGTACAACTGCGAGGGATGCCGGGGCATGAGCGGGTAGGGGCTGGCGGGGAAGATCACGGCCCACGGCACTTGGCTGGGTTTGCCCCAGAGCTCGCCATTGATGAAATTCGCCAGGCGGCCGAAAAACAGGCCGGCGGGCGCCACGGAGACGATGAGGTCGCCGAGATGGCGGAACGGGATTTTCTCCGAGCGGCTGAACCAGATCAGCGCGATGGCCACGCCGATCATCCCGCCATGACTCGCCATCCCGCCCTCCCAGAGGCGAAAGAAGCTCAGCGGATCGTGGAGCAGCTGGTCCGGATGGTAGAGCACGAACGAGCCGATCCGCCCGCCGAGGAGGACGCCGAAGATGATCGCGACCATGAGGTCGGCGACCTTGCCGGCGGGCAGCCGCGAGCGCTCGGTGCGCGCGTAGCGCACGAGCAGCCAGGCGGCCGTGACGAAGCCCAGCAGGTAGGCGAGGCCGTAGTAGCGGATGCCGAAGGCGCCCCAGTGCGGGCCGAGAAACGGGCTGAGGTTGTGGACCCAGAAGGCGAGCGGGATCATGCGGCGGGCGGAACAGTTAGGACTTGGCGGTGAAGGGCGCGGCGCTGGCCTCGCTGGGCCGGCGGTACCGGGTCGTCTTCTGCTGCTTCGCGCGGGCCAGCTCCCGCATGTCCACCGCCACGTCGTCCTTCTCGAAGATCTCGCGGCCGAGCAGCAGCTCCATCGCGTCCTCCATGGTCACCACCCCCGCGGTCGAGCCGAACTCGTCGACCACCACCAGCAGCTGCTGGTGCGTCTTGAGGAACACCTGGAGCGCGTTGGCCACCGTCACGGTCTGGGGAATGAAATGGATCTCCTGCATCACCGACTCGACCGTCGCCCCGTCCTGGTCGTTCGCCTTGGCCTTCAGCAGGTCGCGCCGGCGGGCCAGGCCCACGATGTCGTCGAGGTTGCGCCCGTAGACCGGCATCCGGCCGAAGGGCAGGTTCGGGAACTCGCGGAATACGTCGCCGACCGTGGCGGCCTTGCTGAGCGCCGTGACCACGGTCCGCGGGGTCATGATCTCGCTGACGCGGACGTCGTCCAGTGCGAGCGCGTTGGTGATGATGCTCGATTCGCTCTTGGTGAGCGTGCCCTCCTCGGCCCCGCGCTCGGCGAGGAGCAGGATCTCCTCCTCGGAGGCCTGCGGGACATGGCGCTGGGGAACGAAAGGCCGGACGATCAGCCGGCAAACGTAGGCGACCGGGCGAAGCACCCGCCGGATCCACCAGAGCGGATATACGACATGCGGCAGGAGCGACCGCCGATAGGCGACGCCGAGGCTCTTCGGCAGCACCTCCGCGAACACCAGGACACCGATGGTGAGCGAGGCGGTCAGGATCCCGAGGCCAAGGTCGCCGAAATGGTGGGCCGCGATGCCGCCGATGATCATCGAGCCCAGCGTATTGGCGATGGTGTTGAGGGTCAGGATGGCCGAGATCGTGTCGTCCATCCTTCCCTTGATCAGCTCCAGCAATTCGCCGCGCCGCGGATGCCGCCGGCGAAGGCCCTGGATGTCGGCCGAGGTCGTGCTCAGCACAATCGCCTCCAGCAGGGAGCACAGGAAGGACAGGCTGAGGGTGAGCGCGGTCGCGATGACAAGCCAGGACATGACTCCAGTTTATGCAGGCCGCGCGCGTTGCGAATACAAACTTTGATCCCCGGCGCTGGGCCAAAACAGCCTTGCGGCCATCCGGGCGGGCGAACGTAGACTGTCCCATGAGCGATCTCAAACGTACTCCACTGCGTGAGTTCCATGTGGCTCACGGCGGCCGGCTGGTGGACTTCGCGGGCTGGGAAATGCCCGTGCAATACAAGAGCATCCTCGAGGAGCACAAGGCCGTGCGCCGCGCGGCGGGGCTCTTTGACGTGAGTCACATGGGCGAGGTGGACGTCCGGGGCCCCGAGGCCGGTCGTTTTCTCAATCATCTTGTCACAAACGACGTGGCAAAGCTGTTCCCCGGTCGCGTGATTTATTCGCCGATGTGCTATCCGAGCGGCGGGGTGGTGGACGACCTGCTCGTCTACATGCGCGGCCCGGAGGACTACTTTCTCTGCATCAACGCCGGCAATGTCGACAAGGACCTCGCCTGGATCAGACAGCAGGCGGCGCGCTTCCAGGTCACGATCACCGACCGGAGCGCCGACTACGCGCTGCTCGCGGTCCAGGGCCCGAACGCCGCGGCGATCGTCCAGTCCCTGACCCCCGCCGCGCTCGCGGACATCAAGTACTACCACTTCGGCCACGGCGACGTCGCCGGCGTGCCGTGCATCCTGAGCCGCACCGGCTACACGGGTGAGGATGGTTTCGAACTCTATCACGCCACCGCGCAGGCCCCGAAGCTGGCGGAGGCCGTGCTCGCGGCGGGCGCTGGCCATGGGCTGGAACTCGCCGGGCTCGGCGCCCGCGACAGCTTGCGGCTCGAAGCCGGCTATCCGCTGTACGGCCACGAGATCACGCAGGATGTCTCGCCCCTCGCGGCCGGACTGGGCTGGACCGTGAAGCTCGACAAGGGCTTCGACTTCATCGGGCGCGCGGCGTTGGTGGCGGAGAAGCAGCAGGGGCTGAAGCAGCGGATCGTGTTCTTCAAGACGGGTGACCGCCGCATTGTCCGGGCGGACACTCCCATTCTCGGCGCCGACGGCGCGGTGGTCGGCCGGGTCGTTTCCGGCACCCTCTCGCCGATCCTCAACGAAGCCATCGGCTCGGCCCTGGTCAATGCGGCTTCGGCCGCCGCGCCCCTCGCGGTCGATATCCGCGGCACCAAACTCAATTTGCATCTGGTCAAACCTCCCTTCGTCGAACTAAAGAAAACCTCATGAGCAACGTCCCCAACGATCTCCGTTACGCGAAATCCCACGAGTGGCTGAAGCTCGCAGGCGACGGCACTGCGACCGTCGGGATCAGCGATTACGCCCAGAATTCGCTGGGTGACATCACCTACGTGCAGCTGCCGAAGGTCGGCGCGGCCTTCAAGGCCGGCGAGACCTTCGGCGTCGTGGAGTCGGTCAAGGCCGCCAGCGATCTCTACGCACCGGCCGCCGGCACCGTGGTCGCCGTCAACCCGGCGCTCGAGTCGGCCCCCGAGACGGTCAACAGCGCGCCGTACGAGGGCGGCTGGATGATGAAGCTCAAGCTGGCCAATCCCGCCGACGCGTCCGCCCTGCTCGACGCCGCCGCCTACGCGAAGCAAATCGCCTGACGGCGGGTGCGGTTCGCCGCCTGTGGGCGACCGGGCTCTCCCGGCGGGCGGCGGAGCCCGGGCCGCCCATTCATTCCGGCGCAGAACGCCTGGTGTGATTGTTCGCGGGTTTGTTTTTCGCGGTTGCGACTGGCCGCCGATCAGCGCTGTGATGGCTGTCCCATGCGAAGCCGCCTCCCGCGCCCGCTCTCCATCGGTCTCCTTGCAGCCGCCCTGATTTTGGCCGGCTGCTCGCGCAGCGCGCGTTCGACCGCGAGTGCCACCAACTCGACGGTCCAGCCGGTCGAGGTGGTGAACGTCGCCCGCCGTGACTTGGCGGAGGAGGTCAATCTGGTCGGCAGCGTGGCCGCCAACGAGACCGCCCAAATCCGGGCGGAAATCGCCGGGCAGATCCGGGAGATCCTCTTCGAGGAGGGCCAGCATGTCACGCGCGGCCAGGTGCTCGTGAAGATCGATGACTCGGAGCTGGTCTCGCAACTCGCGCAGGCCACCGCCTCGTTCCGGCTGGCGGAGCTGAATCTCGAGCGCACCGAGAACCTCGCGAAGAGCAATCTCATCTCGCAGGCCGACGCGGACGCCGTGCGCTCCGAGTACGCTTCCAGCAAGGCCGCGGTGGCGATCCTCCGCACGCGCCTCGCCAAGACCGAGCTCAAGGCCCCGTTCGACGGCGTCACCGGTTCGCGCGAGGTCTCGGTGGGCGACTACGTGAGCACGAGCACCGGCACCCCAACCATCACCACGATCAACGACCTTTCCCGGCTCAAGATCGAGTTCCAGGTGCCCGAGCGGTATCTCAGCCAGGTGCGGCCCGGCTCGGCTTTCAAGGTCCAGGCCCGCACCGAGGGCGTGCGGACCGAGATTGCCGGCGAGGTCTACTTCGTGAGCGCCGTCATCGACCGCGCGACCCGGTCGAGCGAGGTGAAGGGCTATCTCCTCAATCCGCCGGAGCAGATCCGGCCGGGCATGTTCGCGAACGTCGTCCTGGTCCTGACGGTGCACCCGCGGGTCCTGACGGTGCCCGAGGGCGCCATCCTCGTCACGCCCCGCGGAGCGCAGGTGATTGCCGTCGTGAAGAAGGACGGCGCGGACGTGGCCGAGTTTGTGCCCGTCACGCTCGGCCTGCGGTCCCGGGGCGTCGTGGAGATCCAGCCGGATGACGCCAGCCGGGTCACGGAGGGGACCCCCGTGGTCGCGGCCGGGGTCGGATCCCTGATCCTGTATGCCGGCGCCCGGGTGGAACCGCGCCCGCAGCACCGCGAGTTTGCCGCCGGCAACTGACCGATGCTGCTGTCCGACCTTTCCATCAAGCGGCCGGTCGTCTGCGTCGTCGCGTCGATCTTCATCGTGCTGGTCGGCGGCCTGATGTTCGCGCGCCTGCCGGTGCGCGAGTACCCGAACATCGACTCGCCGATTGTCTCGGTCGAGACCACCTACCCGGGCGCCTCGGCGGAGGTGATGGAGTCGAAGGTCACCGAGCCCCTCGAGAAGGAGCTCTCGTCGATCGACGGCATCCGCACGCTGCGGTCGTCGTCCGCGGAGCAGCGGACCAACATCACGCTCGAGTTCAATACCGACAAGAACATCGACGAGGCGGCGAACGACGTGCGCGACCGGGTCAGCCGGGTCCGCTCGCGGCTGCCCCAGAACATCAACGAGCCGCAGGTGACCAAGGCGGACGCCGACTCCTCGCCGATCATCACGATCTCGTTCTTTTCCGACCGCTACAGCCGCCTGGAGCTGACCGAGATGGTCGACCGCCTGGCGGTGCAGCGCATCCAGACGGTGCCGGGCGTCGGCGCCGTGAACATCCGCGGGCCCCGCTACGCGATGCGGCTCTGGATCGATCCCGACCGCCTCGCCGCCTACAACCTCACGGTCACCGACGTCGCCACGGCGCTCCAGCAGCAGAACATCGACGCGCCGAGCGGCCGCATCGAGTCGCTGTCGCGCGAGTTCCCGGTGCGCCTGGAGGGCACGATGGTGACCCCGGTCGAGTTCGAGGACCTCGTGCTCGCGACCCGCGGCGGCTACCAGGTCAAGTTCAAGGACATCGGCCGGGTCGAGCTGGGCGCGGCCGACTACCGCAACGACGCCTTCTTCCGGGGCCGCTCGTCGGTGAGCGTGGCGGTGCAGCGGCAGTCGCAGTCCAACCTGCTGGCGGTGGCCAACCAGGTGAAGGCGATGCTGCCGACCATCCGCCGGGACATGCCCGAGGGCGTGCAGGTGGAGGTGAGCTACGACACCAGCGTGTTCGTCGAGCGCTCGATCAAGGAGGTCTACTTCACGCTCGGCGAGGCGGCGATGCTGGTGATCCTGATGATCTTCCTCTTCCTGCGTGACTGGCGCGCGACGCTCATCCCGCTGCTGGCGATCCCGATCTCCGTGATCGGCACGTTCGCGGTGATGAGCTGGCTGGGGTTCACGCTCAACGTGCTGACGCTGCTCGCGCTGGTGCTGGCGGTGGGCCTCGTGGTCGACGACGCGATCGTCGTGCTGGAGAACATCTACCGCCGGATGGAGTCCGGCGAGACGGTGATCCGGGCCGCGGTGTTCGGCTCGCGGCAGGTGGCGTTCGCCGTCATCGCGACGACGCTGACGCTGGTGGCGGTGTTCGTGCCGGTCGCGTTCCAGTCCGGCCAGATCGGCCGGCTCTTCTACGAGTTCGGCCTCACGCTCGCGATCTCGGTCTTCGTCTCCGCCTTCGTGGCGCTGACCCTGACGCCGATGCTCTGCTCGCGCCTCCTGAAGGTGAAGCGGGTGGGCGGTCACCGGGTGCACGGCCGGTTCTACGAGCTGACCGAGCCGTTCTTTGTCTGGCTGAACCGGGTCTACGCACGGTTGCTGCACCTGGCGCTGCAGAAGCGCCTGCGGGTCATTGCGGCTGTGACGCTCTTCACCGCGCTGGGCCTCTACAGCTACACGCGCCTGCAGCGCGAGCTGGCCCCGCTCGAGGACCGCGGAATCTTCGTCGCTAATTTCATCTCCCCGGTCGGCTCCACGCCGGCCTACAACATTTTCTACGGGCGGGAAATGGAGCGGATGATCCTCGATGTGCCCGAGGTGGACCGCACGTTCAACCGGGCGGGCGAGGGGACCCGCGGCTTCATCTTCGTCACGCTCAAGCCCTGGGAGCAGCGGAAGCGGAAGACCCAGGAGATCATCGGCGAGCTGCGGCGGAAGTTCCAGCAGACCATCACGGGCGGCCAGGCCACGGTGGCCCCCGCCGGCTCGCTCGGCACGGGCGGCGGCGGCGGGATCCAGATCGTCCTTCAGGGCAGCGATTTTGAGAAGCTCCAGCAGGCCGGCAGCAAGCTGATCGAGCGGATGCGCGGCAGCCCGATCTTCAATCAGCCGCGGCTCGACCCGTCGCCGACCAAGCCGCAGCTGCTCGTGCGGATCGACCGGGCAAAGGCCGCGGACCTGAGCGTGGCCATCTCGGACATCGGCGCCTCGCTCGAGACGCTGTTGGGCGGGCGCCGCGTCACCGAATTTCAGCGTGGCAATCAGCAGTACGACGTCATCGTGCAGGTTGAGGACGCCGACCGCACGACGCCCCGCGACCTCGCGCGGCTGTACGTGAAGTCGAAGACCGGGAATCTCGTCCAGCTGAACAACCTCGTGACCTACCGGGAAAATGTCGTGCCCGAGAGCTACCCCCACTTCAACCGGCTCCGCTCCGTGACGGTCTCGGCCCAGGTGAACATCGGCTTCACGCTCGGCGACGGCGTGGACTTTCTCTCCCGCGAGGTCCGTTCGCTGCTGCCGGAGGGCTACAGCTACGCCTGGGACGGCGGGACGCGCGACTTCGTGGAGGGCCGCAGCGACACCTTCCGGATCTTCGCGCTGGCGCTGGTGTTTACCTTCCTGATCCTGGCGGCGCAGTTCGAGTCGTGGATTCACCCGGTCACGATTTTCACGGGCGTGGCCATCGCCGTTGCCGGCGGCCTGCTGGTGCTGTATTGCTCCCGCTGGTGGGGCGTGCCGCTGACTGACAATCTCTTCTCGCGGTTCGGCCTGATCATGCTGATCGGGCTGGTGGCCAAGAACGGCATCCTGATCGTGGAGTTTGCAAACCAGCTCCAGCTGGAGGGCAAGGACGCGATGGAGGCCGCGTTCCAGGCCGCCTCGGTGCGCTTCCGGCCGATCCTGATGACCGCCATCGCCACGATCCTGGGCGCGGTGCCGCTGGCGTTCGCCACGGGCGCGGGGGCGGAGACGCGCAATGCGATGGGCGCGGTGGTGGTCGGCGGGCTCACGCTCTCGACGCTCATGACGCTGTTCATCGTGCCGATCTTCTACGTCCTGATGGACCGGCTGAGCGTGCGGCTCACCGGGAAGTCCAGCGCCCACGGCCTGCTTCAGGCCCGCGACATCGCCAAGGACGTAGCCACCACCGCCCCCGGCGCCGACTAGGGCGCAAGGCCGAAGACCTTTTTCAGGAGGGAACGGAGGAAACGAAGCCCGGCCGGCGGTGTGGCCTTCGCGCCTCGTCGGCTCCGTTGCCTCCTGTGCAAATTGCCGCTGCGGCCCCGGCCGCCCGTACTCAGCCCTCGAGCTTGGCCTTCTTGGCGGCCTTCTGGCGCTCGGTCTGGCCGAGGATGCGCTTGCGAAGCCGGAGGCTCTTGGGCGTGACCTCGACCAGTTCGTCGACGGCGATATACTCGATGGCGCGCTCGAGCGACAGCTTCGTGGCCGGCGTGAGGCCGGTCGCGACGCCCTCGCCCTGCGAGCGGAAATTGGTGAGCTTCTTTTCGCGGACGGCGTTGACGGAGATGTCCTCGTTGCGGGGATTCTCGCCGACGATCATCCCCTCGTAGACCTGCTCGCCGGGGCCGACGAACAGCTTGCCGCGCTCCTGGCACATCACGAGCGCATAGGCGGTGGTCTCGCCCGCCTCGGTGGCGATGAGCGTGCCGGTCAGGCGGGTGAGCACCTCGCCGGCGTACGGGCCGTACTCCTTGAACAGGTGGCTGAGGACGCCGCGGCCGCTGGTGGCGTTGATGACGTCGATCTCCATGCCGATCAGGCCGCGCGTGGTGATGGTGGCCTCGATCATCGTCGAGTGCGGCAGCTTCTCCATGTTGGTGAGCTGGCCCTTGCGGTTGGCAAGGTTCTGCATGATTGCGCCGACGCACTCGTCGGGCACCTCGATCCAGACGGTCTCGTACGGCTCGTGCCGCTGGCCGTCCACGATCTTCTCGATCACGGTCGGGCGGGAAACCAGCAGCTCGTAGCCCTCGCGGCGCATCGTCTCGACCAGCACGGCGACCTGCATGGCGCCGCGGGCCTTGACGTTGTAGACGCCGGCGCGGTCGGAGTCCTCGATGTTGATCGAGACGTTGGTCTTCAGCTCGCGGAACAGGCGCTCGCGGAGCTGGCGGGACGTGACGAGCTTGCCTTCCTGACCGACAAGCGGGCCGTCGTTCACGCAAAACTGCATCTCGAGGGTCGGCGGGTCGATCTGGGTGAAGGGCAGGGCGTGGCCGTTCTCGTCGGCGGTGATGGTGTCGCCGATGTCGATGTCCTCGAAGCCCGACAGGCCGACGATATTGCCGGCGCCGGCGGTGGTGGACTCGCTGGTCGCGAGGCCGGTGTACTCGAAGACCTTGGTGATCTTGGCGCGGGAGCGCTTGCCGTCGGCGTGACGCACCACGTACACGTTTTCACCGACGGTCGCGATGCCGCCGAGGATCTTGCCGACGGCGATGCGCCCGACGTAGTCGTTCCAGTCGATGTTGGACACGAGCATGTGGAACGGCTCGTTCGGCTTCGCGAACGGGGGCGGGATGTGCTCCAGGATCGTCTCGAAGAGCGGGGTCATGTCCTTCCGCTCGTCGGTCAGGTGGTACATCATGTACCCGTCGCGGCCCGAGCCGTACACGACCGGCGCGTCGAACTGCTCCTCGGTCGCGTTGAGCTCCATGAGGAGCTCGAGGACCTTCTCGTACATTTTGGCCGGCTCGGCGTTGTCGCGGTCGATCTTGTTGATGACGATCACGACCTTGAGGCCGTGGGCGAGGGCCTTGCGGAGCACGAAACGGGTCTGGGCCTGCGGGCCGTCGTAGGCGTCGATCACCAGCAGCACGCCGTCCACCATGCGGAGCGCGCGTTCGACCTCGCCGCCGAAGTCGGCGTGCCCGGGAGTGTCGACGATATTGATCGTCTTGTCGTGCCAGTGTACCGAGGTGTTCTTGGCCTTGATGGTGATGCCCTTCTCCTTCTCGAGGTCCATGGAGTCCATGGCGCGCTCCTCCACCTGCTGGTTGGCGCGGTAGACCCCGCCCTCCTTGAGCAGCTTGTCGACGAGGGTGGTCTTCCCATGGTCGACGTGGGCGATAATGGCGATGTTTCGGATGTTCTGGTTCATGGACACGGACGGAGCTGGCAGTCGGGAAAAAGGAAGAAAGTGCGGAGCGGTTTCCGCGAAAGCAAGGCCGAAGGCGGCCCGCGAATCGGTTCTTGCACACCGGCCCGCGCCGGGCTCTCTGGCATCATGGCAGGCGAACCTGACAAAGCCCCGGCCGAGGGCGGCCGGAAGGTTACGGCGGAGACACTTACGGTGGTCCCGTCGGTGCTGGGCCGGCCGCTGGCTGAACCGTGGCGGCGGCTCGCCGCGATGGCCGTCGACCTGGTGGCGGTGGCGCTGCTGTCGTTCCTGTCCAAGCCCTTCCTCGGTCTCGGCACCGGCCTGCTGCTCTGCGTCCTCCTCGGCAACTCGGCCACGGCCCCGGCCGTCCTGAAAACGTTCCGGTGGATCTGCCGGACGCTGGGGGTGGTGGTCATCCTCCTGTCGGTGGTCGCCCTCGGCCATTCCACGCTGTTGCGCGGCACGCGGGTGAATCTCGACGCCTTCACCGGCTCCGGCGACAGCGCGGCCATGAAGGCGACTGTGGCGGCGCCGCCGGATGCGACCTGGGCCCAACTGCGGGCGGCGAACGCCCAGCTGCAGGAGCAGGTGGAGCAGCTCAAGGAAGAGGTGCGGTCCCAGCGGTCCAGCGGTTCGTCCTGGGTCGGTCAGGCCCGGGCCTTCACCACCTCGCTGGGCGTGACCTTCGGCTGGTCGGGCCTCTATTTCACGCTGCTCGCCGGGGCGACCAACGGTCGCACGCTGGGCAAGCTGGTCTTCCGCACCCGGGTGGTGCGCATCAATGGGGCCAATCTGACCTTCTTCGACGCCTTCATCCGCAACGGCGGCTACATTGCCGGGGTCGCGATGGGCCTCATCGGCTTCCTGAAGCTCCTCTGGGAACCCAACCGCCAAGCCGTCGAGGACCGTATCGCAGGGACGGTGGTGGTGAAGCAGTAGCGAGTAGCGTGTAGCGGGTAGCGAGGAGGCAGACACCCGGTCCAGAATGGACCGAGTCAGTTCGGGGCGGCAGGCAGCCGCGCTAGTAGCATGCTCGCTACACGCTACCCGCTACTCGCTACGCTCCAAAAACCGCCTCCCCTTCAGCCAGAACTCCAGGTCCTTCGCCCATGGCGGGGCGGGGGCTTCCGGGGTTCCCAGGCCCAGGCCGTGGCGGCCGTTTTCGTAGAGGCTCAGGGCAAACGGGACGCCGGCGCGGCGGAGGGCGCTGGCGAACATCAGCGCGTTTTCCACGGGCACGGCTTCGTCCGCGACCGTGTGCCAGATGAACGCCGGCGGGGTGTCGGGACGCACGTTGCGCTCGGCCGACAGGGCATCGATCTGGGCCGGGCTCGGCTTGGTCCCGAGGAGATTCTCGCGCGAACCGGAATGGGCGTAGGGATCCCGCAGCGTGATGACTGGGTAGCACAGGATCCCGAGGTCGGGCCGGCTGCTCTCGCGTTCGACCGGATCGGCGGCCGCGGGCGAGCCGGCGTTGAATTGGGTGAGGATCGTCGCGACGAGATGGCCGCCGGCGGACGAGCCCATGACCCCGATGCGATTGGGATCGAGTCCCTCGCGGCGCGCGAGGTGCCGGACGAGCCGCACGGCGCGGGCGGCGTCGTGGAGCATGGCGGGATGCCGGTAGCCGTCGGGTCCGAGCCGGTACTGGAGGACCCAGGCGTGGAGGCCGAGGGAGGCGAGCCAGCGGGCGTAGTCCTCGCCCTCATGCGGGGCGAGCATGCCATAGGCGCCGCCGGGGAAGACGATGACGGTGGCGCCGGTGGCCGGGGCGGTGGGCGCAAAAGGGGTGAGGGCGGGACAGTCCTGCGGCCGATCGCCGAGGGCCCCGGGAGCGCGAGTGGGCCAGAGAAGCATTCGATTGCGGATTTCGGATTTCGGATTGCGGATTGGAGTGGCGTCGGGTGGCCGAGTCAAAGTGGGTGAGCCGGCCAGCGCCGGATCGAATCCGCAATTCGCAATCCGCGATCCGCAATAAAAAAATAAGGCCCCGG
>JAFEGX010000043.1 GCA_018239675.1 Verrucomicrobiota bacterium
AAGAAAAAAGCCGCGCCTCGGGGCGCAGCTTTTGTTTTCCGGCGGGGCCGGAATAATTATTTGGTCGCAGCGAGGTAGTTGGCCTCGGCGGCGTCCCAGTTCACGACGTTCCAGAAAGCCGTGATATAGTCCGGGCGGCGGTTCTGGTAGTTGAGGTAGTAGGCGTGTTCCCAGACGTCGAGGCCAACGACGGGCTTGCCCTCGAGGCCGGCGACGGCCTTGCCCATGAGCGGGCTGTCCTGGTTGGCGGTGGAGCCGACGGCGAGCTTCTTGTCCGCGCCGACGACGAGCCAGGCCCAGCCGGAGCCGAAGCGGGTGGCGCCGGCCTTGGCGAACTCCTCCTTGAACTTGTCGAAGCTGCCGAACGTGGCGTTGATCGCCTCGGCCAGCTTGCCTTTCGGGGCGCCGCCCTTGCCGGGCCCCATGATGGTCCAGAAGAACGAGTGGTTGGAGTGGCCGCCGGCGTTGTTGCGGACGCCGCCGCGGATCGCCTCGGGCACCTTGCCGAGGTCGGCGATCAGGGCATTGACGTCGAGCGCGGCGAGGGCGGCGTGGTCCTTGAGGAGATTGTTGGCGTTGGTGATGTATGCCTGGTGGTGCTTGCCGTGATGGATTTCCATCGTCTTCGCGTCGATGTGCGGCACGAGGGCATCAAAGGCGTAGGGCAGGGCGGGAAGAGTATAGGCCATGGTCGGAATGATGAGGGTTATCGAGGTTCAGGGAAAATTGATGCACCGGAGTCCGGGAGCGTCAACTGCCGAGGACGTTTCGATTGCGGATCGCGGATTGCGAATTGCGGATTCCAGAGCCTGTCTTCCTCTAAGGCCCAGGACCTAACTAGACCCAGGCAGTCAAATGCCCCGACCTAACCGTCCGGCCAGAGACGCGCAGAACGACGGCCTGCTGGGCAGGCAATCCGCAATTCGCAATCCGCGATCCGCAATTGAACTAAGGCTCTTCCTCCCGCTTCAGCTTGAAGAAGGCCTGCAGCAGTTCGCGGCATTCGGCTTCCAAGACGCCGCCGGCGGTCAGGTCGAGGTGGTGGTTGATGCGGGCGAGGTCGTTGAGGTTGGTGGCCCCGCCGAGGCAGCCCATCTTCGGGTCCGGGACGGCAAAGCAGACGCGCTTGAGCCGGGACATCAGGGTGGCGCCGGCGCACATCGGGCAGGGCTCCTTCGTCACGTACAGCGTCGCGCCCTCCAGGCGCCAATTGCCCAGCTTGGCCGCGGCCTGGGTGATCGCGAGGATTTCGGCGTGGGCGGTGGGGTCGTGGGCTCCCTCGACCGTGTTGTGCGCGGTGCCGATCACCTCGCCGTCGAGCTCGATCACGGCGCCAATCGGCACCTCGTCTTCACGCCAGGCATCGATGGCCTGGTTGTAGGCAAGGCTCATGAAAAACGTGTCGTCGCGCTGGAGCTGTGACGGGAACCGTTTCTCAAACGGACAGGGCAGGGCGTGGCTCGGGTCGGACATCGGGGGCGGATTCCCCGGGGTCTCCGAGGTAAAGCCTTGCTTACGAGGGGCGTTTCCGCCTTACAAGGGGCTTTTATATCGCCTCACTCCCTATGATGCTATTCTCGTCCCGGACCTTCCACCATGGCTGACAACAACTCGATTGAAGTGGAGGGCAAGGTCGTCACCGTGCTGCCGGGCACGATGTTCAAGGTGCAGCTGGCGAATGGCCATGTGGTGCTGGCGCACATCTCGGGCAAGCTCCGGAAGAATTTCATCAAGATCGCCGCGGGCGACACGGTGAAGATGGAGATGAGCCCCTACGATCTCGAGAAGGCCCGCATCACGTTCCGCGTCAAGGAGCAGAATTCCTCCTACACCCCGCCGCCGCGCCGCCGCTTCTGATCCCGGTGCGGGTGCGGCGCTCCCGAAACTTTCCAGCGCCATGCGGGTTGATCACAGCCGGGCTCCGGGCGCATTTGCCCAGGACATCGAGGCGTTCCTCGCCTTTCTCGGGCTCGAGCGCTCGCTCGCGCAGAACACCCTGGCCGCCTACCGCAGCGATCTCGACCAGGCCGCGGCGTTTCTGTCCGCCCAAGGCGCGGCCGACTGGCGCCGGGTCACGCGCGACCAGGCGGCCGCCTGGGTCCACTCGCTGAACCGCCGCGTCTGCGCGCCGGCCAGCCTCGCGCGCAAGCTCACCGCCCTCCGCGGCCTCGCGCGCTTCCTGTTGCGCGAGAAGCTCCGCGACGACGAGTTCACCGACCTGCTCCCGAGCCCGAAGCTGCCGCGCCGCATTCCCGGCACGCTCACGCCCGAGGAGGTGGGCCGCCTGCTCGCGGCACCCGCGGGCGGTGACGCGCGGGCGCTGCGAGATCGCGCGTTGCTCGAGCTCTTCTACTCGAGCGGACTCCGCGTGTCGGAGTTGGCCGCGCTCATGCTGCAGCAGGTCAATCTCGAGCAGGGTTTCGTGCGCGTCTTCGGCAAGGGTTCGAAGGAGCGGGTGGTCCCGATCGGGACCAAAGCCGCCGACGCCATGCAGACCTACCTGCAGTCGGGCCGCCCATTGCTCGTCAAGAAGCAGACCGGCAGCCAGGTGTTCCTGAATCCCCGCGGCACGGCGCTCTCCCGGGTGGCGCTGTGGATGATCGTGAAGAAAAACGCCGAGCGCGCGGGCATCACCAAGAGCGTCAAGCCACACGGGCTGCGTCACTCGTTCGCGACGCATCTCCTCAGTGGCGGCGCGGACCTTCGCGCCATCCAGGAAATGCTCGGCCACGCCAGCATCTCTACCACCCAGATCTACACCGCAGTCGAATCACGGCGGCTGCTCGAGCAGCACGCAAAGTTTCATCCGCGGAACAAGTGAACGGCCGCCCCGCATGCGGGCGGAGCGGCTCAGCAGACTAGCTGTCCGGCTGGGAAAATTGGGCCGCCTCATCGCATGTGTTGGGCGCGCTGACCGAATGGGAATGGCAGCGTCGGAGCCCAGGCCGACCCGATGGAGGAATCCCCCAACACTGCATGGGTGGATCTCCCCGGACGTCGAGGATTTGGGGCGACCGGGCAGCCCAAGTTTTTGCACATCATCGGCGTTTTCATTCTTTCAAGCGGGGAGAAATGCGGTTTATCCTGCGCGCCTCCCCTCCCAGGTGGCGATGAACCTTACCCTAAAATTGAGGCGGATTGCCGGTCCGCTTTTTCTGGCTGGCGCATTCTTGGCGCTGGTGGCGACGGCCGCGGCGCAGACGGTGCTCTCGGGCCTTTACAACGGTTCGGTTATCACGGGTGACATTATCCTGAACTCGAGCACCACCGCCACCTTTACCGGCGGGGTGACTTTTTCAGGCGCCAACGCAACGTTCGGGAATTACTCGACGCTTTATTGGTATCAGGACGGCACGCTGGCGGGCAAGAATCTCACCTTCGGCAGCGGTGGCGCATATGCGAGCCTGACGGTGGGCAATGGAACCCTCGGCAACACCCTGACGCTCGGATCGACCACGGCGACCAGCGGCTACGCCTATCTCTACGCCAACACCAATTCCACGATCGTCAATCAGGGCACGATTTCCGGAAATATCTACCTCTACGGGACGACCGGCTCCACCCTCACGAATTCCGGCACGCTCAATCAGTCGAATGGCTCCGGATATTTCTACGGACCGAGCGCGACCAACGCCACGGGGGGTACGATCCTGGTCAATGGCAGCGGCAGTTTCAGTTTCGGCTATTACAGTGGCGAGACGACGACGAATCAGTCGGGCGCGTCCATCATCGTCGATGGCTCCATTGCGGCCGCCTACCTGCACAGCCTGAACAACCAGGGCACCGTGACCGCCCAGAATGGCGGCGTGGTCCGGTTCACCGGCAACAACACCACCGCGAGCCTCGGCAGCGTCACGCTTGCCTCCGGAGGCCATGCGCAGCTGGGCAACACGCTCGACAACTCGGCGGCAACGCTGAATGGCCCGACGGGCGGCACTTACGAACTGGCCGGCGGCACGATCAGCGGCGGCACGATCGCGGCCGGGGCGCTCACCTTCACCAATTCCGGCGGCACGCTTTCGGGCGTCACGTATACCGGCAATCTCGTCCTCCCGGGCAGCTCGTACTTCTCATTCACCGGTAACAGCACGTTCACCGGCTCGTCGCTCACGCTCGGCGACTATTCGTCGGTGAACTGGTCCCAGGATGCCACGCTGGCCGGCAAGACGCTCACCTTCGGCACCGGCGGCTACGCCTCCTTCAACGTGGGCAACGGCAATACCGTGACGTTTGATCCGGCGACGGCCCTCAATGGCTACATGTACGTCTATGGCTCGACTGGCGCGACGATCACGAACCAGGGCACGATGACCGGCAACGTCTACTTTTACGGCACGACCAGCGCGAATCTCACGAACCAGGGCACGATCAACCAGACGAGCGGGTCCGGCTACTTCTACGCGCCGACCGCGACGAACGCTGCGGGCGGAGTGATCAACGTGAGCGCGGGTGCGAGCCTCACCTTTGGGTACTACAATGGCGAGACGACCACCAACCAGGCGGGCGGGTCGATCACCGTGGATGGAGCGGGCTCGTTCGTCTATCTGCACGGCCTCAACAATCTGGGCACGGTCACGGCGCAGAATGGCGGCGTGCTCCAGTTCACGGGCTCGATGCCGACTTCGTACCTGGGCAATGTTTCGCTCTCGTCCGGCGGCCTCGCGCGGCTCAACAACACCCTCGACAACACCGCGGCCACGCTGACCGCCCCGACCGGCGGCGCCTACCAGCTCTATGGCGGCACCATCAACAACGGCACGATCGGGGCCGGGGCCCTGACTTTCACCGGCAGCGGCGGCACGCTCAGCGGGGTTAGCTTCACCGGCGATCTGGTCCTGCCGGGCTCGACCTACGTCACCTTTATCAACGGATCGACCTTCACCGGGGCCAACGCCACCATCGGCAACTACGGCGAACTCGACTGGAATCAGAACGGTACCCTGGCCGGAAAGACCTTCACGATGGGCTCGGGCGGGGCCTATGGCGCGCTGCGGGTGAACGGGGCCTATTCACTCGTGTTCGACAGCGCCACGTCGCTCACGGGTGATGTCTATCTCTACGGCAATTCCGGCGCGAGCATCACCAACCAGGGCACAATCAACCAGACCAACGGTTACGGCTATTTCTACGCGCCCACGGCCGTCGTGGCCTCGGGCGGTCATGTGAACGTCACCAACGGCGCCACCCTCTACTTTGGCTACTATACCGGCGAAACCACGCAGGTCGCCGCGGGCGGCAACGTGCTCGTGGATGGCACGAGTTCGATCGCCTACGTGCATGACATCATCAACCAGGGAACGCTCACCGCGCAGAACAGCGGAGTGCTCGATTTCACCGGCACGATGCTCACCACGGCCAATCTGGGAAACGTGGTTCTGAGCTCGGGCGGTCGGGCGCTGCTCAACGGCACGGTCGACAATACGGCGGCCACGCTCACCGCGCCGACCGGCGGGGTCTACGAACTGTATGGCGGCACGATCAGCAACGGCACGATCGCTTCGGGCGCCCTGACGTTCACCAGCAGCGGTGGCACGCTCAGCGGCGTCACGCTCAACGGCAACCTGAGCGTGCCGGACGGGACCTATGTCTACTTTGCCAACGGCACCGGCTTTACCGGGACGTCGGCCTCGCTCGGGGCGTACTCCAACCTCTACTGGAACCAGAGCGGCACCATCGCGGGCAAGACGATCTCCTTCGGCGTGGGTTCGGCCTATGGATCGCTGTCGGTCAGCAACTCGGGCTCCCTGACGATTGACAGCGCCTCGGTCTTTTCGGGCGACCTCTATCTCTACGGCAACGCCGGGTCGACCATCACCAACCAAGGCATCGTCAACCAGACCACCGGCTACGGCTATTTTTACGGCCCGT
The DNA here is from genome assembly GCA_018239675.1 of Verrucomicrobiota bacterium. Taxonomy (GTDB): domain Bacteria; phylum Verrucomicrobiota; class Verrucomicrobiia; order Opitutales; family Opitutaceae; genus Opi-474. Next base: position 5,869 of record JAFEGX010000043.1, read on the forward strand.
CGGTCACGAACGCCGCCGGGGGCCAGATCAACGTGAGCGGCGGCGCCACGATGTACCTCGGCTACTACAACGGCGAGTATCTGCATAATGCCGCCGGCGGCAGCATTACGGTCGATGGAGCCGGGTCCTACATCTACCTTCACGGCATCGCCAACGACGGCCAGGTCACCGCCCAGAATGGCGGCATCGCGGTGTTCTCGGGCAACTACACGACCCCGACGGCATTCGGCTCGATCACCCTGGCCTCCGGCGGCCGGGCCCTGCTAGGGGGCGCCCTCGACAACACCGGGACCACCCTCAATGCGCCGACCGGCGGGGTCTACGAGCTGTACGGCGGCACGATCAGCAACGGCACGATCGCCGCGGGCGCCCTGACCTTCACGAACAACGGCGGCACACTCAGCGGGACGACGTTCAATGGGAACCTGGTGGTGCCCGCCTCGACCTACGTCACCTTCAGCAACGGCGCGGCTTTCACCGGACTCACGGCCACGCTGGGATCCTACGCGACGGTTGATTGGTACCAGTCGGGCACGATCGCCGGCAAGGCCTTCACCTTGGGTAATTCCGGCGCGAACGCCTCCATCGATTTCGGGTCCGGCAACAACCTCGTCTTCGACAGCGCCACGTCGTTCACCGGCAACCTCAATCTCTACGGCTCGTCGGGCACGACCCTGACCAATCAGGGATCACTGGTCCAGAACTCGGGTTATGGCTACGTCTACCCCCCGGTTTTCATCAATGCCTCGGGCGGCTCGGTGAGCGTCACCAATGGGGCAACGTTGCATCTCGGCTACTACGGCAGCGACCAGGTCACCAATTCCACCGGGGCAGCCATCACGGTCGACGGCACGGGCTCGACGCTCTATTTCAACAACCTCCTGAACCAGGGCACGCTGACCGCCCAGAACAACGGTCAGGTGTATTTCAACGGTTCGGCTCTGACCACCGCCGGGCTGGGCAGCATCACGCTCGCGTCCGGCGGGCGCGCGCTGCTCGGGGGCACGCTCGACAACACCTCGGCCACGCTGGCCGGCGTGACGGGGGGACTGCTCGAGCTGTACGGCGGCGTGATCAACAATGGCAGCATTGCCGCCGGTGAGCTCGGCTTCACCGGCAACGGCGGCGTGCTTAACAACGTCGCGATCGCCGGCGATCTCAACCTGCCTTCGTCCGCCTACGCCTATTTCCGCAACGGCACGAGCTTTGCCGGGACCAACGCGGTCCTGGCGAACTACGCCAGCCTGTACCTGGACGAGAGCACCGCGCTGATCAGCAAGAATGTCACGCTGGGGTACGGGGCGTCCCTGTATCTCGTGGGCGCCGGCCGTTCGTTGACCATCGACCCAGGCACGACAATCACGGGCAGCGCAAATGTCTACAGCGACGGGAGCGGCGGCAGCACGATCACGAACCAGGGCACGATCGTGCAGAACAACGGCTACGGCTACCTGTACGCCGGCAACTTCACGAATCAGGGGACGATCACCAGCACGTCGGGCTCGCTCTACCTGGGCTATAACTATTACGGCGGGTACACGTTCAACAACGCTGCGGGCGGTACCATCACGGTCAATGGCGGCACCGCGAGCCTGCTCTACACCACGACGAACCAGGGCACGATCAACGTCCAGAACGGCACGCTCTTCACCGCCGGCTACCTGACCAACTCCGGCACCGGCGTCATCGAGGGCTCGGGCACCATCAACGGCGGCCTCACCATGGCCGGCGGCACGCTGGCCCCGGGCAACTCGGTCGGCACGCTCACCTTTCAGAACGGCGTGCTCAACGTCGCGGGCGCTTCAACCCTTTTGATGGAAGTCAGCGGGGCGACCGCGGACAAGATCGTGTTCTCGAGCCCGTCGTCCAACGTGGACATCGGCGCGGGCCTGCTCACGCTCAGCCTCCAGTTGCTCAGTGCGCCGACGCCGGGCACGACCTACACGCTGCTCCAGATCAGCGGCGGCACCAACACGCTGGTCGGCACGTTCGCCGGGCTGGCGAACTCGGGCGACTCGCTGACGGCCTCGTTCGCCTCGCAGAATTACACCTTCACGGTGAACTACCTTTCGACCGCGGTCACGATGGACTTCATCGCCGTCCCCGAGCCCGGCACCTACGCCCTGCTGGCCGCCGGCCTCGGCCTGCTCGGCCTCGGCTCGCGCCGCCTGCGCACGCGGGTGCGCGGTCTGCTCGGCCGCTAAGCCCGGCCTTGGCGTCACCTTCGGCGCTCACTTCAGCGCCAGTGTGATTTCGACGCGCAGCGTGCCGGATTGACCGGCTTGGCGGAACGTGAACCGCGGCTGGGTCGGCGCATGGGCCCAGCCGAACAGGCTGCCCTCGCCGGGACGGATCGAGTCCTGCCGGCGGTTGCTCGCGCCATGGTAGACGGTCTCCTGGCTCGTCCGCCGGGGGTCCTGCAGCGGCAATTCCTCGATCGCGACCTCGACGCCGGCGGGTATCGTCACAATCGCCCGAGCCCGGACGCCCTCGATCACGATCGTGTCCCCCTCGCGCCGGATCGGAAGGCGGGTGGTCCAGTGGAAAATCACGCCCCGGCCCCGGGCAATCGCCCATTCATCCGTGATCACGAGGCGGGTGGGGTGGGGCGAGTCCCACGTCCGTGCCCAACGTTGGAACCAGCCCTCCCAGCCGGCCGCGAGGTCCATCGTCGCATGGAAACGGACGGGGTCGCCCGCGCCCACCGGCCGGATGTCGGCCGGGATCGGGTTCCGCGGCCGCGGCCGCTCGGTGTCGTCCCACGGCGTCAGCATGCAATGCCGCTGGGCCTGCTTGAGGAGATCGGTGACGGGATTGGCGTAGTCGAGCACCCCGAAGTCGAGCGCCAGACTGTCGCCGGCCAGCTCGAGCACGAAGCTGCCCTTGTCCTCGTGCTGGTGGTCGCCGTTCGCGCGATTGCCCATGACCAGGAGTTTCACCCGCTCGCCCGCGTGCTCGCGCACCGAGCACATGAGGCCCGTGTCAGGCATCTCGCAGAACGGCCGCAGCGGTGGGCCCTCCGCCGGGATCTCGCGGTCGAGCCGGAGCGGCAGCAGCAGCGGCGCCGCCCCGGCCCGGCGCGTGGAGTTGCGGTAGATCGTGACCCAGTGCGACTGCGGCATCAGCCACGCGAGGAAGGCGAGGCCCTCGCTCACCGGGAACACCGCGTCGCCCGTGAGGATCATGTCCTGGTCCCGGTCCGTGGAGAGCAGCATCTCGGCCAGCCGGTCGGTGCGCAGCAGGGCCGGCGCGACCAGCGAGCGCAGGTCGCGACCGCGGCCACGGCCGTAGAGCTGCGCGGCCAGGAACGCCTGCCGGGCGGTGTAGGTGAAATAGGACACGCCCTCGAGGTAGCCGCCGTCGGGCAGCAGCGCCTTCGCCAGGTTGTCCTGCAGGTTGTCCCACGCGGCCTCGGTGTGCGGCTCGACCCGGGACGTCGGGGGTTTGGGGTACGGCAGGTGCTGCCACGGCATGTGGCGCTCGAGCAGGAGCAGGCCGTACAGGCGCGCCGGCGTGATCCACGCGAGCTGGTTGCCCTGGTACATGTACTCCCACCACCACGAGGCCTGGCACATCCGGCCGTGCGCCTCCGTGGCGATCCGCCGGAGGATGAGATCGCGGCCGAGCGGGGTGAACCACTCGCCGCAGAGGTCGAGGATCACCGCGCAGTCCCAGGTCGCGATCGCCTGCACGAAGCCGCGCTGCTCCCAGGTGCTGCCGGGAAAGTGGGCGAAGAACACGTCCTCCCAGTGCCCGCAGTGGGCGATGCTCAGGGCGAACCGCGCCGCGAGGCGGCAAAGCGCCGGATCGCGCCACAGCACCCCCGCCTGTGCCAGGATCGGGCCATGCAGCGAGAGGAGCTTGTTCTGGTCGCGCTCGCGGCGCAGCACGTTTGCGCTCCAGAACGGCATGTGCTCGCCGATCAGGCTCTCGGGCCGCACCTGTTGCGCGGTCTCCGCGCCGGCGCGCAGCTCGCGGGTCATGCCCGCGTCGTCGCGGAAGGTGCGCCGCACCGCCGCCAGTTCCTCCCGGTCGATCAGCAGGCCGTAGGTCGGCTCATAGGCAGGCTGGAACTCCGGCGGCTGCAGGTACTTTTCCCAGCGCTCGTCGAAGCCCGACCACTGGGCCAGGTGGGCCGGCAGGCGTCCGGTGTGCTGGAGGCCGAACCAGAGCAGCCAGCCGGAGCCGGCCGAGGGCCGCGCCTGCCGCACCTCCACCGTGAGGGCGTCGATCCGCGTGGCGCCCGCGAGGTCGAGCCATTCCTCGCGCCGGAGCGGGCCGGTGGGCTCGCCCTCGCGGACCAGCGGGCCGCGGTCGGTGGCCGCGCGCAGCGTGATCCGGCTGTCCTCCGGGGCGTTGATGCACACCAGCAGGCGGTCGTACGCGGAACAGTCGAGTCCGGCGTAGGCCCGGCGCATGCGCAGCACGAGCCCGTCGGGCGCCGGCCGCTCCCATTGGTGGATCGTGAACGCCCAGCTGGGGGTCAGGCGCACCCCGGCGGCGCCGGGGGCGTCGACGGTCCACTCGGCGAGCTCGTTCAGGCGCTCGTCAAAGAACGCCTCGAAGACAGCCTCGGCACTGTTGATGGGCGTGACGCGCATGGCGCCAGCGTCGCAGGTGGCGCCGGCCGGGTCCAGCGGCGATTGCGCGCCGGGTCCCGCCGCCGTTCACAGATTTTTTGCAGGCGCCTGTACCCAAAAATAGATTACCACGAGCACTGGCGCGATTTTGAGACGGTTTTCACCAAAACCGGCCGAACCAGACTTGAGTCGCCGGGTCGGTGTCTGATTCTTCGCCCCCGTTTCCCATGCGACGCCATTCGACCCGCGAGTTCTTCGCCCCCGGCCGCAGTCTCTTGCTTGCCACGCTTCTCTCCGCCTGCGGCCCGCGGGCCGCGCGGGCCGAGACCAGCCTGGCCCTCAAGAACCAGTCGTGGCAGGAGGCCGACCAGCGCGTGCGGGTGGACTCGCAGTACGCGCAGCTCGAGTCGGATCTCTCGACGACCACGCATGTGAGCGCGATGGGGCTGATCGACGCCATCGCCGGCGCGACGCCGACGGGCGAGAAGCCTGCCGCCCCGGGCGACCCGGTGCCGACCGCGCACATGCAGGACCGGCGCAAGGCGTGGGATTTCACCCTCGCGCATCAGTTCACCCGGGTGAATGTCACCGTCGGCTTCGCGAACAGCCGCGAGAGCGACTACGTCTCGAACGGCTGGTCGCTGAACACGGTGACCGACTTCAACGAGAAGAACACGAGCCTGCTGATGGGCTACGGCCGCACGGACGACCGGATCAATGAGGAGAAGCTCGGCTGGACGGTGAAGCGGCCGAAGACCGGCGACGATTTTCTCCTCGGCGTGATCCAGCTGCTGGATGCCAACACCTCGGTCACTGCCAACGTCTCCGTCGGTTTGTCCCGCGGGTTCATGAGCGATCCCTACAAGATCGTCTCGACCACCCGGCTCGACCTGGACCCGGGCTTCTACTACACGGTCCCGGAGAACCGCCCGCGGCGGAAGGATAAGGTCAGCCTGTTCGCCGGCCTCAACCACTCGTTCGAGCGGGTGCATGGCGCGATTGACGCCTCCTACCGCTATTACCACGACACGTTCGGCATCAACAGCCACACGGTGACCCTGCTTTGGCTGCAGAAGCTCGGCGACCACGTTGTGCTCCAGCCGTCGATCCGGTATTATCGTCAGTCGGCGGCCGACTTCTACTACTTCGACCTGGACCGCGCGGGCATCGTGACCACCTACGAGCCGGTTCTTGGCGAGACCGGCACCGGACAGGCGCCGTTTTATTCCTCAGACTACCGGCTGTCGTACATGCAGAGCCTGGACCTTGGCCTGAAGATGGTCTGGACCGTGCGGCCGTGGCTGGCGCTGGACGCCGCCTACAACCGCTATTCGGCGCGCGGGCTCGATCATGTGACACCGCAGGATGCTTTCTGCCGGGCGAACACCATCACGCTCGGGGTCAAGTTCACCTACTGAGCCATGGCCTCGACCGCCGCCCCTTTCCGTCCGACTGCACTGCCGCCGCTGCGGGCGCGGCGCTGGTCCGCGCTGGGCACGGAGTGCTTCGTCCAGTATGCCACTGACGACGAGGCGGCCGGGCGCGCATTCGAGGAGGCTGCGGTGGCGTGGGTCGAGGGGTTCGAGGCGAAGTACTCGCGCTTCCGTCCGACCAGCCTGATCAGCCGGATCAATGCCGCCGCCGGGCGGCACTGGGTCGAGGTGGACGACGAGGCGGATCGCCTGCTCGACATCTGTGCCGCGGTCTACCGCCTGAGTGGCGGCCTGCTCGACGCCACAGCGCTGCCGCTCATGCGCCTCTGGGACTACAAGGCCCCGATTCCGCGGGTTCCTTCGCCCGCCGAGGTTGATGCCGCCCGCAGGCTGGTGGGCTGGCTCCGCGTGGAGCGCACACCCGGCCGGATCTATCTCCCCGAGCCTGGCATGGCGCTTGACCTGGGCGGGTGGGGCAAGGAGTACGCGGTCGACATGGTGGCCGAGCTGGCGCGGCGGTCCGGCCTGGCCAGCGCGCTGATTGACTTCGGCCACGACCTGCGCGCGATCGGCGCGGCTCCCGGAAAACCCGCGTGGCACATCGGGCTCGAGGATCCGGACCGGCCCGGTGACGCCTGCTGGGGCAGTCTCGCCATTTTGAACCGCGGCGTCGCCTCGTCCGGCGACTATCGGCGCGGCTTCACCGCCAACGGCGTCCGCTACGGCCACATCCTCGACCCGCGGACCGGCCGGCCGGTCACGCACGGCGCCCGGCAGGTCACGGTCATCGCGCCAAGCTGCGTGCAGGCCGGCGTGCTCTCCACCACGGCGTTCATCCTGCCGCCGGCGGACGGGATCAGGTTCATTCAGGACACGGTGGGTGCGGAGGGCTGCATCGTCACGGCGAACGCGCGCCACCAGACCCGCGGCTTTTTCCATTATGTCGTACCCCACTAGACTCCTCGGCGGACTGGCCCTCGGCCTGATCCTGCCCCTGTGTGCGCCGGCCCAGCTCAAGGTCGGCCAACCCTTCCCGGACCTCGCGGCCTTCGGGCTGGAGGGACGGCTTCCCGCCTGCGCCGGCCAGGTCGTGCTGGTCGACTTCTGGGCCACGTGGTGCGCGCCGTGCAAGGCGTCGTTTCCCGCCTATGGCGAGCTGCAGCGCGAGCTGGCCCCGCGGGGCTTCGTCCTGCTGGCTGTCAGCGTCGACAAGACCGCGGCCCCGTACGACGAGTTTCTCGGCCGGTACCGGCCGCCGTTCGCCACGGTGCGCGACGGCGCCCAGCGGCTCATCGCCCAGGTGCGGGTGCCGGCCATGCCGACCTCGTACCTGCTCGACCGCCATGGCGTCGTGCGCGTGATCCACAGCGGCTATCACGGGGAGGCGACCATGCGGGCCCTCCGCGAGGAGATCGTCCGATTGCTGGAGGAAAAGCCATGAGTGCGACCCGGCGTCTTGCGATCCTCGCCGTCGGCGCGCTTGGCCTCCTCCTGGGCGGCTGCACCACGGTCCAGCCGTGGGAGCGCGCAGTCCTCGCCGATTACACCATGAATCCGGGCCGCGACCCGCTCCACAACACGATGTTCGAGCACATCTACTTCTCGCGTGAAGCCTCGACCGGCGGTCGGGGCGTCGGCGGCAGCGGCTGCGGCTGCAACTAGCGCGAATCTTCACCGCCCTTGTCCGGCTCACGAGTCTCCCCCCGCTCGCCATGAACCTCACGACAATCTCCCTGCGCTTTCGCTGGCTCCAGCTTCCAACCGGCATCCTTGTCACCCTCCTCCAGCGCACCCCGGCCCCGGTGGTCCGCGCGCTCGCCCAGGTCGAACTGTTCGTCGCAAACCAGTCGACGGCCCTGCTCCGTTCCGGCGTGGTCGCGGCGGCCATGGGCGCCTACAATTCGGTGGCTGGCGCCACCGTTTTCAACGTGACCCCCGCCACGCCGTCGAGCGGGCCCGCCAATTCGACATTCACCGTCACGGGCACCGCGGGCACCGGGATGTCTGTCAGCTTCTCGGTCAGCGGCGCACCGGGCAACCCGAAGTCCTGGAACGTCAAGAGCACCACGCCGCTGCCGGCGGGGCTCAGCGTGGTCGGCGGCAATCCGGTCAATGTGGTGGCCCCGTACAAGATGACGATCTCCGGCACGCCCGCCGCCGCCGGATCGACGTCGTGCACCGTGACCGCGTGGGACGGCCTCAACGCCACCGGCAACTCCGCCAAGATCACCGTGGTGTTCAACATCGCCGGCGGTGCGGTGGCGGTCGCCCCGACGATCACGACCCAGCCAAGCAGCCAGACGGTCACCGCCGGCGGCAGTGTCACCTTCGCCGTCGCCGCCAACGGCAGCCCGACGCCCACCTTTCAGTGGCAGAAGGACGGCGCTAGCGTCGCCGGCGCGACCAGCGCGTCACTCTCGCTGTCGAACGTGCAGGCGGCGGACGCGGGCACGTACACAGCCGTGGCCACCAACAGCGCCGGCTCGGCCACCTCGAGTGGTGCGGTCCTGACCGTCCAGGCGGCGCCGCCCGCGGCGGTGGCGCCGGCTATCACCACCCAACCGCTTAGCCAGAGTGTCACGGTCGGCACTGCCGTGACGTTCACCGGCGCCGCCAGCGGCTCGCCGGCGCCGACTTTCCAATGGCAGAAGGATGGAGCCAACCTCGCCGGCGCGACCAGTTCGACGCTGACTTTGGGCAGCGTCCAGCTGGGCGACGCAGGCAGCTACGTGCTGGTGGCCACCAACAGCGCGGGTTCGGCTTCATCGTCGCCCGCGACCTTGGGGGTGCAGCCCCTGACGGTGGCGCCTTCCTTCACCAGCCAGCCAGCGAGCCAGACCGCCACCGTCGGTGGCACGGTGAACTTCTCGGCCGCGGCCAGCGGCGTCCCGGCCCCGACCTACCAGTGGCGGAAGGACGGCGCGGACCTGCCCGGAGCGACCGGCGCCACCCTGACGCTGGGCAGTGTACAAAATTCCGACGCCGGCAGCTATACGGTCGTGGCCTCCAACTCGGCCGGCAGCGTCACGTCGTCGGCCGCCACGCTCACGGTGCAGGCCGCGCCGCCCGTGAACACTCCGCCGTCCATCACGGCCCAGCCCTCGAGCCAGTCCGCGGTCGCGGGAAACTCCGTGACCTTTTCGGTGGGCGCCTCGGGTAATCCCGCTCCCGCGTTCCAGTGGCAGTTCAACGGGGCCGCGATCACCGGGGCGACCGGATCAACCCTCACCCTCGCCAGCGTGCAGGCGGCTGATGCCGGCAGCTATCGCGTGGTCGTGACGAACAGCGCGGGCTCGGTCACCTCGAATGCCGCCACATTGGCGGTGCAGGCCGCCACGGTGGCGCCCTCGATCTCGAGCCAGCCGACCAGCCAGACCGTGACCACGGGCGCGAGCGTCACTTTCTCCGTCGCCGCGAGCGGAGTGCCTTCGCCTGCCTACCTGTGGCTCAAGGATGGAACCGCGATTCCGGGTGCGACCGGGTCCTCCTTCACCATTGCCTCGGCCGGCGCCGCCGATGCCGGCAGTTATGCCGTCCAGGTCACCAACTCGGCCGGCAGCGTAACCTCCGCGGTTGCGACCCTCACCGTGAATGCTCCCGCCGCCGGCGGCCCCACGATCAGCACATCGCTTGGTGCCCAGTCGGTGGCGACCGGTCATGGCGCCTCGTTCACCGCCCAGGCCATTCCCGGCGCCAGCTACCAATGGCAGATTTCCACGGATGGCGGGTCGAGCTGGGCCAACGTGACAAACAACGCGACCTACAGCGGGGCGACGTCGCCGACGCTGGCCGTGACCGGCGCGAGCCAAGGCATGAACGGATACCTCTATCGGTATGTCGCAACGACGTCCGGCGGCTCAGCCGCCAGCAATGCGGCGCTCCTGACCGTGACCACGCCGCTGTTGCCGAATCCTGCCGCCATCACGCTGGCGGCGGGCGGCTACCTGATCCTGGCTGACACGACCAGCAACCTCGTGCAGCGCGTGACGCTCAACGGCGAGGTCAGCACGCTCGCGGGGGCAAGCGGCAGCGCCGGCGCGACCGACGGCGTCGGCCCCGGCGCCCTGTTCAATCAGCCGGCCGGCGTGGTCGTGGCGAGCAGCGGGAACATCTATGTGGCGGACAGCGCCAACGCGACCATACGCCGGGTGGGTACTGACAACACGGTGGTCACGTGGGTGGGATCGGCGTCGGCGCGGGGCAATGCGGATGGCACGGGCAGCCAGGCCTCGTTCGGTTCGCCGCAGGGGCTCGCGCTCGATGCCGCCGGCAATCTCTACGTCGCCGACGCCAATAATCACACGATCCGGCGCGTCAGTCCTGGCGGGGTCGTGACGACGATCGCCGGCGCCGCGGGTCAGGCCGGTTCGTCCGACGGGAACGGCCCGGCCGCCCGGTTCAACTCGCCGTCAGCCGTCGCCGTGGACGCGGCGGGCAACGTGTATGTCGCCGACCGCGGCAACAACACCCTCCGCCGGATCACCCCCGCGGGTGATGTGACCACCTTGGCGGGCCTGGCCGGAGTGAGCGGCACCGATGACGGCACGGGCGGCGCGGCGCTGTTCAGCCAGCCCACCGGCCTGGCCATCGACAGCGCGGGCAACCTTTACGTCGCCGACATGGGCAACAATGCCATCCGTCGCGTCAGCCCTTCCGGCTCGGTGACGACGCTGGCCGGCCTGCCGACCATTGCGGGTTTCCTGGACGGCACCGGGCTCGGCGCGCAGTTCAGCCAGCCGCATTCGCTGACCGTCGACGGCACCGGCAACCTCTACGTGGCCGATTCGGGCAATGCCGCGATCCGAAAGGTCACGCCGGGCGGGACGGTGACGACCCTGTCGTTGCAGGCGGCCGCCAATTCGCCCCCGCCGAGTGGCGGCAATGGCGGGTCGGTTTCAATCGGCGGCACCACCAGCTCTGGCCCTGGCACGGTCACGGCAGGCGCAGCACCGAAGGAAAACGGTGCCGGCGCGATGGACGGTGGACTGGTCGGGGCGCTGGCGCTCTTGGCGACCCTCGCGTTCGGCCGGCGTGCACGCGGCACCATTCACTCGTCATGATCACCTCGACGAATCCGGTGGACGAAGTGGTGTTGGCTCGCGCCTTCGGCTGGCCGACGGTCACGCGGGCCTCGGCGGACGGTACGCTGCGCGGGCCCATCGAGCCGTTGACCGGGGCCGAACAACGAGTGCTGTCGCTGCTGCTCGAAGGGCTGAGCAACAAGGAAATCTCCACCTTGCTCGGCCGGGCCGAGCCCACGATCAAGCACCAGGTGTCCGCGTGCCTGCGGAAGTTTGGCGTGCCGAGCCGCTCCCGGCTCGTGGCTGTGGTGCGCTGATTGACCTCGGGGAAGTTTTCCGCGTCTTGCCCTCATCGCGATGAATGGGCGCGGACGCTGGCAGTTCGACCGGGCGGCTGGATTGGGCGCGGACCATCTGCTCGAGCAACCGATCGCACCGGCCTCGCGAGGGAAATCGTGGGGACGGCGCGGTTCGCGAGGATTCGGTGACCATCCGGGCGGCCGCGCCGCGAATGCCGGATTGCGCTTTGAACGGCAGTCCCGAGTGTTTCCGGGATATGACTCCCACCCGGCAGGGCTCGTTTCGGCTCTTTCACCTCTGGGGCATCGACGTGCACCTGCACTGGTCGTGGTTTCTGCTCGCTTTCTACTCGATCTCGGAGCGGATTCCGAAATACGCCAACCCGGTGTGGGGCGCCCTGGAGTATTTCGCGCTCTTCCTCATCGTGCTGATGCACGAGTTCGGGCATTCCCTGGCGTGCCGCAGCGTGGGCGGCGAGGCCAACCAGATCGTGCTTTGGCCGCTTGGCGGCGTGGCCTACGTCAATCCGCCGCCCCGGCCCGGCGCCACGCTGTGGAGCATTGCCGCCGGCCCGCTCGTGAATGTCGCCCTGGTGCCGGTCACGCTGGTCGCGCTCTTCCTGTCCCGGCGGGCGGGCTGGGAAACGACGTATCCGGACGTCGAGATCTTCATCTGGATGGTCGGTGCGATGAACATTTTCCTGCTGTGCTTCAACCTGCTGCCCATCTATCCGCTGGATGGCGGCCAGATCCTCCGGTCAGCGCTGTGGTTTGCGGTCGGCAAGGCGAGGAGCCTCATCATCGCGTCGGTCGTGGGCTTCGTGGGCGGCCTTGCGTTCGCGGCGTTCGCCCTGATCAGGGCCGACATGTGGCTCGGCATCCTGGCGGCGTTCCTCCTCATGCACTGCTGGCGTGGTTTCCAGGAGGCCCGGTTCCTGCGTCGGGTGGAGCAGTTGCCGCGGCGCTCCGGTTTCGCGTGCCCGGTGTGCCATGCTTCGCCGCCGGTGGGACCGTTCTGGCGCTGCCAGAACTGCGGCCAGCCGTTTGACCTGTTCGAGGGCGGCTCATTCTGCCCGAAGTGCGGCACGCACCAGGCGGTCGCACCATGTCCGGACTGCGGCGCCGCGCCGGCGATCGCGGCGTGGGATCCAGCCGCGCGTCGGGGCTGAGGGGACGGCATGGACCCCGGTTCCGCCTCGCCCCGCCGGGAAGTGCACTGCGCCGACGCGCTGCCGTGGCTCGCGGCGCGCGGTGTCCTGTCCGGGACTGCCGCCATCACCTCGCTGCCGGACGTGTCGGAGGTGGCGCTGCCGCTGCCGGCGTGGCGGGCGTGGTTTCTCGACGCGGTGCGGCGCGTCGTCGGGGCCGTGCCGCCGTCGAGCGGGGCCGTGTTCTTCCAGTCGGACATCAAGCGTGACGGCGCCTGGGTCGACAAGGGCGCGCTGGTCCTGCGGGCCGCGGAGGACGCGGGAGCGCGCGTGCTGTTTCACAAGATCATCTGCCGCGGCCCGCCGGGCCGGCTCACCCCGGGGCGGCCGGGATTCACGCACCTGATCGCGGTCTCCCGGGAGGCCAGGTGCCCGGACGGGCTGCCGATTCCCGACGTGATCACCGATCCCGGCCCCGCGCCGTGGGTGCGCGCGATGGGGGTGCGGGCGGCGGGCCACGCGGTGCGCTTTGTGCGCGACCACCTCGGGGCGCGGACGGTGCTGGATCCCTTCTGCGGCGTCGGCACGGTGCTGGCGGCCGCCAATGCGGCCGGCCTCGACGCCATCGGGGTCGACCAGTCCCGGCGGCGCTGCGAGCGGGCGCGGGAATTGGTGCTGCGCCCGGACGAAATCTGAGCGGCGACGCGGTTCGGGCTTTCCGCCGCGCACCCCGGTCGATAAGCTGGCGGGATGCCGACGATATTTTTCCGGGCCACGATCGCGGGTCTCGCCTTGCTGGGATGCCAGGCCGTCGGCGCGGGGCGGTCGAATGTCCTCCTGCCCGGAGTGCAGCCGGACGGGTCGGTGCAGCTGCCGAACCAGTGGACGCTCCGCCCGGTTGGCACGCAGGTGAAGATGGGCGATTTCCCGTCCCAGGTCGCGCTGCACCCGGGCGGACAGTATGCCGCCGTGCTTCACTGCGGCAATGGCCCGCACGAGGTGCGCATCCTCGACCTGCGCCAAGAGTCGGTCATTTCCCAGGTGGCCATTCCCCAGGCGTTCTACGGACTCGCGTGGTCGCCCGACGGCAAGCGCCTCTACGTCAGCGGCGCGGCGAACGAGGTGATCCATGCCTTTGCCTTCGGCGACGGCTACCTCTCGCACCACCGCGAGCTGCGCGTCGGCCCGGCGGACCAGGAGGGCGTCCCGGCCGGGCTGGCCGTCTCGCGCGACGGCTCGGCGCTCTACGTGGCCGAGTGCTGGGGCCAGCGGGTCGTGAAGCTTGGCGTCAACGGCCAGATCCTCTGGGCCCGCCCGCTGGCGGCCGCGGCCGTCTCCAGCGGCACGCGGCCCGAGGAGGCGCGCCGCCGGCCGTCCGAGCAACCCGACGCCGCCTATCCCTACACTTGCGTCGCGGACGAGGCGCACGGCCAGATCTATGTGAGCCTGTGGGCGCAGTCGGCGGTGCTGGTGCTGGACGCGGCAACCGGCGCGATCCGCGCGCAATGGAAGGTAGGCGCCCATCCGAACGAGATGGTGCTGGGCGCTGACGGCCGGCTGTACGTCGCCGAGGCCAACCTCAATTCCGTCAGCGTGCTCGACACCGCCACGGGCAAGCTGACCGAGACCCTGAGCGCCTCGCTGTACCCCAACTCGCCGCCGGGTTCGATGCCCAACAGCCTGGCGCTCTCGCCCGACGGCACGGTGCTGTTCGTGGCGAATGCCAACAACAACAACCTCGCCGTCTTCGACGTGCACCTCCGGGGCCGCGCGTTGTCGCTGGGCTACATTCCCGTGGGCTGGTTCCCGACCAGCGTGCGGATGTGCGCCGACGGCCGGACGTTGGTGGTGGCGAATGGCAAGGGTCTCGTCTCCCTGCCCAACCCGCGCGGGCCGAACACCCACGCCCCGCGCAGCCTCGAGGAGTACATCGGCAAGCTGCTGCAGGGCACCGTCTCGCTGATCGCCTGGCCCAAGGACCAGGACCGCGCGGCGCAGCTGGGCGAATGGAGCCGCGCGGCGTATGCGTGCTGCCCGCTGGACGCGACGGCCTCGGTCCGCGGCGCGCCCGAACCCGGCAACCCGATTCCGACCGCGGTCGGCGGCAGGTCGCCGATCCGGTACGTGATCTACATCGTGCGCGAGAACCGCACCTATGACCAGGTGCTCGGTGACATGCCCGAGGGCAACGGCGACCCGCGACTCTGCCTGTTCGGCGAGGAGGTCACGCCCAACGCCCACGCGCTCGCGCGGGAGTTCGTGCTGCTCGACAACTGCTACGCCGACGGCGAGGTGAGCGCGGACGGCCACGAATGGTCGCTCGGAGCCCAGGCCACGGATTTCGTCGAGAAGGTCTGGCCCCTCAACTACGGCCACCGGTTGGCCGGCAAGATCGACTACCCGTCGGAGGGCCGCTATCCGGTCGCCATCCCGGCCAACGGCTACCTCTGGAATCGCGCGGCCGAGGCCGGCGTGACCTACCGGAGCTACGGCGAGTTCTGCACGACGCCAAACGAGCACACGGTGCCCTTCATCGCGGAGCCCTCGCTGCCGGTGCTGCGGGGCCACATCGACCCGCACTACCGCACCTGGGACCTGCTGTACCGTGACGTCGACCGCGCAGCGCGTTTCATCAGCGAGGTGCACCGGTTCGAGGCGGAGGGCGACATGCCGCGGCTTCAGG
Source organism: Verrucomicrobiota bacterium (assembly GCA_018239675.1). Taxonomy (GTDB): domain Bacteria; phylum Verrucomicrobiota; class Verrucomicrobiia; order Opitutales; family Opitutaceae; genus Opi-474. Next base: position 21,033 of record JAFEGX010000043.1, read on the forward strand.
TGGTGCAGCTGCCCAATGACCACACGATGGGCGCCGGCGCCGGCAAACCCACGCCCACCGCCCAGGTGGCCGACAACGATCTCGCGCTCGGCCGGATCGTCGAGGCGGTGTCCCGCTCGAAGTTCTGGCCCGAGACCGCGATCTTCGTCCTGGAGGACGACGCCCAGAACGGCGCGGACCACGTCGATGCCCACCGGATGCCAACGCTGGTGATCAGCCCCTGGACCAAGCGCCACCACGTCGACTCGACGCTCTACTCCACCACCAGCGTCCTGCGCACGATCGAGCTGATCCTCGGCCTGCAGCCGATGTCGCAATACGACGCGGCCGCGATGCCGATGTTCGCCTCGTTTGCGGCGAAGCCGGACCTCGCGCCGTTTTCGGCGGTGGCGGCCCGGGTTGATCTCGACGCGAAGAACCAGCCGCTGGCCTGGGGGTCGGACGAGTCCCTGCGCATGGATTTCACCGCGCCGGACCGGGCGGACGACATCCGACTCAACGAGATCGTCTGGCGGAGCGTCCGCGGCCCCCGGAGTCAGATGCCGGCGCCGGTCCGCGCCGCGTTCTTCCGGACGCACCGCGACGGCGACGCTGATGATGATGACGACGGCGGCTGAGACGGGAGGGTGGGTGACGTGCGCTGACAGCCTCCCCACGTCGTCTGCTACCAATCCAATAGGGGCGACGAAGCGTAGCAGCCTACGCTAGGCGTCTGCCTCCGGACCCTCCCAATCCCTGATTAGGCCGTTTGGCGGATTGCCGGTGGCCGGCACGGTCGCCTAGGGTGGGGAATGCGTTTCTTTCCCCTTGTTCTCATCGGGCTCGCCGCCCTGACCCCAGCCTGGGCCGCCGACGCCCAGGGCGATTTCATCACGACGCCCTCCGGCCTGCAGTACCGCATCACCAAGGCCGGTCAGGGGGTCCAACCCAAGCCGGGCCAGGTGGTGGTCGCCCAGTACACGGGCACCCTGCCGGATGGCACGGTGTTTGACACCTCGAAGGGCCGCCCGCAGCCGTTCGCCTTCACGCTGGGGCGCAGGCAGGTCATCCAGGGCTGGGACGAGGCCTTTGCGCTGCTGCACGTCGGCGACCAGGCGACGCTCGTGATCCCGCCGGGCCTGGCCTACGGCGACAAGGTGCGCGGCAAGATCCCGGCCCATTCGACCCTGCGCTTTGAGGTGGAGTTGGTCGCCGTGAAGGACCGGTCGCTGGCCGACGTGTTGCGCGACACGATTGACCACCATGGGCTCATGGCGGCGCAGAAGCAGTATGCCGACCTGAAGGCCGCGGCGTTCGGCGACACCTACGTGAGCGAGGGCCAGCTGAACATGCTCGGCTACCATTACCTCCAGCGCGGCCGGCTCGACGATGCGATGGCGGTGCTGCGGTGGAACGTCGAGCTCTTCCCGGAGTCCGGCAACGTCTACGACAGCCTGGCCGAGGCCCAGGTGCGCGAGGGCAACCGGGCCGAGGCGCTGGCGAACTACGAGAAGTCGCTGAAGCTCGACCCGACGAATAAGAACGCCGAGCGGATGCTGGCGGCGATCCGGGCGACGCCCGAGGGCCCGGGCGCCCTGGCGGCCATGCAGGCCCGGATGCAGCTGGAGGAGGAGTTCACGGCCTTCGACGACGCGCTCGCCGCCGGAAAGCCCGCGAGCATCGTGGCGCTGCGCGGCAAGCTCGACGCCTTCCTCAAGGCCCATCCGGACTCGGCCGATGCGCCGGGACTGGTGCGGGACTATTTCTACCTCGTGGAATCGGCGGACCTGAAACAGGCGTCGGCCGAATGGCGGTCGTTCGCCGGCAGCACCGACCCCAAGATCAAGGCCATGGCCGAGTCAAAGCTGCGGCTGGCGGAGCTGATGGAGCAACCGATGGAGTTGAGTTTCACGGCCGTTGACGGTCGCGCGGTTGATCTGGCCCAGTGGCGCGGCAAGGTGGTGCTCATCGACTTCTGGGCCACCTGGTGCGGCCCCTGCCTGCAGGAGCTGCCCAACGTGAAGGCCGTGTACGAGAAGTACCACGCGAGGGGCTTCGAGATCGCGGGCATTTCCTTCGACCAGGCCCACGATCCGGCGCACCCGGCCAAGCGCCAGCGGTCCGCCGAGGAACTGCGCGCCTTTACCGTCGAGAACCAGATGCCGTGGCCCCAGTACTACGACGGCCTTTATTGGCAGAATGTGTACGGCCGGAAATACGGCATCCAGGCGATCCCGGCGATGTTCCTCCTCGACCGCGAGGGGAAGCTCGTGTCGACCAATGCGCGCGGGCCGAAGCTCGAGCAGGAAGTGAAGCGCCTGCTCGGCCTCTGAGTCCTTGGCGGTGTGGCGCGACGCGCGCCGTTGCAGGCATCGCGAACCTCGTTGGCCGCTGGCTCCAGGGCCGGTCGACCGCTCGACCCTGGATCACAGCGGGGTTCACGCGTCCGGATCCACGGCCAATTGGCCCTGCGATCCGCTGCTCCGCTTTCAATCATCCCGGGCCGGCGAAATCGGTTGGCCTAGCGCCTTCGGCCCCGCCAGCATGCCGCGGTGATCCCGACCTACGGACTGCTGGCGCTTGCGGTTCTGGCCCTCTGGCTGGGCGGCCCGGGCGCCGCGCCCTGGCGTCGGTGGGCCTGGCTCTTTCTCCTCGGCGCCGCGGCCTCGGCCGGCTTCGTGGCCGGGTTCCTCCAGCCCGCCGGCGTCGCGTGGCTCACGCTCCTGACCCTCGCCTTGTTCGCCTTTCGCCGGCCGCAGTTGCCGCTCTGGGGGACGGTCATCGCGGCGCTCGCCATCATCGCGCTCGCGCTCGGGCTCATGATCCACTGGCTGCCGGGATTCAACAACCCGCGCGTCCTTCAAGCCGTGACGTTCAGCCCCGACGCTATGCCGTTCACGCTCTTCCTCAATTTCGACAAGGCCGCCGCAGGCCTGCTGCTGATTGGCTGGACGCAGGACCGGATCAACCGCACCAGCGAATGGGGCCGGATGTTCCGCGGGGCCTGGTTGGCGACCGTGGCGACGGTGGCGGTCATCCTGCTGCTGTCGATGCTGGCGGGCTACGTCCGATTCGACCCGAAGGTTCCGGCCGCGGCCGGCCTCTGGCTGGGCGTGAATCTCCTCTTCACCTGCATGGCCGAGGAGGCGATGTTTCGCGGTTTCGTGCAGGGACAGCTGCAGCGGTTGCTCCCCAGCGAAGGGGGTGGCGCCTGGCTGGCAATCATCCTGGGCGCGGGGCTCTTTGGCCTGGCGCACGCGCCGGGCGGCCCGACCTACGTGGGCCTCGCCGCGGTGGCCGGCCTCGGCTACGGCTGGATCTATTTCCGGACGCAGCGGATCGAGGCGAGCATCCTCGCTCACTTCACGGTGAACGTGCTGCACTTCTTCCTGTTCACCTACCCGGCGCTGCGCCGGTGAGCGGGCGGCGCCTCAGCCGACCCAGGCCCGCGCGTTGTAGAACAGGCGCATCCACGGCGAATCCTCGCCCCAGTCGGCGGGCGACCAGCTCATCGCGACCGAGCGGAACACCCGCTCGGGGTGGGGCATCATGATGGTCACGCGGCCGGTGGCGGTCGTGAAGGCGGTCATGCCGCGCGGCGAGCCGTTGGGATTGAGCGGGTAGGTCTCCGTGACCTGGTGGTGGTTGTCGACGAAGCGCGCCGCGACCAGGCCCGACGAGCTGCAGGCCGCCATCGCGGCCTCGTCCGGGAATTCCGCGTAGCCCTCGCCGTGGGCCACCGCGATCGGGATCACCGCACCCTCCATGCCGGCGAAAAGGATGCTCGGGCTCCGCTCGATCTTGAGCGACACGAATCGCCCCTCGTACCGCTCGCTCTGGTTCTGCACGAACCGCGGCCAGTGAACGGCGCCCGGTATGATCGACTTGAGGTTGCTGAGCATCTGGCAGCCGTTGCACACGCCGAGCGCGAAGGTGTCCTCGCGCGCGAAAAACGCCGCGAACTCGTCGCGGGCCCGCTCGTGAAAGAGCACGCTCTTGGCCCAGCCTTCGCCGGCGCCGAGGACGTCGCCATAGCTGAAGCCGCCGCAGGCCGCGAGGCCGCGGAAGTCGCGCAGCGACACCCGGCCGCTGAGGATGTCGGTCATGTGGACGTCCACCGCGCGGAAACCCGCCCGCGCAAAGGCCGCGGCCATCTCCACCTCGCCGTTCACGCCCTGCTCGCGCAGGATGGCGATGGAGGGCCGGCGGCCCACCGCGGATTTCGGACTCCGGATTCCGGAATCCTGCGCGGGCCACGGGTAGGGGAAGGTGATCTTGGGGGTGATGCCGGGGTCGGCGGGATCGAGGCGCACCCGGTGCTCCGACTCGGCGCAGGCCGGATTGTCGCGGAGGCCCGCGATCCGGCGGGTGACATCCGACCAGATGGAGCGCAGCGCGAAGAGGTTCTCGGCGAACAGCGGGGCGCCGGCCTGCGTGATCCGGAAGGTCTGGTCGGAGTTCAGCGCGCCGATCTTCGTCGTGAGGGCGTCGAGCCCGTGGGCCTGCAGGACCGCCCGGACGGCCGCGGTCTCGGCGGCGCGCACCTGGATCACGGCGCCGAGTTCCTCGGCAAACAGCGCGGCCAGCGGATCGACGCCGGCCGGCAGGGCGAGATCGATCCCGGTGTGTCCCGCGAACGCCATCTCGACCGCGGTGGCCAGCAGGCCGCCGTCGGAGCGGTCGTGGTAGGCGAGCAGCCGGCGCTCGCGACCCAGCTGCTGGATCGCCCGCCAGAAGGCCGTGAGGTCTTCGGGCCGGTCGAGATCGGCCGGCTCGGCGCCGGTCTGGGAGACCACCTGCGCGAGGATCGAACCGCCGAGGCGGTTGCGCCCGCGTCCGAGGTCGATGAGCCACAGTTCGCCCGGCTCGGCGCGCAGCTGCGGGGTCAGGGACAGGCGGACATCGGTGACCGGGGCAAAGGCCGAGACGATGAGCGAGACAGGGGCGGACACGCGGCGGGCCTCGCCGGTGGCGGGATCCTTCCACGCCGTGCTCATGCTCATGGAGTCCTTGCCGACCGGGATCGTGATGCCGAGCGCCGGGCAGAGCTCGAGGCCCACCGCGCGCACGGCCGCGTACAGGTCGGCGCCGTCGCCGGGCAGCGCCGGCGCGGCCATCCAGTTGGCGGACAGGTTGACTTTGCCGAGGTCGCCGACCGCGGCGGCCGCGAGGTTGGTGATCGCCTCGGCGACCGCCAGGCGGGCGGAGGCGGCGGCGGAATTCACCGCGACCGGCGTGCGTTCGCCCATGGCCATGGCCTCGCCGGTATAGACGTCGTAGGTGGCGGCCGTGACGGCGCAGTCGGCCACGGGCACCTGCCACGGGCCCACCATCTGGTCGCGGACGATGCCGCCGCCGAGGGTGCGGTCGCCGATCGCGATCAGGAAGGTCTTGTCGGCCACGGCGGGATGCACGAGCACCCGGTGCACGGCCTCGGCGAGCGGGATGGCGACCCGGAGCGGCGCGAGGGCGCGGGAGCGGGTCCGGTCGGACCGGCGCATCCGCGGCGGCTTGCCCAGCAGCACTTCGAGGGGCAGGTCGATCGGCCGGTTGCCGAAGTGGGCGTCCTCGAGCACGAGTCGCTTCTCGGCCGTCGCCTCGCCGACGACTGCGAACGGGCAGCGCTCGCGCTCGCAGATCTGCCGGAACCGGTCGAGGCGGGCGGCGGGCACGGACAGCGCGTAGCGCTCCTGCGACTCGTTGCACCACAGCTCGAGCGGACTCATGCCGGGCTCGTCGTTGGGCACGGCCCGCAGCTGGAAGCGCCCGCCGCGGCCGGCGTCGTTCACCAGCTCGGGTAGGGCGTTCGAGATGCCGCCGGCCCCCACGTCGTGGATGAAGGTGATCGGATTCTCGTCACCCAGGGCCCAGCAGCGGTCGATGACCTCCTGGCAGCGGCGCTCCATCTCGGCGTTGTCGCGCTGCACGCTCGCGAAATCGAGGTCCTCCTGGCCCGCGCCGCTCGCCATCGAGCTGGCCGCGCCGCCGCCGAGGCCAATGAGCATTGCCGGGCCGCCAAGGATGATCAGCTGGTCGCCCGGGTTGATCGCGCCCTTGCCCACGTGGCCCGGACGGATGTTGCCCAGGCCGCCCGCGAGCATGATCGGCTTGTGGTAGCCGCGCAGCTCTTGGGGGATGGCGGATTGCGGCCCCTGCTCCCGGGCCGCCGGCACGGCGGCCTCGTAGGTGCGGAAGTAGCCGTTGATGTTCGGCCGGCCAAACTCGTTGTTGAAGGCCGCGCCGCCGAGGGGGCCCTCGATCATGATGTCGAGGGCCGTGACGATCCGGCCCGGCTTGCCGTGGTCCTGTTCCCACGGCTGGACCGCGCCGGGCAGCCGGAGATTCGAGACCGTGAAGCCGGTGAGTCCGGCCTTGGGCTTGCCGCCGCGGCCGGTCGCGCCCTCGTCCCGGATTTCGCCGCCGGAACCGGTCGCGGCGCCCGGGAAGGGCGAGATCGCGGTGGGGTGGTTGTGCGTCTCCACCTTGCAGAGGATGTGGATGTCCTCCTCGTGGGCGGCGTATTCGTTGGTGCGCGGGTCGACGAAGAAGCGGCCGCCGCGCGAGCCGGCCAGCACGGCGGCGTTGTCCCGGTACGCCGAGAGGATGCCCTCGCTGTGCAGCCGATGGGTGTTCCGGATCATCTGGAACAGCGAGTGCTCCATGCCCTGGCCGTCGATGTCCCACGAGGCATTGAAGATCTTGTGGCGGCAGTGCTCGGAGTTCGCCTGGGCGAACATCATGAGCTCAACGTCGTTTGGGTCGCGCTGCAGCCGCGTGAACGCCTCCACGAGGTAGTCGATCTCGTCCTCGGCCAGCGCGAGACCCAGCGTCACGTTGGCCGCGACGAGCGCCGCGCGGCCCTCCCGCAGCACCGGCACGCTGGTCAGTGGCCGGGGCGCGTCGTGACGGAACAGCACGGCCGCGTCCTCAAGCCGCCCGAAGACGACCTGCGTCATGCGGTCGTGCAGGCGCGCCGCGAGGGCGCGCTGCTGGTCCGGGGCGAGGCCCGTGCCGGCCGGGAGAACCACCGCATAGGCGATCAGCCGCTCGATGCGCCGCACCGGGCCGAGCCCGCAGATGTGCGCGATGTCCGTGGCCTTCGAGGACCACGGGGAAATGGTGCCGGGGCGCGGCGCGACGACCTGCAGCGTCCCGGCGGTGGCGGAAGCGGCGCGGCGCGGACCGTAGGTGAGAAGCTGGTCGAGGACGTGGCGCTCGGCCGGGGAGAGGTCGGCGGCGAGGTCGACGACGTGCACAAACTCGGCGGCGACCGACCGGGCCGGCACCCCGGCCGTCACGAGATCCTGCAGGAGCTTCTGGAGGCGGAACGGGGAGAGGGCGGGAGAGCCGCGGAGAATCAGCATGGTGCGGGCCGCGATGCTTCCGAACATCCCGGCGGCGGTCAAGGGGACTGACACGAATACCGGATAGATGGTGGCTGTGGGATGGTAGTTGGAAGACAGTAGATGGTAGTTGGTAGGCGCGGTCCGGTCAGGACATAGGTGGCACTTTAGTTTCCGGACATGATATCCAGAGGGTTCGCCCGCTAGCTACCATCTACCAGCTACTAACTACCGCCGCGCCGTTCGGGCCGCGCTGTAACGTGACGGCTAAAAAAAAACGCAATTGTCGTCATGGTTTGAGAAAGCCGTTGACCAATGCTCCGGTGTGGCCGAAATCAGCGCCTTCCCTAGCACGTGCGGACTCTCCACGACCCAACATCCTGCGAGCCCTCCCGGCCGAACCTCCCGGAAGACCAGCGCAGTGTGGGCCGCCACCGGAAAGGGAGGGTGACGCCGTGAGCGAGCGGATCGGCCATGAATGCGGCATCGCGCTGGTCCGGCTCCTGAAGCCGCTGTCCTACTACCAGGAAAAGTACGGCTCGCCCCTCTGGGGTTTCACCAAGCTGTTCCTCCTGATGGAGAAGCAGCACAATCGCGGCCAGGATGGCGCGGGCGTGGCCTGCGTGAAGTTCGACATGCCGGCCGGCGAGCCGTACATGTTCCGCGAGCGGAACACCGAGCCGAACCCCCTCGACCGCGTGTTCAAGGCGCTGCTGGCCCGGTACGAGGAACTCGTGGCCGACGGCCGGGTGCATCCGGAGTTCCCGGACACCGTCAAGCAGCACTTCGACTTCGGCGCCGAGCTCTATCTCGGTCACCTGCGCTACGGCACCTCCGGCGGCTACGGCGTGAGCGCCTGCCACCCCTATTTCCGGCGCAGCTCCTGGCCGACCCGCAACCTCGCGCTGTGCGGCAATTTCAACATGACGAACACGCGGGAGCTGAACGACAGCCTCATCGCGATCGGCCAGCATCCCATCTTCTCCTCCGACACCCAGGCCGTGCTCGAGAAGATCGGGTTCTTCCTCGATGAGGAGCACGAGGACATCTACCGCTTTCTCCGCACCCGCGAGCTGTCCGGCGCGGAGCTCACCCGCCGGATCAGCGAGGACCTCGACCTGGCCCGGGTCGTCACGCGCGCCTCGGCCAAGTGGGACGGCGGCTACGCCATTGCGGGCCTGGTCGGCAACGGCGACGCCTTCGTGGCCCGGGATCCGTCCGGCATCCGGCCTGCCTACTACTTCCAGAACGACGAGGTCATCGCCTTCGCCTCCGAGCGCGCGCCGCTCATGACGGTGTTCGATCTCGCCCTGGAGCAGGTGAAGGAGGTCGAGCCGGGCCATGTCATCGTGCTGAAGCGCAGCGGCGCCCTCAGGGACAGCGCGTTCACCGCGCCGATGCCCCGGGCCGCCTGCTCGTTCGAGCGGATCTACTTCTCGCGCGGCAACGACCTCGACATCTACCGCGAGCGCCAGGCGCTCGGCGGCGGGCTGGCCGACCAGGTGATCCGCTCGATCGACCACGACTGGGCCCACACCGTCTTCGGCTTCATCCCCAACACCGCCGAGGTGGCCTACTACGGCCTGATGTCGGCGCTGCGCTCCCGGCGCCGCGACGAAGTGAAGGCGGCGATCCTCGCGGCGCAGGCGAAGGGCACGCTGGATGAGGCGCTGCTTGACGAGCTCATTCTCCGCAACTGGCCGCGCGGCGAGAAGGTGGTCAGCAAGGACATCAAGCTCCGCACGTTCATTGGCCAGGAAAACCTCCGCAACCAGCTCGCCAGCCACGTCTACGACATCACGTACGGTTCGGTGCAGCCGGGCGACAACCTGGTGTGCGTCGACGACTCGATCGTCCGCGGCACGACGCTGCGGCGGTCGATCCTGCGCATTCTCGCGCGGCTGAACCCGCGGAAGATCGTGATCGTGTCAACGGCGCCGCAGATCCGCTACCCGGACTGCTACGGCATCGACATGTCGGAGATCGGGAAGTTCATCGCGTTTGAGGCGGCGGTGGAGCTGCTGAAGGAGCGTGGCCAGGGCGACCTGCTCGAGGAGGTCTACCGGGCCTGCCGCGAGGAAGTGGCGCGGGGGGGCACGGTGAACCACGTGCGCCGTCTCTACGAGCCGTTCACGCCCGAGGAGCTCTCGCGCAAGATCGTCGACCGGGTCCGGCCGAAGCGCATCGACTGGCAGGGCGAGATCGAGATCATCTTCCAGACCATCGAGAATCTCCACGCCGCCGTGCCCAATCACACCGGCGACTGGTACTTCACCGGCAAGTATCCCACCCCCGGCGGCTACCGCGTGGTGAACCAAGCCTACGTGAATTACTACGAGAAGAACGAGGGGAGAGCGTACTGAAATTGCGGATCGCGGATTGCGAATCGCGGATTGTCGCGCTGCCCTGACCTGACCGAAATTCGCGCATTCCGAGACCGACAACAGCTCCGACCAATCCGCAATCCGCGATCCGCAATTGATGTCCCTTTCCTACCAATCCTCCGGCGTGAACTATGACCAGCTGGATGCCTTCAAGCGGGCGTGCCAGCGGGCGGCGAAGGCGACGGCGGGATTGCTGGCGGAACACGGCTATGCGGAGCCGCCCACGACCCGCGGCGAGAGCGCCTACCTGATGGAGGCCGCCGACCATTACCTCGCGCACGTCGAGGAGGGGCTCGGCACCAAGAATCTCGTCGCCGATGCCGTCTACGCCGCCACCGGGAAGAATTTCTACCGCGAGATCGCCGTCGATACCGTCGCGACGATCGTGAACGACCTCGTCACCTGTGGCGCGCTGCCGATCTCGGTCGCGATGCATGCTGCCGTCGGCGAGTCGGCCTGGTTCGGCGACGCCGCCCGCATGCAGTCGCTTGTTGATGGCTGGGCCGAGGGCTGCCGCCAGGCCGGCGCGGTCTGGGGCGGCGGCGAAACCCCCACGCTCCGGGGCATCGTCAACGCCGAGACCATCGTGCTCGCCGGCTCCGCCATCGGGCGCATCGCGCCCAAGTCGCTCCGCATCACCGGCGACGTGCGCGACGGTGATGCGATCATTTTCCTCGCGAGTTCCGGCGTGCAGACGAACGGGCTAAGCCTGTGCCGCCTGATCGCGGAGCGCCTGCCGCAGGGTTACCAGACGCCCATCGGCCACGGCGACCCACGGACGTTCGGCGAAGCGCTGCTGGCGCCGTCGTTGATCTACGTCGCCTTCGTGCGCGAGTGCCAGCGCCGCGGCCTCAAGCTGAACTACGTCGCGCACGTGACCGGTCATGGTTGGCGCAAGCTGATGCGCCTGGAGGAACCGTTCATCTACGAGATCACCGCGCCGCGCCCGGCGCCGGCGCTGTTCCAGTTCATGGAGGAGGCGGGCCCGATCACGCGACGCGAGATGTACGCGACCTTCAACCAAGGCATCGGCTTCGCCGCTTACGTTGATCCGGCCGCGGCACCCGCCGTCGTGGCTGCTGCGCAGGCGGCCGGCTACGATGCCTGGCTCGCCGGCCGCGTCCGGAAGTCTGGCACCCGCAAGGCCGTCGAGATCCCATCCCTCGGCCTCACGTACGAAGGCGAGACGCTGCAGGTGCGGTAGGGGTGGGGAGAGTAGCGGGTAGCGCGTAGCGCGCATCTTGCTGCTCGGTGTTCCGGGTGGGCGGGGGTCATTCGGCCGGCTCTGACGGCGGGAATATTCCCGCAGGCGTACGACTCATTCAGCGGGATGCTCGCTACCCGCTACGCGCTACTCGCTACCTCAACCCGCCGCTAGAGCGGCGTGTTGAGCAGCCCCCGGTCTGCGGCGTCCTGGATCTTCAGGGTCACGTAGCTGGCGCGGAAGATCTCGGGGGCCGTGAGCCCGGGGTTGGGCCGGCCCCTCAGCTCGGCGAGGAACGCCTCGAGGTAACCGCCCGGATTGGGCGCGCCGACCGGCACCGCCCGTCCGGCCTTTTCGCCCTCCTTGTACAGCGTGATTTCCTTCGCGGTCATGGTCGCCTCCAGCACGCCGAGGCTGCCCCAGAGGGTCAGGCGCCAGTACAGCGGAAGGGAGTAGCCGTGACTGTTGGGCGCGAAATACGAGACGTCGGCGACCACGCCGGCGCCGTTCTCCAGCTCTAGCATGAACTGGCCCGCATTCTGGAAATGCGATCCGGCCGGCGGTCCCGCCTGCCAGGTGCGCGCGGCGACCACGCGCCGGTAGCCGATGCCCGTGACCCAGGGCAGCAGGTCGATGCCATGGACCGCGATGTCGTTGATGGTGCCGCCGTGCCGGCCGGCCTCGTGATACCACTGCGCGCGGACGCCCGGCAGGAGCGGGTGCTGGCCGCCGATCGACGCGGCGCGCAACTCGCCGATCTCGCCCGCCCGAACCAGCTCGCGCACCTGCCGGAAGACCCCGGAGTCCCGCATGTCGAGCATCATGCCGAGCGTGAGCTTCCGCTCGCGCGCGAGGCGCTCGATCTCGGCGTATTCCGCGAGCGTCGTGCACATCGGCTTGTCCGCGAGCACATGCCGGCCGCTGCGCAGCGCGTCGATCACGACCTGCCCGCGCTTCACGAACCACTCGCCGACCACCACGACGTCGATCTGCTCCGTCGCGAGCATCACGCGGTAGTCGGAGTGGGTGATCTTCGCCTTCCCGCTGGCCGCGAGCTGGGCGCGGGTCGCGGCATCCTCCTCGCAGCAGGCGACCACCTCAACCTCCGGGTGGGCCGTGGCACGGGCCACCAGGTCCCAGATGTGCGGATGTTGAAAGCCGATGAAGGCGAAGCGGGTTTTCATGGCCCTTTTTCCCAAGGGCGCCGGGACGACGCAAGCGCGCCGTCGGTCAGCAGGCCCGCCTGCCGAATTTTCAGGGACGAAAAGGGCTGTGCTCGACTCGCGGGTGGGCTCGGGTCTCCTTTTTAAACCAAGGAATTCACGGATCACACGGCTCAAACCACCCATCGATTTGGGTCCGATCCATGTGATCGTTGAGTTCAGTGGTCAAAAAAGCCGCTGAGCCAACCCAGCCACCGCTTGCCGCGCTGTGCCATTGACGCGAACCGCCGGGTCGCGGCATGCTCCGGCTTCCGCATGCTTCCCATCGTGCAGATCTCGCTCGACCTCACCGACCGCGCCGAGGCGCTGGCGACGGCGGCGATGGCCCGGCGCGCGGGGGTCGACTGGCTCGAGGCCGGCACGCCGTTCATCCTGGCCGAGGGGCTGCACGGCGTCCGCGCCCTGCGCGAGCGGTTTCCCGGCGTACCGATCGTGGCGGACCTCAAGACGATGGACGGCGGCTTTCTCGAGGCCGAGATGATGGCCAAGGCGGGTGCCACCCACGTCGTCGTGATGTCGCGCGCCCACGACGAGACGCTCAAGTGCGTCGTGAAGGCCGGCCGCGATTTCGGGGTCAAGGTGATGGGCGACAACCTCGGCGAGCCCGACCTGGTGGCCGGGGCGCGCCGCATCGAGGACCTGGGGTGCGATTACGTGATCCACCACATCGGCTACGACGAGCGGCGGGGCATCGCCGCGTCGGGCCGGCGCATGCCAAGCCCGCTCGACCAGCTGCGCGAGGTCGTGGCCGCGGTGGGCGTGCCGGTCCAGGCCGTCGGCGGGCTGACCCTGGAGCAGGCCGTGCGGACGCCGGAGTACGGGGCGCCGCTGGTCGTGATCGGCGCGCCGCTGGCCGTCGATGCTGACGCTTTCCGGACCGCCGACGGCAACCTCGAGGGCACGCTGCGGATCATCTGCGAGCGCGTGCACGGCCACGGCGATGTGCCGGTCCAGCGACCTTCCCGATGAAAAGCCCCGCCGTCGTCAATTTCGCCCCCGAACCCCACAGCGTCGAGCTGCGTGAATTTTCCCGGCCGGAGCCCGGCCCGGAGGACGTGATCCTCGCCGTCGAGGCGGTGGGCGTGTGCGGCAGCGACCTGCACCAGTGGACCAGCACCCACAGCTGGAAAGTGAACTACCCGGTCGTGCTCGGGCACGAGTTCGGCGGGCGGATCGCCGCGCTGGGCCGGGCCGTGCAGGGCTGGCAGGAGGGCGACCGCGTCGTCAGCGAGACCGCCGCGGTGATCAATCCCGACAGCCCGCTGAGCCGCGCCGGCCTCTACAACCTCGACCCGTCGCGCAAGGGCTTCGGCTATGGCGTGGACGGCGCGATGACGCGCTTTGTGAAGGTGCCGGCGCGGTGCCTGCACCGCGTGCCGGCCGGGCTGGCCATGGAGCATGCGGCCCTCACCGAGCCGTGCTGCGTGGCCTACAACGCCGTCATGAACAACGGCCGGATCCGTCCGGGCGACCGCGTGGTCGTGCTGGGTCCCGGCCCGATCGGCCTCCTGTGCGCGGCCATCGCGCGCCTTGCCGGCGCCCAGGTGGCGCTGGTGGGGCTCGAGCGTGACCGCACCCGGCTCGAGGTGGCGAAGGCCTACGGCTGCGAGGTGATCATCGGCGACGCCACGGCGTGGGCGCAGTCGCGCGACGGCCTGGGGGCCGACGGCGTGGTGGATGCGGCCGGGGCCTCGGCCGCGCTCCGGACCGCGCTCGAACTGGTGCGCCCCGCGGGCTGGATCAGCAAGGTGGGCTGGGGCCCGCAGCCGCTGAACTTCTCGCTCGATCCGCTCGTTCAGAAAAATGTCACGCTGCAGGGCAGCTTCAGCCACAACTGGCCAATCTGGGAGCGGGTGCTGGCGCTGCTGGCCTCCGGCCAGCTCGACGTCCGCCCGGTCCTGGGCGGCGTCTGGACCCTCGAGGCCTGGCACGAGGCGTTTGAAAAGATGCATGCCGGCCAGATCGTGAAAGCCGTGCTCAAGCCCGCCTGATTTTCCGCCGCGAAGCGCACCAAGTTCACGGAGCCAAGCCGATTTACCTTCTTCCTTCGTGCACTTCGTGAGCTTCGTGGCTAAAAAGGCATCATGCGACTAAAGGACAAAGTGGTCATTGTGACCGGCGGCACGAGTGGCATCGGCCGTGCGATCGCGGAACGATGCGTCGCCGAGGGCGCTCGCGTGCTGGTGCACGGCATCAACCGGGCCGAGGGCGAGGAGGTGGTGGCGAAGCTGGGCGCGGCCGCGGCGCTCTGCCTCGAGGACCTGGTCGACGCCACCGCGCCCGAGCGGATCGCGGCGGCGGCGCTGAAGGCTTTCGGCCGGATCACCTCGCTGGTGAACAACGCCGCCATCGTCCCGCGGACGACGATCCGCACCGCCACCGCCGAGTCCTTCGACCGCGCCATGGCCATCAATGTCCGGGCGCCGATGCTCCTGATCAAAGCGGCCTTTGATCAGCTGAAGGCCCACGAGGGCAGCGTGGTGAACATCGGCTCGATCAACTGCCACAGCGGCGAGGCGACGTTTCTCGACTACAGCATGACCAAGGGCGCGCTGCAGACCCTGGCGTGCAACCTCGCGAATGCCCACGGCCGCGACCGGGTGCGGTTCAATCACCTCAACCTCGGCTGGGTGCTGACCCCGCGCGAGCACGCCAGCCAGATCGCCCAGGGCCTGCCGGCCAACTGGCTCGAGCACATTCCCGCGAACTACGTTCCGTCGGGCGGCCTGATCATGCCCGAGGCGATCGCCGCAGCCGTCGTCTTCTGGCTCGGCGATGAGTCGCGGCCGGTCACGGGCGCGACGGTGGACATGGAGCAGTTCTGCGTGCACGCCCGCAACCCGACGAAGGTCTGACCATGCCGCGGCTGGCCGCTTTTCCCAAGGCGTTCATTCGCCCGCTGTGCCGCGACGGCTCGATGACCCTGCGCGAGTGGGTCGACCTCGCGGTGCCGCTCGGCGTGGACGGGCTCGAGTACTACAGCGGCTTCCTGGAGCTGGCCGACCCGGCGCGCTGGACCGAGGCCCGGCGCACGGTCGAGAGCCGCGGACTCGTGATCCCGATGCTCTGCTGCTCGCCCGACTTCTCGCAGCCCGACCCGGAACTGCGGCGTCAGGAGGTCGAGAAGGAAAAGACCTGGATCCGGCTGGCCGCGACGCTGGGGGCCTCTTATTGCCGGGTGCTGTCCGGCCAGCGCCGTCCGGAGCTGTCGCGCGAGCAGGGCCTCCGGATTGTGACGGAAAACATCGAGGCCTGCCTGCCCGAGGCCGAGAAATGCGGCGTGACGCTCATCATTGAGAACCACTACAAGGACGATTTTTGGCTCTATCCCGAGTTCGCGCAGAAGATGGACGTGTTCTGCGACCTGGTCGGCCGGATCCGGCACCCGCATTTCGGCGTGAACTACGACCCGAGCAACGCGTTCCTGGCCGGCGACGACCCGCTCGAGCTGCTGCAACGGGTGAAGGACCGGGTGGTGACGATGCACGCGAGCGATCGCTACCTCGCCGAAGGCACGCTGGAGGACCTGCGCCGGGACGAGACCGGCGCCGAGGGGTACGCCAAGCGGCTGCGGCACGGCACGATCGGCCGGGGGCTGAACGACTACGACGCGATCTTCCGCACGCTGAAGGGCGTCGGCTTCGACGGCTGGGTCAGCATCGAGGACGGCGTTGACGGGATGGAGCAGCTGGCCGAGAGCGTGCGTTTCGTCCGGGCGAAACTGCGGCAGCACTTCTGAGATTCCGGAATCTGGATTCCGCTCTTGAATTGGCAGGCTTGCATTCGAGGTGCGCTGGGTATGGTTCGCTGAATTTCGAATCCCGAACCTCGAATTTCGCCGCAGCCAGCGGCTGCGGTTACACCGTGAATCGGTAACCGATGCCGGATTCGGTCCGCAGGAAGGCGGGCTGGTCGGCGGCGTCCTCAACCTTCTTGCGGAGGTTCGCCATGTGGACGCGCAGGTAGTGCGTGTCCTCCTCGTGACCCGGTCCCCAAATCTCGCGCAGCAGCTGGCGATGGGTCACAACCTTGCCCCGGTGCTGCAGCAGGAGACGGAGCAGGGCGTACTCCTTGACCGTGAGGTGCACCGGCGCGCCGGACTTGGTCACGGTACGCTGGGTCAAGTCGACCTCCACGTCCCCGAAGCGATGGACCGAGGGTGCATCGGTCGGCTGCGTCCGTCGCAGTAGCACGCGGAGGCGGGCGAGCAGTTCGCCCCCGCCGAAAGGTTTGGTGAGATAGTCGTCGGCTCCGGCGTCGAGGGCGGCGATCTTCACCGTCTCCTCCCCGCGGACGGACAGGACCAGGACCGGCAGGTGGGTCCATTCGCGCAGGCGCCGGAGGACATCGAGCCCGGACTGGTCGGGCAGGCTGAGGTCCAGGATCACCGCATCCGGCCGGTTGACCGCGGCGTCATTCAAGCCGAGCGCGCCGGTTTCCGTGTCGCGGACCGCGTAACCCGCGGCCTCGAGCGTCACGCGGAGGAGGCGGCGGATCTGCGCCTCGTCGTCGATCACCAGGATGGCGGGCTTGGCGGTGCTCGCGGTCATTCGGTCGGCACCTTACCGTGGGGCGCATAGGGGAGGTAAACGGTAAAAACCGCGCCGCCGCCCGGGTTCTCGCCGGCCACGATCTCGCCGCCCTGGGCCACGACAAATCCGCGGATGATCGACAGGCCGAGCCCGAGGCCGCCGGCCTTCGCCGCATCCCCGCGCTGGAACTTCTGGAAGAGCCGGTCGCGCATCGCCGCCGGGAGGCCGGGGCCGCGGTCGGCCACCGTGAAGCAGATGCGGGACCGCGCCCGGTCGATGCCGGCGGCGAGGAAAATCGGCGTCGCCGCCGGGGTGTGGAGGGCGGCGTTCAGGAGCAGGTTGGCAATCACCTGTTCCATCAGCGCAAAGTCCGCCCGGAACAGGGGCAGGTCGGCCGGGACCGCCGTCTCGAGCGGGTGCGCGCCGAGGGCGTCGCGCACGCCGTCGAGGGCGGCGTTCACGAGGTCGTGGGCATCGCACCAGTCCAGCCGGGGCTGGAGGGTGCCCGACTCGAGGCGGGTCTGGTCAAGGAGGTTGTTGACGAGGCGGTTCAGCCGCCGGGAGGCCGTCCGGACCTCCGTCAGCAGGGTGGCGCGGGTGCCGGCGTCGGCGGAGGCGAACTGCTCGAGGGCCGCGTCCAGCACGGCCAGCGGGGTCTTAAGCTCGTGGGAGACGCCGTCGAGCAGCGCGCGGTGGAGTTTTTCGGACTCGGCCAGCAGCTGCTCGCGGGCGCTGGCCGTCCGGAGCTGCTCGCGTTCGACGACGAGGGCGAGCTGCGTGGCAAAGCTCTCGGCCAGGTCGCGCTGCGCCAGCGTGAGGCTGGCGTCCCGCTCGACCCGCACCACCAGCACGCCCACCGCGGCGTCGTCGCGCACCAGCGGCAGATGCAGGCCCTCCGCCGACGGCAGGGTGTCGGTGAAGCGGCCGGCCTTCCGCCGGTTGCGCCACGCCCAGTCCGCCACCGCGAGTTCCTTTTCCGTGAGCGAGCAGGAACCGGCGAAGTGCGGGGTGAGGCCGGGTCCCGGGCCCAGCAGAAGCGCCGTGCGCGCGGCAAACAGGGCATCCGCCTGGCGGAGCGCGGCGAAGACCGCGTCGTCGAGGGTCCGGGCCGCGCTCAGCGCCTCCGTGAGCTGAAAGAGCGCGGTGGCCCGCTCCTCGCGCAGGCGCTCGTGGCGTTCCTGCGCGCGGATGCGGGCGGTCAGCTGGCCGGCGATCAACGCGACGACGAAGTACGTGCCGAACATCAGGCCGTCCTCGAACTTCGCGATCACGAAGGTGAACAGCGGCGGAATGAAGAGGAAGTTCCAGGTGAGGGCGCTCACCATGCCCGCGACGAGCACGGGGCCCCGGCCCACGCGCAGGCTCAGGGCGATGACCGCGAGGAGATAGAGCAGGCCGATCGAAAGGTAGCCGGCATGGGGCACGAGAAACCAGCTGACGCTGGTCAGCAAGGCCAGGGCCGCGAGCATCTCGACGTATTCGCGGCCCGGGCCCGCCTCGGCCGGACGCCACTCGGACCAGTCGGCGGTCTTCTCGGCGGCGCGCTCCGCGGGCACGACGTAGATGTCGATCGGACCGGCCTGGCGCAGGAGGCGGTCCACGAGGCTGCCGCCACGCACCCAGTCGAGCCAGCGCGGCGACCGCGACTTGCCAACCACGATCTGGGTCGCGTTGCTCTGGAGGGCCACCCGGACCAGCGCGCCGGCGACGTCGTCGTCATGGGTGACCACCACCTCGGCCCCGAGCTCGCGGGCGAGGGCGAGGTTTTGTTCGACCCGGCGCTGGGCGGCCGCGGACTGCGAACGCGAGGCTTCCACGCTGACGGCGATCCACGAGGCCCCCTGGGCGGCGGCCATCCGGCGGGTCCAGCGGACCAGCTGCACGGAGGAGGGGCTCGGCCCCACGGCCACCAGCAGCCGCTCGCCCGACCGCCAGATGGTCTTGACCGGGGCGGCGCCCCGCAGCTCGCGCAGCCGCTTGTCGACCCGTTCGGCGACAAACCGCAGGGCCAGTTCCCGGAGGGCGGTCAGATTGGCGTCCCGGAAAAAGCCCTCGGCCGCGGCCTCGGCCCGCTCCCCGAGGTACACCTTTCCCTCCTGCAGGCGCTCGCGCAGCGTCTCGGGGGTCACATCCACGAGCTCGATCTGGTCCGCGAGCTCGAAGACGGTGTCCGGCACGGTCTCGCGGACCGTGGCGCCCGTGATCTGCCGCACGGCATCGGCGCGGCTTTCGAGATGCTGCACGTTGAGCGTCGTGTGGACGTCGATGCCCGCGTCGAGCAGTTCCACCACGTCCTGGTATCGCTTCGGATGGCGCGAACCGGGCGCATTGCTGTGGGCCAGCTCGTCCACGACAGCCAGCGCCGGGCGGCGGGCGAGCATCGCCTCGAGATCGAATTCGGCGAGCTCCATCTCGCGATACGGGACCTTGCGCCGCGGCAGGACGGTCAGGCCCGCCAGCAGCGCCTCCGTCTCGGCCCGCCCATGGGTCTCCACCAGCCCGACCACGACATCGGTGCCGTCCCGCAGTTCCTGCTGCGCCGCGCGCAGCATGGCGTAGGTCTTGCCGACCCCCGGACACATGCCGAAGAACACCTTCAGCCGGCCGCGCCGGGCCCGCCGCTCGTCGCGTTGCAGCGAGGACAGGAGGGCATCGGGGTCGGGGCGCGATGGCTCGGTCACAGGCTGGGATTATCCACGGGTCATCGAGCGTGACACGGCAAAAAAGGACGCCCCAACGCAGGGGCGGCCAGTCAACCTGCGACGGCCCGGCCGGCCGAAGGGGATGCGCCACGCGGCCAGCCGGAGGGCCGTAGCCGTGAGCACCACGCAGACCGCGCGAGACCCGCTGGAGAAATGGTCATGGCAGCATCGGCGAAGCATCGAGCGAAAGATTGAGGCGGATGACGTTGACCCCGGGATCGCCCAGGCAGCCGAGATCCGGGCCCTCGGTCGCGGCGGCGATCATGGCCCGGATCCGCGCCAGGGGCAGGCCACGAGCCTGCGCA
This sequence comes from Verrucomicrobiota bacterium, assembly GCA_018239675.1. GTDB lineage: Bacteria > Verrucomicrobiota > Verrucomicrobiia > Opitutales > Opitutaceae > Opi-474. The sequence continues at coordinate 40,705 of JAFEGX010000043.1, forward strand.
ACCCGCGCGGCCTGCAGGGCCGCGTTGGCCGGGCTGATATGGGGATCGAGCCCGCTGGCGGACGCCGTGACCGCGTCCGCCGGCACGGCGGCGGACGGCGGAAGATGATTCTCGACCCGAAAGGCCGTGACCGCCGAGGCGATGCGGTCGGCGAGCGCACGGCTGGTGGGACCGAGGTTGGAGCCGCCGGAGTTCGCCGCGTCGTAGCCAGCGCCCGCGGCGGACGGGCGCGGATGGAAATAGGCCGGCCCGGGGAAAGCCTGCGCCAGCCGCGTCGAGCCGCGGACCGTGCCGTCGGCGTCCCGGATCAGGCTGCCGTTGGCCTGGCGCGGGAAACAGAGCTGGGCGCCGGCCCAGACGGCGAGCGGGTAGGCGCCGCCGAGCAGCAGTGCGAGCAGCAGCGTGAGGAGGCTCGCCGTCTTCAGGTCGCGCAGGAAGGCAGTCATGGGCGGGCTAGACGAGGTGGAGGGAGTTGATCACGACATCGATCAGCTTGATGCCGGCGAACGGGACGAGGAGGCCGCCGCCGCCGTAAACGAAGAGATTGCGGCGGAGCATCACCGCGGCGCCGACGGGCCGATAGGCGACGCCGCGGAGGGCCAGGGGGATCAGCGCGATGATGACGAGGGCGTTGAAGATCACGGCGCTGAGGATGGCGCTGGGCGGCGAACCCAGGCGCATCACGTTGAGCGGCGCCACCGCCGGGAACGCGCCGACCAGCATGGCGGGGATGATCGCGAAGTACTTGGCGACGTCGTTTGCGATGGAAAACGTCGTGAGCGCGCCGCGGGTGATCAGGAGCTGTTTCCCGATCTCGACGATCTCGAGGAGCTTCGTGGGGTTGGAATCGAGGTCGACCATGTTGCCGGCCTCCTTGGCGGCCTGCGTGCCGGTGTTCATCGCGACGCCGACATCGGCCTGGGCGAGCGCCGGGGCGTCGTTGGTGCCGTCGCCCGTCATGGCCACGAGGTGTCCCGCGGCCTGCTCGGCGCGGATCCGGGCCAGCTTCATCTCCGGCGTGGCCTCGGCGAGGAAGTCGTCGACGCCGGCCTCGGCCGCGATGGCGGCGGCGGTCAGGGGATTGTCGCCGGTGATCATCACGGTGCGGATGCCCATGGCGCGCAGCTGGGCGAACCGTTCCTTGATGCCGCCCTTCACGACGTCCTTGAGATGAACCACGCCCAGGATGTCGCGGCCGTCCGCGACCACGAGCGGCGTCCCGCCCTGCCGGGCGACCAGGTTGACCGCGGCGGCCACTTCTGCCGGCAGCGAACCGCCGAGCGACTCGACCCAGGCACGGACATTGTCGGCGGCTCCCTTGCGGATCTGTCGCGCGGGCTGGCCGCCCGGCGAGGCCACGTCGATGCCGCTCATGCGGGTCTGGGCGGTGAACGGCACGAACTGGTGCGGCGCGGCCATTGCGGGCGTGCGCAGGCCGAAGCGGTCCTTCGCGAGGACGACGATGCTCCGGCCCTCGGGGGTCTCGTCGGCGAGGGAGGCGAGCTGGGCCGCCTCCGCCAGCCGCTCCGGCGGGACGCCTGGCGCGGCCAGGAACTCCGCGGCCATGCGGTTGCCAAGCGTGATGGTGCCGGTCTTGTCGAGCAGCAGGACGTCGATGTCGCCCGCGGCCTCGACGGCCCGGCCCGACATGGCGAGCACGTTGCGCTGCAGCAGACGGTCCATGCCGGCAATGCCGATCGCGCTCAGCAGTCCCCCAATGGTCGTGGGGATGAGGCAGACCAGCAGCGCCACCAGCGCAGTGACGGGAAACGCGGCCTGCGCGTAGTCGCCGAACGGCTTCAGGGCCACGATCACGAGGAGGAACGTGAAGGTCAGGGCCGACAGCAGGATGGTCAGCGCGATCTCGTTTGGCGTCTTCTGGCGCGACGCGCCCTCGACCAGGCTGATCATGTGGTCGAGAAAGCCGTCGCCGGGATCGGCGGTGATCCGGATGGTGAGGACGTCAGAGAGGACGACGGTGCCGCCCGTGACGGCGCTCCGGTCGCCGCCGGCCTCCCGGATGACCGGGGCGGACTCGCCGGTGACGGCGGACTCGTCCACGGACGCGGCGCCCGCGATGACCTCGCCGTCGCCGGGAATGAGCCCGCCGGCGGCAACCCGCACCACGTCGCCTTTGCGCAGCAGCGACGCGTCGATGCGCTCGTAGCCGTCGGCCGTGCGCCGGTGGGCGAGCAGCTGGCGCCGAGACGACCGCAGGGCGCGGGCCTGGGCCTTGCCGCGCCCCTCGGCGACCGCCTCGGCAAAGTTGGCGAAGAGCACCGTGAACAGGAGCCACAGGGCGACCTGCAGCCCGTACCCGAGAGGCCCGGGCGCGGTGAACAATTGCTCGAACGTGAGCAGGGCGCCCACGAGCGTGATGAACATCACGGGATTCCGGAATTGCCGGCGCGGGTCGAGTTTCACCACGGCGTCGGCCAGGGCCTGCCGGAGAATCGCCCGATCGAGAAGGGAGACGGCTTTGGCGCTCATGGCGGGAAGTCAAAAGAGCCGGCCGGCACCCATCAGGTAGTGCTCCACGATGGGCCCGACGGCGAGGGCGGGGAGGAAGGTGAGCGCGCCGACCAGCAGGACGGTGCCGATCAGGAGCACCACAAACGTTGGTCCCTCGGTGCGGAAGGTGCCGGCGCTGGCGGGGACCAGCCGCTTGGCGGCGAAATTTCCGGCGAGGGCCAGCAGGGGCACGATCATCAGGAAACGGCCGACGAGCATGGCGAGGGCGAGGGTCACGTCGTAGTGCGGGTCGCCATCGGCGGGACTGGCGGTGAGCCCGGCGAAGGCGCTGCCGTTGTTGCCGACGGCGGAGCTGTAGGCGTAGAGGATTTCGCTGAAGCCATGGGGCCCCGCATTGTTGAGCCCGGCGCGGCCCCAGTCGGTGCGGGCGGCCCAGGCCGTGCCGCCGAGGATGGTGGCGGCGAGCACCATGAGCACCAGCATCACGAGCTTCACATCATAGGCCTCGATCTTTTTGCCGAGGTATTCGGGGGTCCGTCCGACCATGAGGCCGGCGATGAACACGGCGAGGACCACGAATACCAGCATGCCGTAAAGCCCGGCGCCGACGCCGCCGAAGATGACCTCGCCGGTCTCGATGTTGAACAGCGGGACCAACCCCCCCAGCGGCGTGAACGAGTCGTGCATCGCGTTGACGGCGCCGCAGGAGGCGTCGGTGGTGATGGTGGCGAACAGCGCGGAGTTGAAGATCCCGAAGCGGACTTCCTTGCCCTCGAGATTGCCGTCCGCGGCCACGAGGCCGAGCCGCTGGTGGATCGGATTGCCCGCCGCCTCGGCGTGCCATGTGACGAGCACGCCGGCGAGGAACAGGAGAAACATCGCGGCCCAGACCGCCCAGCCGTGACGCTGGTTTTTCACCACCCGGCCGAGATAGTAGGTGAGGGCGCTCGGCAGGGCGAAGATCGCGAGCATCTGCACCAGATTCGAAAGCGGGGTTGGGTTCTCGTACGGATGGGAGGCATTGGCGTTGGTGAAGCCGCCGCCGTTGGTGCCGAGCATCTTGATCGCGACCTGGGAGGCCATCGGTCCCTGCGCGATTTTCGGGGCGCCGGCGGTCCCGGCGGCGAGCGGCCGGACGGCGACGTACGGCTGGAAATTCTGGATGGTCCCCTGGGCGACCAGAAACAGGGCGAGCACGACGCTGAGCGGGGCCAGCACGTAGTAGGTGACCCGCACGAGGTCGGCCCAGAAGTTGCCAATCGTCCGGACGGAGTGGCGGGCGAGTCCTCGCACCAGGGCGGCCGCGACCGCGATGCCGGCCGCTGCCGACGTGAAATTGTGGATCGTCAGGGCCACCATCTGGGAGAAATACGAGAGCGTCGTCTCGCCGCTGTAGCTCTGCCAGTTCGTGTTGGTGGCGAAGCTCACCGCGGTATTGAACGCGAGGTGGGGCGGCAGCCCGGGCAGGTGCTGGGGATTGAGGGGCAGCCGGCCCTGACCGCGCAGCAGAAGGTAGGTGAGGACCAGCCCCACGAGGCTGAACGCCAGGAGCGAAATCGTGTAGCCGAACCAGTCCTGCTCCCGGTCGGCCTCAATGCCGCAAAGGCGGTAGGTGGCGCGCTCGAGCGGACCCACGATCGGGTCGAGCCAGGTGCGGCCGCGTTCGAGCACCTGGCTGAGGTAGAGGCCGAGCGGCTTGGTGAGCAGCAGCAGCACCCCGCAAAACAAGGCGAGCTGGAGCCAGTCGAGGGGAGCGTTCATCTAGAATTTCTCCGGACGAACGACCGCCGCGACCAGGTAGGCCAGGGCAGCGACCGCGAGGAGGAGGATCAGCCAGGATTCCATGGCGCAGGAGATCAGCGGAGCCGGTCGCAGAGCCGGGCGTAGCCGACCGCGAGGACGAAGAAGGCGAGGGTGAGGACGGCGAGGGCCAGGTCGGTGTTCACGCCGGCCAGTATCGCACCCTCCCGGACCGGCCGCCTAATCAAGCGGGGCGGCCTGGGCATCAAGAAAACGTCAAGCTGGCGCGGGGCCGGACCGATTATGCTCTCCATTTTCCACGGGCCCGGTCACCGTGGGCCATGGAAAAACGGCGCTTCAACGAGCTCGGGCTCTCGGACGAGATCCTCAAGGCGGTCGACAAGCTGGGGTTTGAGGAAGCCTCGCCCATCCAGACGGCGGTGATCCCGGTCATCCTCGCCGGGCGCGACGTCGTCGGCCAGTCGTCCACGGGCTCCGGCAAGACCGCGGCCTTCGCCATCCCGGCGATCGAGCGCGTGGACCCGAAGCGCCGGGCCGTGCAGGTGCTGATCCTGTGCCCGACCCGGGAGCTGGCGGTGCAGGTGGCGGAGGAGGCGGGCAAGCTGGCGCTGTTCAAGCGCGGCGTGGCCGGCGTGCCGATCTACGGCGGGCAGAGCTACGAGCGGCAGTTCCGCGCGCTCGCGGCGGGCGTGCAGATCGTGATCGGCACCCCGGGCCGGGTGATGGACCACATGGCGCGCGGCACGTTGAAGCTCGACCAGCTGAAGCTCGTGATCCTCGACGAGACCGACCGCATGCTCGACATGGGCTTCCGCGATGACATCGAGCAGATCCTCGGCCAGGTGCCGGCGGAGCGGCAGCTGCTGTTCTTCTCGGCGACGATCCCGCGGGCCATCCAGGACCTGATCGGCCGGTACGCGCGGGACCCGGCGTGGATCAAGATCGACGCGGTGGCGCAGAATGCGCCGCAGGTGGAGCAGACCTACTTCGAGGTGGACCGCCGCTCAAAGCTCGAGGCGCTGACGCGCCTCATCGACGTGCACGACTTCCGCTACGGCATCATTTTCTGCAGCACCAAGGTCATGGTCGACGACCTCGACGAGCACCTGCATGCGCGGGGCTACCTGACGGACCGGCTGCACGGCGACATCTCGCAGGCGCAGCGGGACCGCGTGATGGAGAAATTCCGCCGGCGGGCGTTCGAGTTCCTGGTCGCGACGGACGTCGCGGCGCGCGGGCTGGATGTCGACGACCTCGAGGTCGTCTTCAACTACGACCTGCCGAACGACGCGGAGGACTACACCCACCGCATCGGCCGCACCGGCCGGGCGGGACGGAAGGGGCAGGCGTTCACCTTCGTTTCGGGCCAGGAGATCTACAAGCTGCAGAGCATGGTGCGGTGGGCGCGCCTCGACATCCGGCGCGGGAAGATCCCGTCGCTGGACGAAGTCGAGGAGGCGCGGACGAACGTGTTCTTCGAGAAAATCCGCGCCACGCTCGACGCCAAGGAGTTCAGGGCGCATGACCGGATGATCGACCGGCTGCTCGACCAGGGTTACGCGAGCACCGACATCTGCTCGGCGCTGATCCATCTGCTGCAGGGAGCCGCCGCCGGCAAGGGACCGGCCAAGGCGCTGGCGAAGCCCGCGCCGGGCGCCGCGCCAGCCGTGCCGGTTGCCGTGAAGCCCCGTCCGGGCTGGGCCAAGAAGCAGCCGGCCCCGCCGGCGCCCGAGGGCGTCGTGGCACCGCCCTCGGACTACTCGGTTCCGCCGTTCGGCAACCGCGGCGGCGAGGACGAACCGCGGCCCGCTCGCGCCAAGTACCAGCGCGCGCCGCGCACGGGCCGCGAGCCCGGGATGGCGACGATCTTCCTGAACGTGGGCCGGCGGGAGGAGATCACGCCCGCCGACGTTGTCGGCAAGATCGCCGGTGTCACCCGGCTGCCGGCGACGGCCGTCGGAGCGATCGACATCCACGAACGCCATACGCTGGCCGACGTGAAGGAGACCGAGGTGGAGTTCATCGTGAAAAAACTCACCGGCATCAAGATGAAGGGCGTCGCGCTGGAGCCGATGAAGGTCGGGACGGAATAGAATTGCGGATTGCGGATCGCGGATTTGCGCATTCCGGATTTTGGATTCCGGAATCCGGATTCAGAAGGCCGGAGCCGGTCAGAGTTACAGCATTTCCGTTGACCACCGCCGAAGGTGAATAGGGTGATTGACGAATCCGCAATTCGCGATCCGCGATTCAGAAACTCGCGCCGGTCCTTGACAGTGCGCGGCCGCCAGCGGTATCCCCTTGGCCCCGTATGGAGGCAGCGCTCGATCAACCGGTGCTGGTGTTGAACCGCCTGTGGCAGGCGGTGAACGTCATCGGCGCGCGCCGCGCCTTCGCCCTCCTGGCCCGCGGCCACGCCCACGTGGTGCATCACTACGAGGAGGACTTCCGCACGTTCAGCATGCTGGACTGGATCGACTTCTCGGTCCACAACCCGCCGATCGAGGAGGTCGAGACCGTGCACACCCCGACCCGCACGATCCGCCTGCCGCGGGTGATCCTGCTGACCTTTTTTGACAAGCTCCCGTGCAAGGAGCTCAAGCTCACCCGCAACAACGTCTTCGAGCGCGACCGCAACACCTGCCAGTATTGCGCGAAGCCGATGCCGCGCGAGCAGCTCAACCTCGACCACGTGATTCCGCGCGATTACGGCGGGAAGACCACCTGGGAGAACATCGTCTGCTCGTGCATCAAGTGTAACTCAAAGAAGGCAAACCGCCTGCCCCACGAGGCACACATGCGTCTGATCCGGAAGCCCGTCCGGCCGAAGTGGCGCCCGGTCATCTCCCTCGTCCTCGGCAACCAGCACCGCGAAATGTGGAAGGACTTCCTCGACCTCGCGTACTGGAACGTCGAGCTGGATGAATGATTTGAACCGGTGGCCGGTAGACCGTTGACGGTGGGCGGTTGACGGCGGCGAGGGGCCACAGTGACTGCCCGTCCTCACGGCGTCGAGACTGACGCCGGCGCGCGGGTCACTTGCCGGAGAACTTCTGGCGGATGATCATCCAGATCGCCGCAATCACGATCAGGTCGCCGGTCAGGAGGAAAAGCCGGATGGGCAGCGGGAACCGGCGCAGCACAAAGAGCGTGGCGATCGCGCTCAGGCTGATGATCAGGAGGATGAACGTCAGCGAGGACTTCTGCTGGGCGACTTTGCCGGATTCAGGATCGGAAGACATTTGAGGAAGTGACGAGTGCCGAGGGACGAGTGACAAGGGGGATGCTAGCAGGACCAAGTTGGATGGCTTAGGACGGCCCACCGTTTACCGCTTTCCGCTCACCGTCCACCGCCTTCTGTCCGCCGGCGACCGCCCACTGTCCACCGTCCACCGGTTCATCCGGCAACGACAGGCAGCGTGACCCGCATGGTGGTGCCGCCGGGGCCGGTGGCGATGAGGACGATGTCGCCGTGGTGGGCCTGCAGGATGCGCTTGGCGATGGCAAGGCCGAGTCCGGTGCCGTCGGGGCGGCTGGAGAAGAAAGAATCGAAAATCCGGCCGCGGACGGCCTCGGGAATGCCGGTGCCGGTGTCGGCGAGGTCGAGGATCGCGGTGCGGTCCGGGCCGGGGGCGAGCGTGAGGGAAATGGCGCCGCCCTCGGGCATCGCCTGCGTGGCGTTCAGCAGGAGATTGAGCAGGACCTGCTGGAGCTGGCCCTTGTTGGCCTCGACCACGAGCGGGGCGGCCGGGGGATCGTAGCGCAGCACAATCTTGGCCTGGGCGAGCTTGGGGCGCACGAGGACCAGCGTGTCGGCGACGATGTCGGTCAGCGCCCAGCGCGAGTGCAGGCTCGAGGGGGCCTTGGCGAAGTTGAGGACCCGCGTGACGATGGCCTCGAGCTGGTCAAGTTTCTCGCGGATGACCCGCACGTCGGTGCTGCGCGGGTCGGACGGCGGAAAATCGAGGCCGAGCCCGCCGTGGAGGAGCTTGAGGACGGTGAGCGGATTCCGGATCTCGTGCGCGATCTCGGCGGCGAGGAGGCCGAGGGTGGTGAGTTGCTCCTGCTTGCGAAGCGTCTCCTCGCTCTGGAAGACCCGGGTGTAGAGCCGGGCGTTCTGGAGGGCCACGGCGCCGAGGCTGGCAAGCGTCGCGCAGACGCGCTTCTCGTCATTGTCGAAGCGGTGCGGCCGGTCGGTGAACACCGCGAGCACCCCGAGCACCTCGCCCTCGAAGAGGAGCGGGGTGAGCAGCGCGGCGTGCAGTCCCGCGTCGCGCGGGAGGTCCGCCACGCTGGCGAAGCCGGGCGAACACACGTCGGCAAACTCGACCTGGCGCTTGGTGTGCAGGGCGGCCGCGGCAAAGCTCACGGCGGTCGGCTGCTCGCCGCCGGGGAGGGGAGGATGGCCGGCAGCGTCATATGCGCCGAACCGCACGAGGTCGCGGGGCGCGTCGTGGAGGTACAGCGCGCAGGCGCTCGCCTGCAGCATCCGGCGCGTGTCGCGCGTCAGGGTGTCGAGCAGCTCCTGCGACTCGAGCTTGGCCACGAGCGACTGGCCGGTGGTGAGGAGGGTCTCGAGCTGCCGGGCCTTGGCCTGGAGGGCCTGCCGGCGCCAGAGGTGCTGGATCACGATGGTGGCCTCGAGGGTGAGCCGTTCGAGCAGGCCGAGGTCGGCGGGATGAAAGTGCCCGACGCGGTCGCTCTCGAGGTCGATGACACCGAGGACCATCTCGCCCTCGCACATTGGGGCGGCCATCTCGCAGCGGGCGGCCGGGCGGACGGCGATGTAGCGCGGCTCGATGGCGACGTCGGGAACGAGGAGCGGCCGGGCGTTGAGGACGCACCAGCCGGTGACGCCGTGGCCGAGCTTCAGGCCGCTGGGCCCGGTTTCGTCGGGCAGCCCGACCTGGACCTCGACCTCGAGCCGTCCCGAGTGCGGGTTGACAAGGGCGATGGACCCCGCGTCGGCGCCGAAGGTGGCGACGAGTTCATCGAGCATGGCCCGGAGCGCGGCGCGCGAGTCGTCCAGCCGCCCGGCGACGGAGGTGAGGCGGTAGAGCGCGGGCAACAGGCGGGAATCTTCCAATTGCGGATCGCGGGTTGCGGATCGCGGATTTTCGGAAGGCGGTGGCAGGCTCGGTTCCACGGCCGGACAATTATGGCCCGCCGGACGGTTAGCCAGAATTTCGTTGGGGCCGGGGGTGGCGTGCCGTAGATTGCGAGCGTCGTGCCGTGGCGATGGAAGCGACGGTCATGGCCAGAATCTCCTGGCCCTCTTTGATTAATGGGCCAAGCGGCTCGGACTTGATCCGGTCGGATTCAATGAGGAGTTCCATCCATAGCAGGGACTCATGGGTTTCCTCCTCGACGATGCCCATCTTGGCAATGAAGTCGGCCGGGGACTTGGCTCGCGCCGCCGCCCGATAATTTGCCGCCACCGATGTTCCTGATCGCAAAAGCTGCAGCCCCATGGTCCGAGCCACCGAATCGCGCGGCAACGAATCCACGACCCGGATGACCCGGAGGGAATACTGCTTGGTGCGCTGCCGAAATTCCACCGGCGTCATTCTCTGCAGCCTAACGATCTACCAAAACGATCAACCGCCAACCGGGTCACATCATCGGGCTGTGGCCGTTCAATCCGCAATTCGCGATCCGCGATCCGCAATCAAGCCGGGCGCGCGGGCGTGCTCGGCTTGATGATGTCCGCCAGCGTGTCCTTCAGCGTCTGCAGGCGTTCCTCAGTCATCGGCTTCGACGGCTCGGAGCTTTCGATGTAGAAGGTGTCGATCGCCACGCCGCGCTCGGTGCCGATGCGCGCGAAGGTGATGTCGAAGCCCTGGTCGGAAATGGTCTTCGCCAGCCGGTACAGCAGGCCGATCTGGTCGCGGGCCTGGATCTCCACGATTGTCCGCTGCATCGAGAGTTCGTGGTACACCTCCACCGTTGGCGGGAAGGACGTGTGCAGGGCTTCGCCCGCCGCCTGCGGCCGGGTCGCCGCCACCCGCTTCGCCTGCGCCACGATGTCGGGATAAAGCTCCTTGTTCGCCACCAGCGCCGCCTCGATCGTCCGGGCAAACAGCTCCTGCGAGGTCGAGCTCTGCACCACGCCCCGGTCCGGCTCGACCACATAGAAGGTGTCGATCGCAATGTGGTCCGAGCGCGAGATCACCTTCGACCCCAGGATCGAGAGGCCGGCCACGCTGAAGGCGCCGGCCAGCTTGTAGAACAGGCCCGCCCGGTCCCAGGTCACCACGTTCACCACGGTCAGCGAACGGTTGATATCGTCCTTCCACTCGATCACCGGCTTGAGCGAACCGATCGTGTCGGCCGTGGCGATCGACTTCAGCAGCCGGTTCACCATCTGGATGTGCAGCGCGATCTCGTCGGCGTCGGTCTGGATGAAATACCGCTCCGGCAGCAGGCTGAAGTGCGCGACAATCTCGTCGGGGCTGATGCCGGGGATCTGGCGGGCGATAAGGTCCTGGAGGGTCATTTGCTTCTTTTTCTCGTAACTGGCGAGGACGCCCTCGCCAAGGCTCAAGCGCTCGAGGGTCGCGCGGTAGAGGTTGGTGTGGAGGGTGTCCTTGTAGCTGTTCCAGAGACTGACCGCCGTGCCCCGGGCGTCGCAGAACGTGTGGACGTACAGGTTCCTGAGCTGCTCGGCGTTCTGCACGAGCTCGGCAAAGGCGGCGGCGGTCGTGGGGTCATCCACATCCCGCTTCTGCCAGAATCGTGCCATCACGAGGTGATTTTTGATGACAAAGGAGACGAGTTCCCGGCCCTCGGGTGAGACCCCCAGCCGCTCCATGATCGGCCCGGCCAGCCGGACGCCGCTCTCGGCGTGACCCTGGATGCCGTTCGACTTGCCGATGTCGTGGAGCAGGAGCGTCAGGTACAGCAGCGCCGGATCGGTGGTCTCGTGCAGGGCCTCGCGGTACTTCAGCGTGATCGGCTCGGCCTCCGTGAAGATCAGGTCAAGCTGCCGGATCGCGTTCAGCGTGTGCACGTCCGCCGTGTACCGGTGGTAGTACTCGTGCTGGACCATGCAGGTCAGGCCGTCGAACTCCGGGATGAACAGCCCCAGCACGCCGAGTTCGTGCATCAGCGACAGGGTGGGGAAGACCGCGCCGGCTTCCGAGAGGATCGCGCGGAAGCTGACCACCGCATCGTGGGAGGCGCGCACGGTGTCGGTCAGGAGCACCGGCGCCGACTGGCGGATCAGGGTCGCGAGGTGGAAGTCCGGCCGGCAGTCGAGCTGCTGGCAGTGTCGGAAGACGCGGATCAGGCGGACCGGGTCCTCCTGGAAGACGGTCGGCTTCTCCGCCGCCAGCTCCCGCCCGCGCAGGATGAAGCCGTCGAGGCGCCGGCTCCGGCGGAACCGCGATGCCAGCAGGCTTTCGCGCAGCGAGATCGGCTCGCCCTGGGCGTCGCGACCGATCGTCAGGGCGAGGCGGCTCTCGACCACCTTTGACAGCCGGAAGATCGACTGGGCCGCCCGGTAGTAGTCCTGCATGAAGTGCTCCACCCGCGGCAGCGGGTCGGCCTCGGTGTAGCCGAGGTTCTGCGCCACCCGCGCCTGGCGCTCGAGGTCGAGCACGTCGGTGGCCCGCCGGCTCAGGAAATGCAGCTCGTTCCGGACCCGCAGGAGGAAGTCGTAGGCGCGGGTGAACTCCCGGAGTTCCTCGTCCCGCAGATAACCCTGGGTCACCAGCTCGTCGATGCTGGAGATGCCGAGCTTCACCCGGGCCATCCACACCGCGTTCTGGTAGTCGCGCAGCCCGCCGACGCCGTTCTTCACGTCGGGCTCCTGGAGAAAGACGGTGTCGCCGAACTTCTCGCGGCGGTGCGCCTGGTCGTCGAGCCGGGCCGCGATGTACCCCTTGGGGTCCTCGGACGTGGCGAACTGCCGGTACGCCTGCGCGAACACCTCGTACACCCCCGTGGCGCCGGCCAGGTAGCGGGCCTCGAGCATGGAGGTGAGGGTCTGGACGTCCTTCCGGGCCTCCATGAAGACCTCGTCCACGTTGCGCGTGGAGTGGCCGACCTTCAGGCCGCTGTCCCATAACGGATAGAGGATTTCCTGCGTCAGGTACTCCAGCAGCGGCTTGACCGTCGGCGGGCGGGTCTTGGCCGGGAAGAGGAACATCACGTCGATGTCGCTCAGCGGGCTCAGTTCGCTCCGGCCATAGCCGCCGAGGGCCAGGAGGGCCACGGCCGCCGGAGGTTTGCCGACGGTGCGGGTGAAGCCGGCCAGGGCGTGGTCAAACAGCCGGGCGATCATCGCGTCCATCAGGTCCGCCCGGGCCCGGGCGACCTCCAGGCCCGAGGCACCGGCCTCATGCCGCTTGCGGAGCAGGGCATCGCCGGCCTGCAGGTACGCCTTGCATGCCGCCAGCCGCTCCGGGACGGGCGCGTCGTCGGCGAAAGTGAGCTCCGGCGCGGGAGGCAGGGTGGAGGGGGCGGACATGAGGGTCATTCAGTGAACGGAAAAGGCCCGGATGGGCGAGGGGATTCACCAAAGCAGGACGCGAGCCGAATCGCCGGGTTGCACAGGAGGAAACGGAGGGAACGGAGCGGGTTGAAACCGCTAA
>JAFEGX010000044.1 GCA_018239675.1 Verrucomicrobiota bacterium
ATCACCTTGGCGACCTCCCTGGGCCTCTCGGCCGCCGCCGCCTACCTGCTTTCCCATGCTGACACCGCGATGAGCGCAGACACCCTGATCGGTAGTGCCGCGGTCTTCGCGTTGCTCGCGATGGCCGCGCTCGAATACCGCATCCGCTGGAAGGACCTCATCGGACGCTAAGCCACCATCGCTTAGCCCGTCAGATTCGCGAGACCCGGAGCAATCCGGGTCTCTTTTTTTGTACCCGTTGACGGCAATCTCGGGTTTCAGGGCACGACGGCCTGAAGCCTGGCCGGTCAGTGGCCACTCCAACATCGCTGCGAAACTTTTTTTCGGGCAAACAGACAAATCCCCACGGCGATGACGCTACTCAGGAAAGATCCCCCGATCGAAAGCATGGAGGACCGTCCTGATGATGAATCTTGGAGAGCTTGGTTCGACCACTACGGCCCAAGGCTGCTGCTGGCTGCGCGGCAGTGGTGTCGGTCGATGGCCGACGCCGAGGATGTCGTCCAGGATGCCTTCGTCCGTTTCTGGCGCCGCCAGCGCCAGCTGGGCGGCGAACCTCAGGCGCTCCTGTTCACTTCCGTCAGGCGCGCCGCGCTCGATCTGGCCCGGCGCAACGCCCGGCGTGGCGTGCGCGAGGAGCGGGCGGACGGCGGCCTGGAGAGCGTCGAGCCCATTTTTGAGACTCCCCTGGAAGGCGATGACCGCCGCCAGGCCATCGAGTCCGCGCTCCGCCAGCTGCCCGCGGAGCAGCGCGAGGTCCTCACGCTCAAGATCTGGGGCGAGCTCACGTTCGAGCAGATCGCCGACCAGCTCGGCATTTCACCCAACACCGCCGCTTCGCGCTACCGTTACGCGCTGGGCGCACTCCGCGCGGCGCTGACCGCCGCCGATTGCCATGGATAACGAACTCCAGGAACTCGAGGCCGAACTGAAGGGACTCCGTCCCGTCGCCCCTTCGGCATTTGCCCGGGCCCGGGTCGGGCGCGAACTGGCGAATGCCCGCCGCCCGATGCTGGGGTGGCTCGCGCTGCCGCTGGCGGCGGCGATCGTCGGGCTGATTTACCTGCAGAACCGCGTCGGTGTGACACCGGCGGGCGCCGCGCTGTCGCCGGCGCTGGCCCGGGCGGCCGCGACGCCGCCGACCGCGAAGGCCTTTGCCTACAAGCCGGTGTCGGCCGAGAACGTTCTCTACGACGTGCAGGACGAGGGCATGGTCACGCTGGCCGACGGCACCGCCGCGCGGCGCTACCGCTCGTCCTACGTCGACACCATCACGTGGAAGAATCCCCGCACCCAGGCGTCGCTGCGCTGGAGCGTGCCGCGGACCGTCGAACGCGTGATTCCCGTCAGCTTCCAGTAACCCAAACCCTCCGATCAAAAACCAAATCGAATCCACCATGAAATCTGCCCTCCGTTATCTCATCCCGGCCGCCGGCCTCGCCGCCTGGCTGCCCGTCGCGCGCGCGGACGACCCGGCGCCGAAGACCGAAAGGAAGGAAATGCGCGTCATCGTGAACTCCGACAAGGACGGCCCCCACGCGTTCATGCGCATGCATGGGCCGCGCGAGATGGAGACCGTGGCCTTCCTGGGCGTCGAGACCCGCCCGACCGACCCGACGCTGGCCGACCAGCTCAATCTCGCCAAGGGCACGGGCCTGATCGTCCGCGCCGTCGTGCCGGAGAGCCCGGCGGCCGGCGTCCTCAAGCCCAACGACGTCCTCGTGAAGCTCGACGACCAGCTGCTGATCGAATCGCGCCAGCTGGCCGTCCTCGTGCGCAACCACAAGGAGGGTGACGAGGTTTCCGTCACCTACATCCGCGGCGGCAAGGAGAACACCGCCAAGGTGAAGCTCTCAAAGCACGATGTCCCGAAGTTCGCCCTCCTGGGCGACGGTCCGGGCGACAACATGTTCTTCAACCTCCACGCCTGGCCGTTCGGCGAGGACGGCCTGCCGGGTGCGGATCGCGCGGACATGGACCGGGTGCTGGCCCTGATCGACCAGCACGCCCCTGGCGCGATGAAGGAGATGCGCCGGATGCGCATCGAGCGGGACGGCAAGCCGGCCCCGGGCATGCACACGACCATCGTGAACACCAGCAACAGCAACATGGTGTTTTCGGATGAGAAGGGGTCGCTCGATCTCACCATCAAGGACGGCAAGAAGTCGCTGATCGCCAAGAACGCGAAGGGCGAGCAGATCTTCTCGGGCCCGATCAACACCCCCGACGAGCGCAAGGCGCTGCCGCCCGAGGTTCGCGATCGCCTCGACAAGCTCGAGGGCATGCAGGAGTTCAGCTTTCAGACCGACGACGACTTCGAGGGCAACGTCAAGGTGATGCGACCCGCCAAGACCAAGATCGCCCTGCCGCCACCACTGCCGGTGCCGGCGGCCCCCGACGCTCCTCCGTCGCCCGCGTTTTAATCGCGGGATCCGCGGCTGGGCGGGAGACCAGCTCGCCGCCCGATCCTTTGGTTGTGTTCGTGTCAGCAGAAAGGCGGGGTCGTGAGACCCCGCCTTTTCCTTTCCGGCCGGACCTCCGAGCAGATCAGGTCAGGAGACCTCGCCCTCCTTGATCGCCTCGACGGCCGGACGCTTGAGGAACGCCGCGGTGATGAGCGAGATGATCGTGCCCCAGAACAAGCCGCCAATGAAACCGAACGCGGCGGTCATCCCGGGCTTGAGGAAGAAACGGATGCTCTTTTCCGCGCGCTCCATCTGGGCGGCGCTCAGGCCCTTGGCCTCGAGCTTGTCGAGCTGCGCCTGGACAATGATCTCGGAGATTCCGGGGTTGATCACCTGGAAGTAGAGGAAATTCGTGAAAATGCCGATGACCGCGGCGGCGAGCGTGATCAGGAAACCGGCCGCGAAGGCGTTGCCGTAGCTGAAGTCCTCCGCGACGGGCCACTCCGCCCGGCGGGCCTGGGTCCCGAGGACGATGAACGTGATCCCGAACGCGAGGCCACCCACCGAACCGATGATCTGGGCGGTCGAGAACTTGGCCGGGTCGGAGTGGAAGCCGAGGAAGTACAGGACCAGAGTCAGGACCATGCCAGCCAAGGCCATGAAAAAGCCGTAGAGGGTGTAGGTTTTCATCGGGCCGATGATGAACCGGCCAACGGTGAAAACAACCCTGCTGTGACAGGCGGCGGCGGGACAGGACCAGTGGCCGGGAAGCGCGACGGTTTCGAACGGGCTTTGGGCGGTCAGGCGGCCGCTTCAGCTATGCCTGCCGGGATCTGGACAAACCCACGGACGTCTGGCTTACGCGGCCAGCGAGATGGACTCATGGCGCGGATGACGGCCAAACGGCACAAGATTGTCCGACCGCGGCTGCCAATAGGGGCGTCGCGGGGCATAGTCGCGGATCACGCTGAGCAGGAAGAGCATCGAGGCGGTGGTGGCGAAGATGCCGAGCGAGACATCAAAAAAGAAGGCAACCAAGCCAACGAGAGCGGCGGCGGAGAGAAGGGAGATGAGTTTCATGGCGGAATTGGCGGACGTGGAGATTTGAATCGTTGCCATGAGAACTCGGCGCGCCCCGAAAAGTTGCAGGGAAACGTACCCGTTTTGAGGGACGGTCCGACAGCGGGATGAACGGCGCCACCAAACCGCAACCGGAGCCGAAGCCGGCCCGGTCAGCGAAATTTGCGTCTCCCTGCGCCTGCCCGATGTTTGAAAAACACCCAGGCCGCGAAACCGGCGCCCTATTTCAGGAACGCCTTCACCAATCGATCGTCGCCGTCGTTCGGCGCCGGCTGCAGGTGCAGCGCCGCGCAGAGGAGATTGTAGATGTTCACGTTCTCGACGGGATCGATCGCCACGCCGGAGCGGAATGACGGCCCGGCGGCCACGAGGATGCCGTGCATCGACCGGTATTGCGGATCGTAGCCGTGGTCGCCGCGGTTGAACTTGTCCCGGACCGACTCGTAGTACTTGCGCGCGCCGACTTCCCAGCCTTCCTCGGGCACGATCCATACCGGCGGAATGCGGGGATTGCCGGCCATGTGGTAGCGCGCCGGCAGGTCCTGCGCCAGATACACCTTCACGTGCGGCACGGCCGACAGTGCCGTCACGATCGACTCGGGCGTGCCCTCAAGCGGACGCAGGCCGCAGACCGGGCCGAAGAAGTCGACCTGCACGGAGCTCGGGTCCAGGTAATCGTCGAGGACGATCACCCGCGAGAGGCTGATGGGAGTCATGCCGTGGTCGGACACCACCACGAGGTTCGCCTCGATATGTTCGGCCTTGAGCCGCGCGCGCATCGCGCCGACCCGGGAATCGAGCATTTTCACCGTGTTCGCGATCTCCGGCGAGTCGGGCCCGAATTTGTGGCCGATGGAGTTGGTTTCCTCCATGTAGAACGTGACGACCACCGGGCGCTTGTCCGGCGGCTGGCGCAGCCAGCCGATGGTCTCGTCCAGCCTTTGCTCGAAGGGCATCCTGGAATCGTAGGGCCGCCAGTAGGTGGGCCGGTAGCCGCCGATCTCCGCCTCGGAACCGACCCAGAAATAGGCGGCGCTGGGGTGGCCCTGCTTGACCGCGGTCACCCAGATCGGCTCGCCGCTCCACCAGACGCTCTCCTGCGCGGAGCCGGGCCGGTTGTAATGGAAATAGGTCTGCGTCCGCGGATCGAACATCTCGTTGTTGATGATGCCGTGGTGCGCCGGGTAGAGGCCGGTGACGATGGAGTAGTGGTTGGGAAAGGTGTTGGACGGGAACACCGGGATCAGCTCGCGCGCATAGCAGCCCTCCTGGCGCAGCTGCCGGAGGTTGACGGTCTCGGCCGGGTATTTGTCGCAGTAATCCCAGCGGAATCCGTCGAGCGAGATCAGGATCAGCGGTGGCGGCGCGCCGTCGCCCGAGCCGGTGGCGCAGCCGGCCAGCCCGACGGCCAGCAGGGCGAGCAGTCCGACGGCGAGGAGGCGGAGGGATTTCATCGATGCAAAGTGACCAGGGTGGCGCCCCATGAGCCGGTGTGCTCGTTGCCGGAGCGGAACGAGTGCACCAAGGGCGAGTGCTTGAGCAGGTGGTGGACGGAGGTCCGCAGCTGGCCGGTGCCCTTGCCGTGGACTATCCGCACCTCGTGGAGACCGCGCTCGCGACAGGCTCCCAGGTATGCCGGGATCAGCTCGCCGAGGTCGCGCGGGTCGAACGTATGCAGATCCAGTTCGCCGGTGATCGGAATCGAGACCGGGGCGGCGGCGGCGGGCGGGACGGACTTCACGGCGCGGGAGTGGTTCCCGGGGGAGCCGGCGGATCGACCCGCTGGACGGGTGCGGGCGAGGGCAGGGAGACGGGCGGCGGGGGCGGCGGCTTCGCGACCAGCTTCGCCGGCGGGTTGTCGGGCACCTCGTCGAGGGCGCGCTTGAATTCCTGCTCCACCTCGCCGGCGGCCTTCTTGAAGTCGCGCAGCGCGCGCCCGAGGCCCTTGGCCAGCTGCGGCATCTTGTCGCCGCCAAACAGGATCAGCACCAGCGCCAGCACCACCATCAGCTCGCCGCCGCCGAACGCGGGCAGGAGGGCAAGCCATGGTGACAAGGTGGTCATGACGAAAGTTGGTCCAACAATGCGGGCAATGTAACCGAAAAATCAAGCGGCCGCTGCAGGCGGCGCGCCCGTCCGAGAACCTTCTCCATGTGGGCGGGGTGCCCTCACCCCGCATTTACCCTCCCTAAGCCGGCCGGCGTCCCTGCCGGAAGGCCCGGGGGCTCAGGCCGCCGTGACGCTTGAACCGCAGCGTGAAGTAGAACGGGTTGTCGAAACCCACCGCGCGCGCAATCGTCGCGACCGGCTCCTGCGTGAACTCGAGCAGCTCCCGCGCGCGGTTCAGCCGCTGGAGCTCGAGATAGCGCTGTGGCGTCTCGCCGGTCTGGGCGCGAAACAGGTGGGCGAAGCGCGAGGGCGACAGCCCGCACTCGGCGGCGATGCGGGCGACATTCAGCGGCTCGGCGAAGTGCGCGCAGATGAACTCGAGCGACTGCCGGATCCGGCTGTCGAGGCCCGCGGTTTCCCGGCGGGGATTGAGCAGATCGCCCCATAGCAGGATTTCCTCGAGTGCATTCAGGGCCAGGCCCTCGCGCTGCCGGCTGGGTCCGGCACTGAGGCGCACGACGTCGCGGAATCGCTGCGCGATTCGCCGGCCCGACTCGTTCGGTCCCAGCGTCAGCCGCTGCAGGCCGGGCGCCACCTCCGGCCAGTCGAGCAGCGGCAGCCAGCCGGGACGGGGCAGGAAGTGCGCCCACCAGAGATCCCAGTGGCGCCGCCCCGGGGCCGTCCCGTAGTCGTGGAGTGCCCCCGGGCGCAACAGGATCAGGTCGCCGGGGCCCGTGACAACCTCCCCGCCGGCAAAGCCGAACCGCCCATGCCCCGCCGCCGTCAGGATCAGCAGCCAATCCCGGGTCCCGGATGCGCGAAATGTCTGGTAGCGCGGCCCTTTGTCGAAGTGGCCGGTGACGAGCATGCCGGGCGGCGGAGCCGGGGTGTTGGGGCGGGCGGGCATGTTTCGGCCAGTAGGATATTATAGGTTTTCGGTGGCGGACTTTATGGGCAATCCGGGCGACCGATGCTAGGTTATTCGCATGGTAGCCGACCTGACCCCAGCCGCTCCCGATCCGCAGCTTGCCGCCGAGGCCGCGCAGTTTGCCCGCGAGGGCTTTGTGCACGCCCGCGGCCTCCTCACGCCCGCCGAGGTCGAGGAGATCCGCGAGATTTTCGCCCGGATGCACGCCGAGGGTGTCCCGGGCCATTACGACCCGCGCCAGGCGCGGGATGGCGTTGAGGACCCGAACGACCCGCTCTTCCAGTATCCGCGCGTGATGATGCCGCATCGCTTCAGCCCCCGGGCGCGGCACTACATGCTGCATCCGAAGGTGGCGGGCCGGCTGCGCGCGTTCTTCGGCGCGGACCCGGTTGCGACGCAGAGCATGTTCTACTTCAAGCCGCCGGGCGCGCGCGGCCAGGCGCTGCACCAGGACCAGTTTTATCTCCTCGTCGAACCCGGCACCTGCATCGCGGCGTGGACGGCGATCGACGACACCGACGCCGAGAATGGCGCCATGCTGGTCGTGCCGAAGACCAACGATGCCGACATCGTGTGCCCGTCGACGGCGGACTCACGGGTGAGCTACACTTCCCATTTCGTGCCGGTGCCCCCGGGCCTGAAGGCGCAGCTCGTGCCGATGAAGGCCGGCGACACGCTCTTCTTCAACGGCAGCGTGATCCACGGCTCGGGTCCGAACCGCTCGAAGACCCGTTTCCGTCGCTCGTTCATCTGCCACTACGCCTCCGGCAATGTGCGTAAGATCTCCCGGTTCTACCATCCGCTCACGCGCCTGGACGGCACCGAGTACGAGGTCGAGCCGCAGACTTCCGGCGGCGCCTGCGGCGAGGGCTGGAAGGGCTCGCTGCACTGAGCCTCCGGCCCGCCGGGCCGGCGGAGATGGAAGTTCGCAGTTGGGAGATGGAGTATCGCGGCCATCCGCGGGTTTGGCGCGATTTCAATCTCCCAGCGCCCATTTGCCAGCTCCGAGCCCTGAGCCTCTGGCTCAGAGCTCAACTTCGATCTGGTCGCCGTTGACGAACACCGGGTAGGTCGCGAGCGCGCGCTCGGCCTGGCCCGGGACGCAGCCGGTCGTGACGTCAAAGTCGATCGCGTGCCACGGGCAGGTGACCACGCAGCCCGCCAGCCGGCCGTCGGCCAGCGGGGCGCCGGCGTGCGGACAGGTGTTGTCCATCGCGTGGATCCGGCCGGCGACGTTGAAGAGCGCGATGGGCTGGCCCGCGACGGTGAAGGAGCGGCCGGCGCCGACGGGAATCGAGCCGACGGGAGCGACGGGGTGGCGTTGCGGCATGGCAGGTTACTTGACCGAGATGCTGATGGCGAACACCTCGGTCTCGCCCGGGCGAACGTGGTGGAGGCCGATCTTGTGCTCGGGCGAATTCGGCGGCCCCATCCACGGCTCCACGCAATAATACGGGGCGTCGTCGCTGCCGGACCAGGTGACGATGGTGGCATCGGCCGGCGGGACCTTCGCATTGCCGATGCGGATGTTGACGTCGCCGGGCCGGCCCTTTTCGCCGAACACGACCGTGTTGGAACGGAGCGCCGTGTGGATTGTGTCGATGAGCGCCGGGTTCGCGAGGTTCTCGTCCGTTTGGAGCTCCGGCCCGGGCATGAGCTGTCCCGTCGTGAAATCCTGCCGGAGGCGCTTGGCCGCCGGGAGGCGGATCAGGTAGTCGCCGCGCGCGGACCCCTCGCTCCACGGCACCGTGAAGTAGAAATGGTGGCCGGCGCTCCAGGGCAGGGGCTCGCGGCCGAGATTCTTCAGGCTCAGCTCGCAGACGAGGCCGAAGGGCTCGAAGCGGTAGGTGACCGTGAACTCGTAGTCGAACGGGTAGCAGGCCTTCGCCTCCTCGCTGGGCACGAACTGCGCGGAAAAGCCGCCGGCGTCGAGGCGCGTGAGCTTGAAGTCGCCCTGGCGGGCCAGGCCGTGCATCGGCATCGGCCGGCGGGTGCCGTTGGCGTCGCGCCAAAAATGGATGTCGCCGCGATCGTAACTGCGGGCGTTGAAGGGGAACAGGATCGGATTGCCGCCGCGGACCTTGTAGAAGTCCTCGTAGGTCTTCGTCTCGGGCCAGTAGATCACGTCGCGCACCGAGCCGTCGCCGAGCGTGATGTTCCAGTTCATGGGGCGCGCGCCCACGTCGGGTCGCGCCAGGACAGTCGACTGGCCGACCGGCCAGCGGGGCAGGGTTTGTCCCAGGTGCGGGATGCGCTCCATGGCCCGCGAGTAAGTTGGACGGCGCCACGCGCGCAAATTCTTTCCGTGCGGAATCTGGCCGGTGGAAACAGCCTGGGGATTTCCAACGGCTTAGCACTTGAGGCGCCCCGGCGAAGCTGAAAGGTTGGCGCCGTCTGAAACCCCGGTCCCCATGACCACCATCCTCCTGCTCTTCGTCCTTGGCATCGTGCTGCTGGCCCTCGACCTGTTCATGCCCGGCGTCGTCCTCAGCGCCCTGGGCACAGTCGCCATGCTCATCGCCACGGCGACGGCCTTCTCCCACTACGGGGTGACCGGCGGCCTGATGGCCTTCGGCGTCGGGGCCGTCCTGCTCACGGTCGCGCTGTACATCGAGTACGGCCTTCTCCCCAAGACCCGTTTCGGGAAGCGCTTCTTCCTGCATGCCGAGGTTCACGGCACCAGCCAGGCCAAGACCTCCGATCTCGCGGTCCTCGCCGGCAAGGAGGGCGTGGCCATCACGCCGCTCAAGCCGACCGGCCAGGTCGAGGTCGAGGGCCGCCGCTACGAGGGGCTGTCGCTCGACGGCCACCTCGACCGCGGCGACCGGGTCAAGGTCACCGGCGCCCAGAATTTCTCCCTCACCGTCACCAAACTCCCATGAATCCCAGCAATCTCGTCTTCCTGATCGTCGGCGTATTCGTCCTCGTCCTCGCCGCGATCATCTTCTCGTTCTTCAGCGTCTGGCTGCGGGCCCTCCTGGCCGGCGCACCGGTCAGCATGTTCAACCTGCTCGCGATGAAGCTCCGGCAGGTGCCCTACAGCGTGATGGTCGACGCCCGCATCCGCGCGACCAAGGCCGGGATCCAGCTCTCCATCGACGAGATCGAGGCGCAGTACCTGGCCGGCGGCAACGTCATCGCCTGCGTCCACGCCCTCATCGCCGCCCAGAAGGCCGGCATCGCGCTCGACTGGCAGCGCTCGTGCGCCATCGACCTCGCGACCAAGGGCTCCGGCAAGTCTGTCGAGGAGGCTGTGCGCACCTCGGTCGACCCGAAGGTCATCGACTGCCCGAATCCTGAGAGCGGCCGCTCCACGATCGATGGCGTCGCGAAGGACGGCATCCAGGTGAAGGTGAAGGCCCGGGTCACGGTCCGCACCCACCTCGACCGCTTTGTCGGCGGCGCGAAGGAGGAGACAATCATCGCCCGCGTGGGCGAGGGCATCGTTTCCACGATCGGCTCCTCGGAGAGCTACAAGAGCGTGCTCGAGGCGCCGGACAGCATTTCCAAGACCGTGCTCGCGCGCGGTCTCGATGTGGGCTCGGCGTTCGAGATCCTCTCGATCGACATCGCCGACGTCGACATCGGCGAGAACGTCGGCGCCAAGCTGCAGGAGGCGCAGGCCGAGGCCAACAAGAGCATCGCCCAGGCGCAGGCCGAGATCCGCCGCGCGGCCGCGGTCGCGATGGAGCAGGAAATGAAGGCCCGCGTGCAGGAGATGCAGGCGAAGGTGGTCGAGGCGCAGGCCCAGGTGCCGCTCGCCATGGCCGAGGCGTTCCGCTCCGGCCGGCTGGGCGTCATGGACTATTACCGCATGGAGAACGTGCAGGCGGACACCGCCATGCGCTCGAGCATCGCCCATCCCGAGGGCAAGAAGTAAGCCCGTCGCGCCGTGCGCTGGTTCTTCGACCTCCTTCCGGTCTTCATCATCCTGTTCGTGGTGGTCTCGATCATCCGCGGGGTGGTCAAGACGCTCGGCCGGATCACCCCGCCCGCCGCGCCGGGCCGGCGCCCAATCGACTTCGACCCCGCCGAAGCCGAGCGCACCCGGCGGATCCAGGAGGAAATCCGCCGCAGGATCGCCGAGCGCCGCGGCCGCAGTGCCGGTTCCCAGGCCCCGGCCGAACCGCCGCTGATGCCGGCGCCCGCCGCCGTGCCGGAGGCTGTCAAGACGGCCGACCGCTCGGCCGAGCATGAGCGCCAGAATCAGTTGGTGGCGGATCTGCGCGCCGCGACGATGGACAAGCTGTTCCGCC
Source organism: Verrucomicrobiota bacterium (assembly GCA_018239675.1). Lineage (GTDB taxonomy): Bacteria > Verrucomicrobiota > Verrucomicrobiia > Opitutales > Opitutaceae > Opi-474. Next base: position 10,779 of record JAFEGX010000044.1, read on the forward strand.
AGCGGAAGGCGGAGGCGAACGCCGCGGCGGCCGCCGAAGTCGAAGCTGCCCATGCCGCGATCCACGCCACGCGCAACGCCGTGCTGGACGGCCTGCAGAATCCGTCCTCGATCCGCCAGGCAATCCTTCTCCGCGAAATCCTCGACCGCCCCGTCGGCCTGCGCTGACGTCGGAGTTAAGGTCTGTTATCCACGTTGATTCGGACGGGCCGCCTCTTGGGCGGTGATCCTCTTTGACCACGGACTTCGCAGATTTCCGCGGATAAGCCAAGCCGATGCCGATCCGACTGGGCACCGACGCAGCGTCGCCGCCCAGTCGGACCAGCGGGTTCGAGGGGACCCGGATCTGACGTCGAACGCCGGATCGTCGTCCCAGAACTAGCACCTTCGACAAGCCCAGTGCGACGGTCCCGGCGCTATCGCCTGCCGTATCCGCGTCCATCCGCGGAAACCCGCCGAATTTCTTGCGGCTTCTGCGCCTCCTTGCGGCCAACCACTCTCCGCCACGCCGAAGCCGGGGAGCTTCTTGCCTAAAGCCTAACGCTTACAGCTTATCGCTTAAAGCCTATCGCTCAAACCTGCCCGCCGCCTTACATCTGCGCGCGACCCGGACCGCTGAACTGCGAGCCGAAGCGCTTGCCGCGGTATTCAATCTGCAGGTTCTCGCCGGCGCTGGCCGAAATGTAGATCGGGCCGGGCCAGGCCACGACCTGCGTCTGGCCCCGGGCCAGGGTGCCCTGGTAAATGATTTCGCCTTCGCTGCCGTCGGCGTTCTTGTGACGCACCGTGACGCGCACGATGTCGAGCGCGACCAGCGTGATGGTGCGCTCGGCAGGCGCGGGATTCGCCGGCGCGGTCTGCGCGGGCGCCGTGACCGTCGGGTTCGTGCGCGGCGGGGTCGCCGGCGCGCTGCCGCCGCCGAAGATCGCCTTCAGCGCCAGCACGACGAGCAGGACGATCACCACGAGGCCCGCCCACTTGCCGATCTTGAACAGCAGGGCCGGATCGATCGCCGGGCCCATCGACTCGCCGCCGCCGCCGCGCGAAATGCTTGGCTGGCGCCGCGCCGGCTGCGGGGCGGGAGCCTCGTCGCCGGCGGCCTCGCCGCGGTCGTCCGCGGAAGCGATGGATACATCCATGCGGCCGTAAATCTCCCGACTCGGCTGGCGCACCCGCGGCTCGCCGCGGCCCAACGCCGAGTAGTCGGCGACGATCTTGTCCACCGGCAGCTTCAGGAACGCCGCGTACGAGCGCAGGAAACCACGGACGTAGATCTCGGTGAGATTGATGTCGAAGCGGTTGTTCTCGAACTGCTGCAGGTAATCGCCGCGAATCTTCGTCGCTTCCGCCGCCTCGCGGATCGAAATGCCTTTTTTCTTCCGGGCTTCTTCAAGGCGCTCGCCGATGGATTGCATGGGGTGTGACTAAGGGAGTTGGCCGGTCAGGGAAAGGTGATTCTCGGAGCAAGGCCGCCGTCTACAGGGTGTCGAGGTCCACGAGGATTTCGCGCGGGCTCGAACCGTTCTCGGGTCCCACGACTCCCTTCTGCTCCATGAGGTCCATGATCCGCGCGGCGCGATTGTAGCCGATGCGCAGTCGACGCTGGAGCATGGAGGTGCTCGCGCGCTTGGTGGACTTGAGGACGTCGATTGCCTGCGCGTACAACGCCTCGTCGTCGCCGGCGTCGCCCTCCTCGCCGCCGCCCTCCTCGCCCTCCTCGTCCTCGCGCGAGGCGCGGTCAATGTGCTGCTGCACAGCCTGCGCATACTGCGGCGGGCCGTTGCGCTTGAGAAATTCCACGAGCCCCGAGATCTCCTCGTCCGCCACGAATGCGCCCTGCGCGCGCACGAGGCGCGAGGTACCCGGGGGGGAGAACAGCATGTCACCGCGGCCGATCAGCGTGTCGGCGCCCTTGGTGTCGAGAATCGTCCGCGAGTCGACCTGCGACGCGACCTGGAACGCGATGCGCGACGGGAGGTTCGCCTTGATGACGCCGGTGATGACGTTCACCGACGGGCGCTGCGTGGCGATGATGAGGTGGATGCCGGCGGCGCGGGCCAGCTGCGCGAGGCGCGCGATGCTCGTCTCGATCTCGGCCGGCGCGATCATCATGAGGTCCGCCAGCTCGTCGATGATGGCGACGATGTAGGGCAGGCGGTCCGGAATCTCGATGTCCTGGTCGGCGTTCGGGTCGAGCCCGGCCAGCGCGGCCTGCGTCTCGTCGGCGGGCTTGTTGTCGTCGGACCGTTTGCGCGAGTTGAACCCGACGATGTTGCGCACGTTGACCTTCGCGAAGATCTGGTAGCGCTGCTCCATCTCGCCGAGCAGCCACTTGAGCGCGGCCGGCACCTTCTTGGGCTCGGTTACGACCGGGATAAGCATGTGCGGGAGCGAGTTGAAGATCTTCAGCTCGACGACCTTCGGGTCGACCATCAGCAGGCGCACATTGCGCGGCGACGCGCTGTAGAGGATGGAGGCGACGATGGAATTGATGCAGACCGACTTGCCCGAGCCGGTGGCGCCCGCGATCAGCAGGTGCGGCATCTTGGTGAGGTCGGAAATCAGCGGCTTGCCGGAGACATCCTTGCCGAGGGCGATCGGCAGCTCGGCCTTCGCGCTGCTCCAGTCCTCGCTCTCGAGAATCTCGCGCATGCCGACCGGGGTGGGTTTCTGGTTCGGCACCTCGACGCCGACGGCGGCCTTGCCCGGGATCGGGGCGAGGATGCGGACGGACTGCGCGCGCATGCCGAGCGCGATGTTCTTGTCGAGGCCCGCGATCTTTTCGACGCGGACGCCGGCGGCCGGCACCACCTCGTAACGGGTGATCACGGGTCCGACATGGATCTCGCCGAGGGTCACCTCGACGCCGAACTCGCCGAGGATCCGGAGGAGGTTTTCCGCGTTCTGGCGGTGCTCCTCCTCGCTGCTGGCGGCGGTGGGCTTGATCTGTTCCTTGAGGAGCGAGAGCGGCGGAAACTGGTAGTCCTTTTCGTCGCTACGCACTGGCAGGACGGTGGCCTTGGCCTTCTTGGTCTCCTCGGGCTTGACGATGTTGAGCTCGATCTTCTTCGGCGGGGCCGCGGACTTGGCCTCGGCCGCCGGCTCGGGCGCCTTGGCGGCCGGCTTCGGTTCCGGGGTCGCCGGCTCCGCCACCGGCTTCGGGGCCGGCGCGGGTGCGGCGGCGGGCGGCTTGGAAGCGGGAGCCGCCGGCGCGGGCGGCTTCGCCAGTTCGTCGACGGTCTTCGGCACGAACACCTTCTTGCCCGACGGACCCACCAGGGCGGGTGCGGCCGCGGGCGGCGGGGGAGCCGACGGCGGGGCGACCACGGGCGTGGTCTTGGCCTTGAGCGCCGCCTCCTTGTCCTTCTTCAGCTGTTCCACCGCGAGGGCCCGCTTGGCCGCGCGGGCCGCGCGCCACGCCTGGAACATCGTCATATAGCGCTCGAGCTCGAGGCCGATGTCCTTCGTGAAAATGAACATCAGCGCGAACACATACGCCGTGCAGAGCAGCAAGGCCGAACCGAACGCACCCAGGGCGTCGGCGAGAAGGCCGTGATAGATCGAAAGCCCGGCCAGTCCGCCCGGACCCTTCGGGAAATAGTCGTTGGCCCACTTGGCCTCCTTGAACATCGCGGCGATGCACGCGAGCGTCACGGCCGCAATGATCATCGCGATCACCCGCGTGATGACCAAATGCCGGGCGTTCCGGACCGCCACGTAGAGCATCCAAAAAAGGAAGATGGGCAGCAGCCAGGTGCTGACGCCGACCGAAAAGAGCAGGATCCAAACCGTGTTGGCGCCCACCCAACCCATGAGGTTCGTGGCAGTTGCAGCAGTGGAACGCAGCGAGCCGACCTGCGCCGGATCGTAGTCAACGAGGGCGACGGTGATGAAAATGCCCAGGATGAAGCATGTGACCGCTTCAATCCAGTTGGGACGGTAACGTTGGGCCTGAAACGACGGTCCGTCGTTTGGGTTTGAAGTCTCCGACTTGGGCATTTGTGTAAGCCGACCTGCTGAGCGCGGATTCCATGCTAACCCCCTAGGCGGTCAAATGTAAACTCCCTCGACGGGGGCTTTACCGATTCTTCATCCTCCACCCATGCGAGATCTTCTGCGTTTCGAGCCGTTGTACCAGGAACGAGTCTGGGGCGGACGGGCCCTGGAGTCCGCGTTGGGCCGGAGCCTCCCGGCCGGGCGCCCGATCGGCGAGAGCTGGGAGATCGTCGACCGCCCCGAGGCCCAGTCGATCGTCCGGGCCGGCCACCACGCCGGGCATTCGCTCCGCGCCGTGCTCGAGCAACACGCGGCGGACGTCATGGGCCCAAAATGGCCCGCCAGCCGGCGGTTCCCGATGCTGGTGAAGTGGCTCGACTGCCGCGAGCGGCTCAGCCTGCAGGTTCATCCGCCCGCGGAGGTCGCCGAGGAGCTCAAGGGCGAACCCAAGACTGAGAACTGGTACATCGCCCACACCAGCCACGACGCCCACCTGCTGGTCGGCCTGAAGCGGGGCGTCACGCGCGAGCAGTTCGAGAAGGCGATCAAGGACAACACGCTCGAGTCCTGCATCCACCATTTCCGCGTCGCCGCCGGCGACTCGATCCTCGTCACGAGCGGCCAGGTCCACGCGATCGACGCCGGCAACCTGATCCTCGAGATCCAGCAGAACTCGGACACGACCTACCGCGTCTACGACTGGGGCCGCGTCGGCCTCGACGGCAAGCCGCGCCAGCTGCACATCGAGCAGTCCCTGCGTTCGATTCACTGGAACGACTTCGAGCCCGCGCCCGTGCGCGCCGCACCGACCTCCGGCGTGATCGCCGATTGCGCCGAGTTCCGGATCCGGCGGGTCGTGCTGGGCGCCGGCGAGCGCCTCTCCATCCCGTCCGGCGAGCAGCCGCGGCTGCTCAGCGTCGTGAGCGGCGCGGTCCGCTGCGGCGCCGACGGCAGCACCGGTTCCCGCGCCCCGTTCGGCCAGGCGCTCGAGCGCGGCGAGAACGTGCTCCTGCCCTTTGCCGGGGCGTTCACCTTCGTGGCCGAGAGCACGGCGATCTTGCTGGTCACGGAAAACTTCGCCTGACGGCGGAGGCTTGCTGAGCGCTGAGGGTTCAAAGTTGAAAGCCGGACGTCCGAGCCACCTGCAGCCGGCGCCCGCCTCGGCCCGCCGCCCGGCGGCCTTCGGCTTCTCAACTCTCCACCTTCATCTTTCGACCCATCGCGCCGCCGGCGGCGCGATGTTCCAGCTGCTGGTCTTCCTCGCCGTCCTTTTTGCCTTCGCCGCGCTCGCCTGGATGCTGTTTCTCCCGGCGCTCGTCGCGAATCAGGTTCGGCAGCGGACCGGCTTTGACCTGACCTTCGAGCGGCTGGTGGTGAATCCGTTCACCGGTGAGATCGACGCCCGGGGCATCGTCGTCACGAATCCGCCGACCTACCCGGTGAAGGATTTCCTGGTGGTGCGGCGGCTCACCGCCGACGTCGAGATGCTCACGCTGCTCAACCCGCGGCCGGTGGTGGCCACCGCGACGATCGAACTCGCCAAGGTGACCTTCGTGCGCCGCGAGGCGGGCCACAACAACACCACGGCCTTCCAGAACCGGATGCTGACCGGCGAGGAAAACCCGGTGCCGGTGCCCGGTCGGGCGCCGAAGGGGATGCTCGTCAAGGACCTGACGGTTGCCTTGGACGAGCTGGTGGTGGCCGACCACTCGGGGAAGGTGCCGTCGGTGCAGGATTTCAAGCTCGGCTTCCGCCACTCGTACCGCGACGTCAGCGAGCTGAAGCAGCTGCTCGCCCCGTCGGCCCTGATGGCGCTGTTGCCGGCGGCGCCGGCCCTGAAGGAGCTGCTGCCCGGACGCCTGGGCGAGGCGGTGGGGGAGGCGGCCCGGGAGGCCGTGCAGGCGGCCAAATATCAGGAGGCGGCCGGCTCCGGTGAAAAGTCGAAAGGCTATTTCGACGCGCTTGAAGAAAGCAAAAAGCCGTAGTTTAGTCTCCGGCTTCCTATGGCTGGACCTGAATCCACTGACACTCCCACCACCTCCTCCACGCCCGCCGCTGGCGCCGCGCCGGAGGCGGCTGCACCGACTTCCGCGCCCGCTCCCGCGCCGGCCCCGGCTGGCGCCCCGACCGCGCCTGCGCCCGAGGCCGTCGCGGCGGAGGCGTTGGCCGCGGCCAAGAAGGAGGCCGCCGAGAACTACGACCGCTATCTCCGCGCCGTGGCCGACCTGGAGAACTTCCGCCGTCGCGCCGTGCGCGAAAAGGACGAGCTGCGCCAGTTTGGCGTGGCCCGGGTGCTCGAGGACCTCCTGCCCGTCATGGACAACCTCAACCTCGGCCTCACTGCGGCCAAGCAACCCGGCGCGGACCTCAAGGCGCTGACCGGCGGCGTCGAGCTGGTGTTGAACCAGTTCAAGACGGCGCTGGCGAATCACGGGCTGAAGGAAGTCCAACCGGCCGGCCAGCCCTTCGACGCGAACCTCCACGAGTCCATCTCCGCTCAGCCGAGCGAAACCGTGCCCGAGGGCAGCGTGGTGACCGTCGTGCGCGTGGGCTACACCCTCAACGGCCGCCTGCTGCGTCCCGCGTCCGTGATCGTCTCCAGCGGCGCCGCCAAGCCCGCCGAGGCCAAGGCCTAGGGCGCCACCACGGCACCAACCAAGCTCTCCCCGGAGTTTCCCAAACCAAATCAGCGCCGACTAGCGAAGATTAGCGGTTTCCAACCAAGACCAACATGGCGAAGGACGACTATTACGAGCTCCTCGGCGTCGGCAAAGGCGCGAGCGACGACGAGCTGAAGAAGGCCTACCGCAAGAAGGCCGTGCAGTACCATCCGGACAAGAACCCCGGCAACAAGGAGGCCGAGGAGATGTTCAAGAAGGTCTCGCACGCCTACGAGGTCCTGAAGGATCCCGAAAAGCGCGCCGCGTATGACCGCTACGGTCCGGCGGCGTTCGAGGGCGGCGGCGGGCCCGGCGGCATGCCACGCGGCGCGGGCGGCATGGGCGGCGGCTTCCACGATCCGTTCGACATTTTCCGCGAGGTGTTCGGCCAGCAGGGCGGCGGCATCTTCGACGAGATGTTCGGCGGTGGCGGCGGGCGCGACTCGGGTCGCGACGGCTCCGACCTGCGCTACGACCTCGAGATCACGCTCGAGGAGGCGGCGCGCGGCGCCGAAAAGGAAATCTCGTTCCGCAAGCACGTCAGCTGCGAGCGCTGCGACGGCACCGGCGCGGAGCCGGGCTCGAAGCGCATCACGTGCCCCACCTGTCGCGGCGCCGGCCAGATCCGGCGCTCGGGCGGCATCATCACGTTCACCCAGCCCTGTCCCGCCTGCGGCGGCGTCGGCACGAAGGTCGAGAAGGCCTGCACCGCGTGCCGGGGCGACGGGCGCGTCGTGCGGACAACCAAGCTGAACGTCCGGATTCCCCCGGGCGTCGACACCGGCTCGCGCCTGCGCTCCACGGGCAACGGCGAGGCGGGCGTCGCCGGCGGCCATCCGGGCGACCTCTACATCGTCCTCTCGGTGAAGGAACACGAGTTGTTCGAGCGCCAGGACGACAACCTCTTCTGCGAGATCCCGATCAAGTTCACGCTCGCGACGCTGGGCGGCACGATCGAGGTGCCCACGCTGTTCGGCAAGGCCACGCTCAAGATCCCGGCCGGCACGCAGAGCGGCACCACCTTCCGCCTCCGCGAGAAGGGCATGCCCTCGCTGCGCGGCGGCCATCAGGGCGACCAGCTGGTCCGCGTGCAGGTCGAGGTGCCACACTCGCTCACCTCGGAACAGCGCCGCCTGCTCGAGGAATTCGCCCGCGTCAGCGGCGACGCCAACGAACCGACGTCCAAGAGTTTCTTCGAAAAAGCGAAGAAGTTCTTCTAAGCGAGGCGGAGCTTCCGATTTTGCACAGGAGGCAACGGAGCAGGGGAACCGCTGATCCGCGCTAATCCGCACGAATTGGATCGAGTCTGGTCGTAGCAGCCGACGTGAGGAGGCTGGGCATTCAAGCCCAGTTCGCGAAGCTCTGCGGAAATCCGCGGTTCCCCAATTCTTGGGGAAGCTGACCGCCGCCCGCGCCTCACGGCGCGGGCGCTGAATGTTCTCCCTGCGGCGGCGGCTTTTTGATTGTCGCTGGGCGTCGGGTCCGCATCGCTTGGTCACCCTTGTCCCCATGAAATCCCGCAAATTCCGCGTCGGCCTCATCGGTGCCGGCGGCATCGCCCAGAACTGCCATATCCCCGGGTGGAAGAACCTGCCCGAGGCCGAGATCGTCGGCATCGCCGACGTGTCCGAGCCCGCCGTCCGCAAGGCGGCCGAGCTTGCGGGCGGGACCCGGACGTTCAGCGACTACCGCGACCTGCTGAAGCTCGACCTCGACGCCGTCGACATCTGCACGCCGAACATGGTGCACACCCCGGCGGCGCTCGCCGCGCTCAACGCCGGGCTCCACGTGCTTTGCGAGAAGCCGCTCGCCGTCTCCACCGCCGATGTGCGCGCGATGGGCACGCTGGCCGACAAGAAGAAGCTCAAGCTCATGACCGCGCAGCACCAGCGGTTCACGCAGGGCGGCCTCGCCGCCAAGGCGTGGGTCGACGGCGGCAATCTCGGCGACGCCTACCATGCCCGCGTCCGCGCCGTGCGCCGCGCCTGGCTCCCGCCGTCCCCGGGCTTCATTGACAAGAAGCTCGCCGGCGGCGGCCCTTGCATGGACATCGGCGTCCACGCGCTTGACCTCTGCCTCTGGCTGATGGGCTTCCCGAAGCCCGTGCGCGTGACCGGCACGTCCAAGACGGTGTTCGCGAAGGGTCATGACATGCCGAACCTCTGGGGCGAGTGGGACCGCGAGCGCTACTCGGTCGAGGACTTTGCCACGGGCTTCGTCCATTTCGACAACGGCGCGACGCTGCTGCTCGAGGCCGCGTGGATGTGCCACCAGGTCGAGAACGAGGACCTCCTCGCCCAGATCTTCGGCAAGAAGGGCGGCATCAAATGGCCCAGCGCGGAGTTCGCGACCGTCACGAACGGCGTGCACGCGCAGGGCTCGCTGCTCCACCCGCAGAGCGTCCCGTATCCGCACTGGAGCGAAATCGCCGCGTTCATGGACTGCGTCGTGAATGACAAGCCGTCGCCCGTGCCGTGGACCGAGACCATCAAGGTCATCGGCATCCTCGAAGCGATCTACCGTTCCTCCGAGGAGGGCAAGGAAGTCGCCATCAAGGGCTAGCTCTCGTCCAAAGCGGGCCGGGCGGTTTTTTTAACCGCGAAGAGCGCGAAGGACGCGAAGGGTTCCGATCCCCAACCCGGATTGGTCTTCGTGCTCTTCGCGTGCTTCGTGGTGAAAACAGCTCGATCGACCACCGGGACGCGGTAGCTAACCAGCGGGGAATCCCCGGCCGACGGCGCCGGTCCGTGGTGGCGGGCACTTGACCAACGGTGATTCCGCTTCCGTTCCCCCGGGGTGACGGCTAGTGCTGGCTCCGTGGCGGCGCGCAAGGCTTTCGGCGTCCTGACTCCCCTGCGATGGCTGGGACTGGCGATTCTGCCGGCCGGCTGGTGCGTGCTGCTGGCCGGCGGCTGGCTGGATGCGGTCGAGCAGCAGACCCTGGACTGGCGGTACCGCGCCCGCGGGGAGCTGACGGCGCCCGTCAAGGTGGTCTATGTGGACATCGACGCGACCTCGCTGGACGACATGGGGGGCTGGCCGTGGGACCGGCGGTCGTTCGCGTCAGTGGCGGCCGCGCTGATCGACCGGGCCGGCGTCCGGGCCGTAGGGGTGGACGTGGTCTTTGACGCCGTGGCGCGCAACCGGTCGGGCCAGCGGGAAGCGCTGGTGGACGGCAACGTGGCGCTGGCGCGCTACCTCGACGGCGGCCCGCCGGTGGTGCTCGGCTCGGCCTATGCCGAAACGCCGTTCCGCGACTTCGGGACGAGGCCGCCAACGATGCTGGATGTCCCCAAGGTGGTGGTGCGGTCGCTCTTCAGCCCGTTTGTCTCCGCGCCGCCGCCCCCGCCGCGGCCCCGGCGCACGGCGCGCGAGCTGCCGCTGCTGGACCGCGACCTGGACACGGCCGGCTGGTTTGAGCCGCCGCAGGAGTCCCAGCTCAACGTGGGCGAGCCCGAGCCGTGGCTGCCGCCGCGCTCGGGTCTGATTGACATCGTGGGCGACAACGTGGCGTGGGTGCCGGCCTATGTGCCGCTGGTCGGGCGCACCTGCCTGCACATGAGCGTGGAGCTGGCGCTGGCCTACTGGGGGCTGAACGCGGACGCCGTGGGCGTGTACGGCGACCACCTGGAGATCGTGCAACCGGGCGGCCGGCCTCCGGTCGTGGTGCCGCTGTACCGGCGGCAGCTTCTGGAGGTGAACTGGTTTTCGCGCTGGGAGGATCCGGTGCGCAACCCGCGATTCGGGTTTTCGACCGTGTGGCGGCACGCCGAGGGATTGCGCGCCTACCGGCCGGCGGAGCGGCAGGCGGCGGAAGCGTTCTTTGCGAATCCGGTCTGGAGGGGCGCGATCGTCCTGATCGGACCCGTGGACCCGATGCTCCACGACCTCGCGCCGACCCCGTTTGACGACAACCCGGTGCCGCGGGTCGGCGCCCTGGGCAATGCCGTGAAAACCCTGCTGGCCGGGCAATTCCTCCGCCGGCCTCCCCCGTGGGGCGAGTACCTGCTTGTGCTCGCGCTCACCCTGGGCATCAGCGCGCTGGCCGCGGCCGGCGGCACCGCCGGCGTCCGCTGGAAGCTCACCGCCGCGCTCGTGCTGACCTTTTACCTCTGGTTCTCACTCTGGTCGTTTGAGTCGCTCCGGCTCGTCCTGCCGGTGACCGCGACGGTCGGCGCCGCCTTCACCACGAGCTTCGCCGCCGTCGCGTGGCAGCACGTCGCCGAGGAGCGCCAGAAGCGCCGGCTCAAGGGAATGTTCGGCGCCTACGTGCCGCCCGAGCTGGTCCAGCGCCTGCTTGAGGCGGAAGGCGCGCCGCAGCTGGGCGGACACGAGCAGGATCTAACGGTCTTCATCAGCGATCTCGAGTCATTCACGCACCTGGCCGAGACGCTGCCGCCTGACCGGCTGGTCCAGTTGATGAACGAGTACCTGACGGCCTGCACGGAGATCGTCGAGGAGGAGCGCGGCACGCTCGACAAGTACATCGGCGATGCGGTGGTGGTGATGTTCGGCGCCCTGATCCCGTTGCCGGACCACGCGCTGCGGGCTTGCGTCGCCGCGCAGCGCGTCCACCGGCGGCTCGCGGAACTGCGCGAGCGGTGGAAAGCGGCGGAGGCCCAGTGGCCTCCGAGTGTCGGCGAGCTGCAGTGCCGCATTGGCCTGAACAGCGGGCCGGCCCTGGTCGGCAACATCGGTAGCCGGTCGCGGCTGAACTACACGGTCATGGGCGACAACGTGAACCTCGCGGCCCGGATGGAGTCCGGCGCCCGGCACTTCGGCGTGCGCACCATGGTGACCGAGGCGACCCGGCGCGAATGTGAGCGCCATGGCGGCGACCGGGTCGTGTTCCGCTTTCTCGACCGGGTGATCGTGAAGGGCCGGACGGCCCCGGTGCCGGTTTACGAGATCGTGGGGCTCAAGGAGGACATGACACCGGCCCAGCGCGAGTGCATCGCCCATTATGAGCAGGCTACGCGACACTATGCCGCCCGCGAGTGGGCGGCGGCGCTTGCCTGCCTGGAGCGGAGCGCACCCCTGGAGGTTGGCGGCGCCCCCAATCCCTCGCTGGTGCTGCGCGAGCGCTGCCTCCGCCTGCAGGCCGAACCGCCCGGCCCTGACTGGGACAGTGCGTATCGCATGACGGAGAAGTGAGGGCGCCAAATCCGGGACCACCCGTTGGGTGCGCCGCAATTTCGCCACGAAGAGCACGAAGGACGCGAAGGGTTCCGATCCAAAACCGGATTGGTCTTCGTGTGCTTCGCGCCTTTTGTGGCAAATCCAACCCACTCAGAGCAGGCTCTGTTGCTCGCCGCCGAGGGGCTTGAGGCCAACGGCGGCGTAGCCCTTGGGGGTGAGGATGCGGCCCTGGGGGGTGCGCTGGAGGTAGCCCTCCTGGATCAGGAAAGGTTCGTGGACCTCCTCGAGCGTCTCGGCCTCCTCGCCGACGGCGACGGCGATCGTGCCGAGGCCGACGGGCTTGCCGCCGTAGTTCTCGGCCATGACGCGCAGCATGCGCTTGTCCATCTCGTCTAGCCCGGCCGCGTCGATCTCCAGCAGCTCCAGCGCGGCGGCGGCGACGGGCTGGGTGATGCGGCCCTGGGCGCGCTCCTGGGCGTAGTCGCGGACGAAATTGATCAGGTTGTTCGCGACGCGCGGGGTGCCGCGGGCGCGCGTGGCGATCTCGCGGGCGCCGGTGTCGTCGATCGCGACCTTCAGCAGGCCGCAGCTGCGGCGGACGATGCCCTCGAGCGTCGGGTGGTCGTAATAGTCGAGGCGCGTCTGCAGCGTGAAGCGCGACCGCAGGGGCGCGGTGAGCAGGCCGCTGCGGGTGGTGGCGCCGACCAGCGTGAAGCGCGGGATCGAGAGGCGGACGCTGCGGGCGTTCGGGCCCTGGTCGATCATGATGTCGAGGCGGAAATCCTCCATCGCGGTGTAGAGATACTCCTCGACCGTCTTCGGGATCCGGTGGATCTCGTCGATGAACAGGATGTCGCCCTCCTCGAGGCTGGTGAGCAGCCCGGCGAGGTCGCCGGCCTTCTCGATCACGGGGCCGGAAGTGACCCGCACGCTCTTGCCGAGCTCGTGCCCGAGGATGAACGCGAGCGTTGTCTTGCCGAGGCCGGGCGGGCCGGAGAGCAGGATGTGGTTGAGCGCCTCGCCGCGCCGGCGGGCGGCGCCGACCATGACCTGCAGCCGCTCGACCGTCTTTGCCTGACCGGTGAAGTCGGCGAACCTCAGCGGCCGCAGCGCAGCCTCGGCCGGCGTGACCGGCGACGCGAGCGTACTGGAAATGAAACCGAGACCCTTCTTGGGATCAGGCGAGGACATGGAGGTTGGTTTAACCGCGAAGGGCGCTAAGAACGCCAAGAGGAAGAGGGTAGTTCGAAATCAAACCGGACGCTTGGCGGCCTTCGCGGGCTTAGCGGTGAAAATCCGGGTCACTTCCATTCGACCTCGGCGCCGAGGCTGCGGAGGTTTTCGACAAAGTGCGGGTGGGCGCGCATGATCGTGTCGGCGTTCTTCACCACGGAGCGGCCGGGGATGCTCGCGGCCACCATGTAGAGCGCGACGGCCGCGCGGATGATGTACGGCGCGTCCACCGTGGCGGGCCGCAGCGGGCGGTCGCCGAAGACGATGATGCGGTGCGGGTCGCTCACCACGACGTGCGCGCCGAACTTCGAGAGCTCGGGCATCCAGGTGAATCCGCCCTCGTAGACCTTGTTCCAGAACTGGATCGCGCCCTTCGCGCGGACCGATAGCGCGATCATGCAGGGCAGGAGGTCGACCGGGAAGTACGGCCACGGCGCTGCCTCGATCTTGGGCAGCAGGTTGCTCGTGAACGGTGTCTCGATCACGAGCTTCTGCCGCTTCCGCACCAGCGCGGTGTCGCCCTGGTGCTCGATCACGACGCCCAGCTTGGCGAAGGCGCGGGTGATGAGGTCGAAGTGGTGCGGCAGCGAATGGCGCACGCGAACCTCGCCGCCGGTGATGGCGCCGAGCGCGAGGAAGGTGACGACCTCGTGGTAGTCGGTGTTGATGGTGAACGTGCCGCCGCCGAGGCGCTTCACGCCCTCGACCGTCAGCTGGCTCGTGCCGATGCCCGCGATCCTCGCGCCCATCCCGACGAGCACGGTGCAGAGATCCTGAACGTGCGGCTCGCTCGCGGCGTTGATGATGGTGGAGGTGCCCTCGGCGAGGGCGGCGGCCATGACGAAGTTCTCGGTCGCGGTGACGGACATGTAGTCCGGCCAATGGCGCGCGCCGCGGAAGCGGCCCCGGAGCGACATGACGAGCGAGCCGTTGTGCGTGATCTTGGCGCCGAGCTTGGCGAGAATCTCGAGGTGCGGGTCGAGCTCGCGGATGCCGAGCGAGCAGCCCTTGGCGTTGCTCGGGACGGCGAACTTCTTCATCCGCTGCAGCAGCGGCGCGAAGAGCAGCACCGACGAGCGCATGCCGGAGGGCAGCTCGCCCTGCATGCGGCGCGCGTCGAAACTGGAGTGGTCGAGCAGCATGGTGCCTGACGCCTTGTCCCACTCGACGCGCGAGCCCTGGTCGGTGAAGAACGTGACGAGCTTCTCCACGTCGGTGATCGCGGGGACGTGGTGGAGGCGAACCGGGGCGTCGGTCAGCAGCGTCGCGCAGAGAATGGGGAGCGCGGAGTTCTTGTTGCCGGACGGCGTGATGGTGCCGGAGAGGGCTTTCCCGCCATTGACGATGAGATCGGCCATTCGCCGGAGTTGAAGGCGCCGCGGGAAAAGTTGGAAGCCAGAACCGTTGCGCGCGGCTGATTGCCACCAAGGACATGGAGGGCACGAAGCCGGACCGTACCGAATCCGACTGAATCGTCTTGGTGCTCTTCGTGCCCTTTGTGGTTCGATCGCCTCCGCCCAGGCGGATTTGTGGGCACAAAAAAGGCGCCCGTGGAACGGGCGCCTTGGTGAGTGTGACGGGTGGGGCGATCAGATCGCGCCGCCGCCCTGCTGGCCTTCCGGTCGCGGGCCCCGGTCGTCGCGATGCCGGCCGCGGCCGCCGCGCCGACGGCGGCGACCGCCGCCCTCGAAGCGCTGCTCGCCGCCGCCGTGCTCGCCACCATGCTGCTGGGAGCCTTCGCCGGAGAAGTCGCGCGGTCCACGGTTGTCACCGCCGCCCTGCTGGAAGCCGCCGCGGCCACGGCCGCCACGGTGCCGGCGACGCCGGCCGCCTTCGTGCTGGTGCTGACCGTCGCGGTACTGGCCACCGCGCTCGCCCTGGGCGGCCTCGGCGGGCTTGCCGCCGAAGAGGCCCTTGAGCCAGGCGAAGAAGCCGCCGGACTTTTCGGCCGGGGCCGGAGTCGGCGCCGGAGCCGGCTGGTCGCGGCGCGGCTCGAACGTCCGCTGCTCGCGGCGCGGCTGGTCGGGACGGAAATGGCCGCGGTCCTCGCGGCGGGGGCGCTGTTCGCCACCGGGACCCTCGTGGCCCTGGGACGGGTGCTCGCCCCAGCTGACGGCCGGGCGCTTCACCTCCTGCGGGGGCAGGATGTTGAGCTCGGCTTTCGCGGTGGGGGCGGCGGGCGCCGCCGGCTCCGCCGGAGCGGCGGGAGCGACGGCCTCAGGCGCCGGCTGGGCCGGCTCGACGGGCGCCGGGACCGGCGCGGGCACGCTCGCCGCGGGTTGCGCGGGAGCGGGTTCATTGACGGCAGGCACGGACGTTTCACCCGTGAACGGGTTCTTGTACTCACTCTGGGGCCGGATGACCTCGAGGGCGCTGGGCTGGTAGCCGGTGGGCGTGGTGCTGCTGCTCGGAGCCGCCGAGGGGGCCGGGCGCTTGCCGCGGGCGAGGCCCGAGCCTTTCGCGCCGAAGTGGCCCACCGGGGCGGTGTCGCCGGTGCTGGCGGCCGGAGTGGCCGCGCCGGCAGTCGCGGCGGGATCGCCGGACGGTGCTGGATCTGACATGTGTGTGGTTTCTGGTCTGGCGCTCATCCGCCGGGCGATCCGTCGCGGAGAGGCGAGGAAGCGAACGAGGGAGAGCGGCCGTGGTTGGGATGGCCGGCGGAGCGCAGGGAATGCGGCTCAACGCAGGCGTGAAGGCGCCAAGCTCGCCCGCAGGGCGCCGGGCCGCAACCTCAATTTTGGAAAACCTCCCGCCGGGACCTGGCAACTGACTGGTTACAAATAACTAAGCCCATCGCGGTCCGGCCCAAGACGGGCTTGCCAGCACCGTCCGGGCTTCCCAGCCTCGGCCTTCATATGGACAAGCTCGAGGAAATCTTCCGCATGCAGGATGCCCTTAACCGCCGGATCGGCGTCAACCTGCCGCCCCCGACGGACGAAGAAAAGGCCAAGTGGATTTTAAACTACACCCGCGCCATGCAGCAGGAGACGGCCGAGCTGATCGACAGCGTGCCGTGGAAATGGTGGGCCAAGTACCAGAAATTCGACGAGCAGAACGCCAAGGTCGAAGTCGTCGACTTGTTCCACTTCCTCGTGTCACTCGCCCAGACCCTCGGCATGACGGCCGACGATGTCTACCAGGCTTACCTGAAGAAAAACGCCGTCAACCACCAGCGTCAGGATTCCGGCTACGCGAAAAAGGATGAGGCGGATTCGAAGCACATCTGAAGGAAATTTGGAAAATCGGGAAAGTGGGAAAGCGGGAAACTGGAAAAGGGAAAATTGGGAAACGGGTTTGTACGGCTTGCTGATAGGTTGAAAGCCGCAGGACGAAGACACACCGCGGGCGTGAAGGTCATTGGCGGGGTCCGAGCGGACGGCTGACAGCTTAGGGCTGGCAGCTTTGCACCGTCGCGGCGGCGCCGCGGATCAGCGGGTCACCACGAAGGCGGCCGTGACGTCGACGGCGACGGCGCCGTTTTCCACGACGTGCGCGCGGAGCTTGAGCTTCGCCTTGCCGTAGCGGGCGAGGGCGTCCTTGAACTCGGCGATCGCCGCCTGGGCCGGACGCTCGCAAATCGCGCGAAGATCACCAAGCACCGGGCGACGATAGGCCGCCCGGCTTTCCTTCACCACGATGTGCCACACGGGTCTCTCGGCATTCGCCTGGTCACGCATCAGCTCCCACACGACGCCGTAGCCGGCGAGGGTGGCGAGCGAAACCAAGCTGCCGCCGAACGCGGTGTTGAGGGAGTTCTTGTTCTGCTCCTTCGGCGCGATCAGCACCAGCTTGTGGTCGTCGCTCACCTCCACGCCGACGCCCATCGCTTTCGCGAGGGGAATCATCTCGTGCAGGAAGAGCTCGAGCGCTGGGATCTTGACCGGTTTCATGACGGGCCGGACGTTGAAGGAGTTTTGTCTGCACGTCAAAGCCGGCGCGAACTAGGTGCGATTTATCCTGTCGCAGAGCCGAGCAACTTGACGGTAGCGCGCCGGTTTGGCTGATTGCCGGGGTCATGATCCAGCCTGGACAGAAATTTGATACCCGACTGTCGCTCAAGATCTTCCGCAATGGTCGCGAGGAAGTCGTCATGCTTGGGGACCTGCTCACCCGCCGGACCATCGTATCGGTTTACATGCGAAACAATACGCCCGGATGTGACCGCCAGAATGACAGCCTGGCGGCGCACGCGGCCGAGTTCGACCGCGCCGGCTACAATCTGGTCGCGCTCAGCCGCGATACGTGCGGCTCACACGCAAAGTATGCCGCGAAGAAACGGATCACCTACACGCTGGCGAGCGACCCGAACGACCAGTTCGCGCGGGCGGCTGACGCGATCGTGGAAAAGTCGATGTACGGACGAAAATTCTCGGGCCCGGCGCGCGCGGCATTTGTCCTGGCGAAAGACGGAACCGTGCTCGCCGTGATTCCGAAGGTCGATCCGGCCGATCACGCCGCGCAGCTCAGGGCGGTATTGAAGGAACTGCGTTGAAGCGGGGCGGGCGAAAGCCGGCCATTGGACGCCGTACGCTCCACGGCGCAGTCGAAGGGGACCGAACACTCCACGCTGTTTCGATCCGCACCGCACCGCGGTCGCAATCATGCCCTTTTGCGCCCGGCGTCGGGCGTCCGGCATTCTGCGCTCTCCGAAATCGCTCCTGCCCGGCATGGCACTCTGCACTGTTGCGGTGAACGCGGGCGCCGCTATAATCGATGCATGAACTTCTCCCCACGTGTTCGGCGTCGGTTCATCGTCGTGCTGTCTGCGATCCTCGTGTTCACGGTCGTCGGGTTTTTCGTGTTGCCGCCGATCATCCGGTCGCAGGCGGAGAAGCGGCTCTCCGGCCTGCTGGGACGCCAGGTCACGATCGGCAAGGTGCGGCTCAACCCGTACGCGCTGTCCGTGACCGTCGAGAATTTCGATATCCGGCTGAAGACGGGCGACGGCTCGTTCCTGGGCTGGGATCGGCTCTACGTGAACTTTGACGCGCTGTCGTCGCTCTGGGGCGAGTGGGTCGTGAGCGACGTGGAGTTGGATGGATTTCATGTCGGCGTGGTCGTCCTGCAGGATGGCACGTTGAGTTTTGCCGATCTGATCGAGCGCCTGGCGGCCAAGCCCGGCGCGGCCCCGCCGCCCGTGGCGTCCGGGACGTCGCGGCCGCTGCGCGTGGGCAGCCTGAAGGTGACCGATGCGCGGCTCGAATTTGCGGACCGGTCGCGGCCGCAGCCGTTCGCCACGACGCTGGGGCCGGTTTCGGTGGCGGTGACGAATTTCCGCACGGTGGGGGCGACGGGGGCGCCGTATCACTTCCAGGCGGTGACCGAGGCGGGTGAGAAACTCGAGTGGTCCGGCACGCTGTCGGCGCAGCCGCTGAAGTCGGAGGGCGAGCTCCGGCTCGAGAACATCCTCCTGCCGAAATATGCGCCGTATTATTCCAACCTGACTCGGGCCGACGTCGCCGGGGGCACGCTCTCGGTGCGCGGTCGCTACGCCGCCAGTTTCGACGGCGGCACTCCCAAGCTGCAGCTCAGCGACGGCGCCGTTCAGCTCCGCGGATTGAAGGTGGTCGAGCGGGCCTCCAAGGAAACGGCGCTCGAGCTGGCGGGCCTCGACCTGACCGGACTGAAGGCGGACCCGCTCGCGCTCAAGGCGGCGCTCGACTCGCTCGTGCTTTCCGGCGGCACGGTGAACGTCCGGCGCGAGGCAGACGGTTCGCTGAATCTCCTCAGCATGCTGCAGCCCGAGCCGGTTCCGGCCGCCGCTCCGGCCAAGGCCGCGCCGGCGGCGGCC
Organism: Verrucomicrobiota bacterium; assembly: GCA_018239675.1. GTDB lineage: Bacteria > Verrucomicrobiota > Verrucomicrobiia > Opitutales > Opitutaceae > Opi-474. The sequence continues at coordinate 29,597 of JAFEGX010000044.1, forward strand.
CCGGCCAAGCGTCCGGATGTCACCGTGGGCGAGGTCGCGCTGAAGGATTTCAAGGTGAACATCACCGACCGGGCGGCGCCGCGGCCGGCCCAGCTCTCGCTGAGCGGAATTCAGTTCTCGCTGAAAAAACTGACCCTCGCGGACGGCGCGGTCATGCCCTTCGACCTGTCGCTAGCGTGGGCTCCGCAGGGGACCGTGCGGGTGTCGGGCTCCGCGACCGCCTTCCCGTCGGTGGTGGTTGACCTCAAGGCCGACGTTGCGGGCCTCGAACTACTGCCCCTCAGTCCCTATCTCGAGCAGTTCGTGAACGCCCACCTGACCCAGGGCGCGGTTTCGACGAGCCAGACCATCCATCTGGCGCTGCCGGCCGGCGGCGCGCCCGATGCGACCGTGGCGGGCGAGGTGACGGTCGAGAAACTTGGGTTGGTCGACAGTGCGCACAACGAGGACCTCGTCGGATTTGCGCGGCTCGGGCTCACCGGGATCAAGGTCGCCACGGTGCCGAAGCTCACGGTTGCGCTGGACGAGATCTCGGTCACGGGACCGTACGCCCGCGTCCTCGTGAACGCGGACAAGACCATGAACCTCCAGACCCTCGCCAAGGCCCAGCCGGCGGCGACGACTCCGCCGTCCGCGCCGCCTTCCGCCCAGCCACCCGCGCCGGCGTCCGCACCGGCCGCGCCGGAGCTGCCGAGCGTCTCGATTGGCCGGGTCGTGATCGCGGACGGCGACTTCAGCTTCACGGACCGCTCGCTCGAGCCGAACGTGCGCATGGTGCTTGGCCAGTTTGGCGGCACCATCACTGGGCTTTCCTCGGAGAACCTGGCCCGGGGCCAGGTTGACCTGAAGGGTACGGTGGACGGGGTCGGCCCGGTGGCGATTGTCGGCCAGCTCGATCCGCTCGGCGCGAAGCCCTTCGTCGACCTCAAGATTGACTTCAAGAACGTGGACCTGCTGCCGATCAGCCCGTACACGGGAAAATTCGCGGGCTACGAGCTGGCGCGCGGCAAGCTGGTGGTGGACACGAAGGTCCACGTCGATGGCCGGCAGCTCGACACGACGAATGTGGTCACGCTGAACCAGTTCACCTTTGGGGCGGCGACCAACAGCAAGGACGCCACCGGCCTGCCGGTGCGGTTGGGCGTGGCGCTGCTCAAGGATCTCGACGGCAAGATCGTGATCGACCTGCCGGTGCAGGGCAGCCTCGACGACCCGAACTTCCGCATCGGCAAGGTGGTGCTGCGCGTGATCGTGAACCTGCTCACGAAGGCGGCGACCTCGCCGTTCTCGCTGCTCGGCTCGATGTTCGGCGGCGGTGGCGAGGAGCTGGCGTTCCAGGAGTTCACCCCGGGCGGCAGCGAGCTCCAGCCGACCGAGCTGCCGAAGCTCGAGACGATGGTGAAAGCATTGACGAACCGTCCGGGCCTGAGCCTCGGCCTGGAAGGCTCGTACGACGCGGCCGCCGACACCTACGCGCTCAAGCGGCAGAAGCTGGGTGATCTCGTGCGCCGGCAGATTTGGGAAGCGAAACACGCGGTCGACCCGAACATCGCGCCGCCGGCCCAGCTGGCGATCACCGCGGACGAGAACGCCGCGATGGTGAAGAAACTCTTTGACGAGAAATTCCCGCCCGGCACCCAGTTTGGCGCGCCGTTGGCCGGGCCGCCGCCGGTGAGCGCGGCGCCCGCCCCGAAGCCTGGCCTGGTCCGGCGGGTAATCAACGCCTTCACCTTCAAGTCGGCGCGCGCCGAATCGGCCAAGCCGAAGCCCGCCGAGGCCGCTCCCGCGGCGGTCCCGGGCATCCCGCTGGAGGAAATGACCGGCCGCCTCGCCGAGACGATGAAGGTCGACGACAACGACCTCCGCGCGCTGGCCGCCGCCCGCGCCGAACGCGTGCGCGACTACCTCCTCAACACCGGCCACATCGCCGGCGAGCGCCTGTTCCTCGCGCAGTCGACCGATGCAACCAAGCAGAACAAGGGCCCAAGGGTGTTCCTCAGTCTGCAATAAACAGAAGTAACAGGAGACAGGTGACCAAGTAGCAGGGTAGGGTGCGATCGATCCCGCCGCTGAATTCCTGCTACTTGGATTCTGGTCCCGGTTATTTCCTCCAAAGGTAACAAGGACCAGGTTACCAAGTATCAGAGTGGGGCACGATCGGCTCAGCGGCTGGCATCCTGTTACCTGCATCCTGATCCTTGTTACCTCCCTCCATGATCACATGAACTGCCGTCCCGGCTGTGGCGCCTGCTGCATCGCGCCGTCGATCACATCGCCGATCCCCGGCATGCCGCATGGAAAACCGGCGGGAATTCCATGCGTTCAGTTGCTGCCGGATTACCGTTGTGCGCTGTTTGGCAAACCCGAGCGCCCGGCGTTCTGCGTCGGCTTGCGGCCCAGCGAGGAAATGTGCGGCAACACGCGCGAGGAAGCGATGGCTCACCTCACGACGCTTGAACAGCTGACCAGTGGCTAGAGCGCTTTCGATTCAGGCAGGAGTGCGGGTGACACCTAGATCACGGAGGCCACCGAGCATCGATCTCCCCGTCAGATCGGAGCACAAGTCCACCTGGCCGGCTCCGTGCCGGCTTCGTGCTAGCGGTGGTATTATCCCAAATCGAAATGGCGCTAGCGTAGCTGGGAAAGGCGTGGATTGACGTCCGGGAGGGCCTCGTTTTCGGTGCGGCTCCACTTGCGGTTCTGCAACCCGTCACGATGCCCCTCGAACTCCGTCCCAACTGCGAGTGCTGCGACCGCGACCTGCCGCCGGAGTCGCAGGAGGCGTTCATCTGCACCTACGAATGCACGTTCTGCATCACGTGCGCGCGGGACCGACTGAAGTTCGTTTGTCCAAACTGCGGCGGTGAACTGGTGCGCCGTCCGATCCGTCCCGCGGCCAAGCTTGTGAAGGATCCGGCCTCCACGGTGCGGATCCGGCGCTCGACGCCGTGCCCGCCAGCTGTGCCTCGGTAGATGGGTTCGAATCTAGATCGGCGTCCGGAGTTGGGCATTCGGCGTTCGACTTGCTCGACCCGCCCAATTTCGCGTCGTGCTTCAGCCCGGCGGCACCAGTTGCGTTCTCGCCATCAACTCGTCGGCCAGCGCATTGAACCACGTCTCGGCTTCCGCGCGCTTCGGCGCGACCTGGTCCGGCGTCGCGACGTACATGAGTTTTGCCAGCCGGTCCGCCTCGGCTTCCGGCAGGGTCCGGTGCAGGTAGCGGTTGCCCCAGGTGGAGCGCAGCGGGTCGTGCTTGATGCGGAGCAACTCGACCAGCGGCGCGAGGGTGAGGCCCTGGTAGAAATGCAGCGCGTCGATCGGGTTGTGGCGCCACGTCTCCTTGTCGACCAGCACCTGGAACATCGCAAACCGCACCCGCAGGGCCTCGATCCGGCCGCGGAGGCGCTGCTCGAGGGCGGCGCGGTCGGTCGTCACCACCCGGGAGCCGAAGAGGCCGGACCGGTCGAACAGCACCGGCATCCGGCCGTGAACGTCGGGCTCGTTGAACTTGTAGCCGCCGCCGCGCTTCATCACGCAGAAGTCGAGGATCAGCCACGATTCGGCGTTGGCGAAGCGGTAGAAACGCTGGCTGTGGCCGTGCCAGGCGGGCTCGGGCACGACGTACGTCAGCGAGACCTCCGCCACTTTCGCCAGCGCCGATTCCACGGCGGCAAAGGCCGCGGCCACCTTGTCGTCGTCCACCTCGACCTGGAGATCGACGTCGCTCCACTGGTCGGCCCGGCCGAACCCGGCCGAGCCTCCCTCCCACAGGGCGTGCGCCCACGGCTGCGGCTCGAGCGCGCCGCGGACGGTGGTGATCAGGGTGGGACGGTCGAGGGGCGGCCGCGGCATGGTCAGAGCAGATTGTGCCGGAAGCGCACCTCGGGCTGGGTGACGTTGAACAGGGTGATGTCGCGGCGACCGTCGTCGGTCACAAAGCCCTGCGACTCGTAGAAACGACGCGCGGCGCGATTGCCGCTGAGCGCCCACACAATGACGGATTGTGCCGGCGCCTCCCGAAAGTGGGCGAGCGCAGCCTGGCAGAGCGCGCGGCCGCAACCGGTGCCCCACGCGGCCGGGTGCACGTACAGCGCCGCGATCTCGCCGAAGGCCGGCGGCGGGGTGTCGGCGTCGCGTGACGGGCACGCATACACAAAGCCGCTGATCTGGCCGGACGGACCGGCCACCCAGATCGTGGCCGGCTCGACCAGCCGCGCAGCCCACATCCGCTCGCGCTCGGCGACGGACAGGTTGTCGAGGACAGAGTCGGGAAACAGCCCGCGGTAGGCGGACTGCCACGAGGCGACATGCACCTCGGCAATGGCACGGGCGTCGGCGGGGGTGGCGCGGCGGACTTGCACGCGGGAAGGGAAGCCACGGGGCTTGCGGCGCGTCAATCGCGCGTTTGAGTGGACCCCATGGCCAAGCCCGACGAGCCGAAGATCATTTTTTCCATGCTGGGTGTCTCGAAGAAGATCGAGCGCAAGGAAATCCTTCGCGACATCTCCCTGTCGTTTTACTACGGCGCCAAGATCGGCGTGCTGGGCCTCAACGGCTCCGGCAAGTCGTCGCTCCTCCGGATCCTCGCCGGCCGGGACACCGAGATCGACGGCCGCGTCCACTTCGAGCCGGGCTTTTCGGTCGGGCTCCTCGAACAGGAACCCTACCTCACGCCCGGCGCCACGGTGAAGGCGTGTGTGGAGGAGGGCGTGAAGCATCTCACGGACCTGACCGCGGCGTACGACGCGACCTGGGACGAGCTGAACGAGGCCGCGGACGACGCGGCGCGCGACGCCATCCTGGCCAAGCAGGGGGAGCTGCAGGAGAAGATCGAGGCGGCCAATGCCTGGGATGTGACCCCGCGGGTCGAGATGGCGATGGACGCGCTCCGGTGTCCGCCCGGCGACCAGGTGGTCGACCAGCTCTCCGGCGGCGAGCGGCGCCGCGTGGCGCTGGCCCGCCTGCTCCTCCAGCAGCCGGCGATCCTCCTGCTGGACGAGCCGACCAACCACCTCGACGCCGAGAGCGTCAACTGGCTCGAGCAGCACCTCGCCCGCTACGAGGGCACGGTGATCGCGGTGACCCACGACCGCTACTTCCTCGACAACGTCGCGCAGTGGATCCTCGAGCTCTCGTACGGCCATGGCATCCCGTGGAAGGGAAACTATTCCTCGTGGCTGGAGCAGAAGCAGGCCCGGCAGGCGGTCGAGCAGCGGACCGAGGACCGCCGCCAGAAGGCGATGGCGCGCGAGCTGGCGTGGATCCGCCAGTCGGCCAAGGCCCGGGTGGCGAAGTCCCAGGCGCGCATCAACGCCTACGAGGCGATGCTCAAGCAGAGCGTCGTGGAGAAGGAGAAGGAGTTTGAGCTGATCATCCCGCCCGGGCCGCGGCTCGGCACCCTCGTCGTCGAGGCCAGGGACCTCGCCAAGAGCTACGGCGATAACGTGCTGTTCGAGAACCTCAGCTTCGCGCTCCCGCCCGGCGGCATCGTCGGCGTGATCGGCCCCAACGGCGCGGGCAAGACAACCCTCTTCCGCCTGATCACCGGCGCCGAGCGGCCCGATGGCGGCGCCTTGCGCATCGGGGACACGGTGAAGATCGCCCACGTCGACCAGTCGCGCGACTCATTGCCGGACCACGAGTCGATCTGGCAGGCGATCAGCGGCGGCGAGGAGATCATGAAGCTCGCGGGCCGCGACATCAACAGCCGCGCCTACTGCGCCCAGTTCGGCTTCACCGGGCCCGACCAGAGCAAGAAGGTCGGCGTGCTCTCCGGCGGCGAGCGCAACCGCGTGCACCTGGCGCGGCTGCTCAAGAGCGGCGCCAACCTGATCCTCCTCGACGAACCCACCAACGACCTCGACGTGAACTCGATCCGCGCGCTCGAGGAGGGCCTGGAGAATTTCGCGGGCTGCGCCGTCGTGGTGTCCCACGACCGGTGGTTCCTCGACCGCGTGGCGACGCACATCCTCGCCTTCGAGGGCGACAGCTACGTCCACTGGTTCAACGGCAACTTCACCAGCTACCAGGAGGACCTCCGCCGCCGGAAGGGCAAGGACGCCGACGAGCCCCACCGCATCAAGTACCGCAAGCTGACGCACTGAGGGGCCGGCGTTCGTTCTCCGTCGGCCGCCCCTCCACCTCGTTCTCTCAGCAACCGGGATGCGTAGCAACCGACGTAAGGAGGTTGGCTCGCCCCAGGCCGGTACGACCATTCCCCGGGCCCCGAGATTTGTCCCAGCCTTCTTACGTCGGCTGCCACGGGACGGATCAGCGGCACGCGGCCAGCGGCCAGGAGGCGGTGAACCTGTCTGCGACCTCAACCTGCTGGGCCTCACCGTCCGTCAGGCGGGAACTTAGGAGTAGGATGATCGGAACTGGAGTCCTGAGCGAGTAGCGGAGACCGGACGCGTCCTTGTTCCAGCTGACCTCAATCGTGTGCTCGGTGCCGGCGATGGGCAGGCGGCCGGACGCATGGGAAAGGGAGCCGGTTGCGAGGCTGACCTCGAACTGCAGGCCGCCGCGATCGCGGCGCGGCCGGAGACCGAGCAAGTGGCGGGACATCTGCCAGGTCGGGCTGCCGGACCACTGGTGGCAGTGGCTCCAGCGTGGGTCGAAGACCTCGAGCCAGGTGGCCGGCTGTTGGGTCAGCGCCCAGCCCCAGCAGGCGCGATACTGGGCCAGCACAAAGTCCATGTCGCCGTGTTCGATCAGCTCCGGCATCGCGAAGTGGGCGAAATACGGGGTGATCAGCCGCGGATGGTTCGCCCCCGGATCGCTGAGACGCGGGGCAGACGGGTCATTCGGAAAGCACTGCAGCATGTGCGCCTTCAGGTAGGCGCGGGCGGCACGGGCTTGGCCGTCCGCGAAGAACCCGAGCCGCAGGCCGAGCACCGCGCGGTGATACCCGATGCGGGTCCAGGCATCGCCGCCGGCCGCGAACTCGCCGGCGAAATAGCGCTCGATGATCGCGCGCAGCTCGCCGGCCTTGCCCGCGTAGAACCGGGCGCGGTCGCCATGTCCGAGGGCCTCGGCCCAGCGGGCGAGGTCGCGCAGCGCGCCGAGCGTGTGCAGGTTCACGCCCATGTCGCTGGGCCCCGGATTCCGCACGTAGCCCCAGTCGACAAAACCCCAGCCGAGTTCGTCCCGCACGCCGTCGGGCGTGAGCTGGCCAAGAAAGGCGCCGAGATTTCGCTCGGCGGCCGGGAAGAGTTCGGCCAGCAGCTCGTGCTCCCCCGTGAGCTCCCAGTAGTGCACGCAGGCCGTGACCCACTGCGCGGCGAACGTGCTCAGGTAGGCGGCGCCGCCCGGGCACAGGCCGGCCACCAGTCCGTCGGTGCGGGCGCACTCGGCGGAATGGATCAGCCCGCGGCGGCAGAGCCGGAGGTCGGCGAACGTGACAGAGACAAGGTCCAGCCCGACCGTCACCATGTCGCCGGCCCACTGGCCGCGCTCGCGGGTCGGGTTGTCGGTGATCGCGTCCTCCGAGCAGGCGCGGTGGGTTTCCACGCCTACGGTCCAGATCCGGTTCAGCAACGGGTCGTCGGTCCGCAGGGCGCCCGCCGCGGGTCCGTAGTAAGTCCGCTCGACCACCGCCTCCCGGATGAACCGGACCTTGGCCGGATCGGCGAGAATGTGCACTTCGAGAAACCTTCCGCCGCGGGGTGTGAGCGGACTGAACTCCTGTTCACCGCCGCGGGCGACGTAGTGGTCGAGATTGCAGGAGTCGCCGGTGGAAAGGGTGATCCAGGGCGTGACCCGTCCGTGGGCGAGCGACTCGCAGTAGGCGAACTCGACGACGGCGCCAGCGGGCAGGTCCAAGGTGAACTGCGGCCGAAACAGGCGAACCCGGCCAAGGTCATAGCGCCGCCACACGCCTTGCGCCGGCAAAGCGGGTGCGAGGTCGCGGAGGAAGAAACGCGCCGGCACGTCGTCGCGCTCGTAGCCAAACGACTCGGCCAGTTCGCCGGCCGCGATCGCGCGAAAGTTGTGCTCGATGGCGCGGGGGTTGGCGGTCGACAGCGGGCGGGCGACGCCCAGCCCCCGGGTCACGCTCACCGCCTCCGGCCAAGTGCTGTCGTCGAATCCCAGGTCCGCCCAGCCGGGCAGCCGGCGCGTGTCGCACCACTCGATGAATCCGAGCTGCGGATTGACGCGGCGCACGTTGGGGGTGAACGCGTCCACGCGCATGCACCGCCAGCGGAGCGGCACCTCGGCGCCGTCGCAATCCACGGTGCAGGCGAGGAAGGGCGGGAGGCCGTCGAGCAGCCGCGTCGGCGCGCCGATCTGATTGACGAGGAAGCCGAGCACGTGGCGTCCGGCGGCGACCGGTGCGGAAAAGGTCTGGTATTCGGGACGCGAGGCCGGGAACCGCGACGGACCCTCGGCGACCCGCCGGCCGTCGAGCCACGTGGCGAACCAGTCCACGGCCAGGGCCCGCCAGGTCAGGGTGCCGGGGGCGGACAGCTCGAATTCCGAACGGAAGGCGACGTGGAGATCACGGTCGTCGCTGCGTCCGTCGGGCAGCCAGAGATAGGAGAACGGTGATTCGACGGCGAGGTCGTTCGTCATGGCGCGCGCGACCGATCGAACAGCAAAGGAGGGCTGATTCGAGCCGATTCGCGACGTCCCGGGAGGGCGCCGGGTGGCCGATCTGGGCTTGGCAGGCGGGGCAACCGTTGGCTTCTTGGCGCCATGGCGCAGGACCGGAATCCCCAGGCTGAGCAGATGGCGGACGAGTCGATGATTCGGAACCTGGCGGCGCAGGCGAACGCGATCTGGCCGCAGGAGGCGGCGCTGTTTGCGCGTTATGGACTGCCGGCCGAGAGCCGGATCGCCGACATCGGTTGCGGCAGCGGCGAGATCACGGCGCGCCTTGCCGGGTTGTTTCCCCGGGCGGAGATCCTCGGCGTCGACATCCTGGAGAGCAGCGTGGCGCTGGCGCGGGCCCGGCACGCGGCGCTGGCCCCGCGGGTGCAGTTCCGACAGGGCGACGCCTTCGAGCTCGAAATGCCGGCGGGGACGTACGACCTCGTGACCTGCCGGCATGTCACGCAGTCGATCCCCGAGCCCGGGCGGGTCCTCGCCGAGCTGGTCCGGATCACCCGGACCGGCGGCTGGGTGCACGTGCTGAGCGAGGACTATAGCATGCTGCACTTCATGCCGGGAGCCCGCGATCCGGACGTCTTCTGGCACCAATGGGTGCGGACGGCCGCCGCATCGATGGGCGTCGACGAGCGGGTGGGCCGGCGGACCTGGTCGATGCTGCAGGCGCTGGGCTTGGAGGACCTGCGCGTCGACTATGTCGTGGTGGACACCGTGCGGGTGCCGCGGCCGACGTTTGCCGCCATCATCGAGGCGTGGCGCGACGGCTATGCCGCGGTGATCAGCCAGCACGCCCACCACCCGCCGGACGAGGTCCGGGCCCACTTCGACCAGATGATCGCGAGCATCCTCGATCCGGCCCAGTATGCCGTGTGGCACGTGCCGGTCCTCGCCGGGCGCAAACGGGCCTAGCGCCGGACGAAAGGCCGGCCGGGCCTTGCGCGGGGAATAATTCTCCCCACGTTGGCTCGAACCCGCATGAACCGCTGCTTCTCCCTGCTCGGCCTGCTCCTGCTCCCCATGACCCTCACCGCTGCTGACACCAAGAATGTGAAAACCGAATCGCTCGTCCTCGGCGGCGGTTGCTTCTGGTGCACCGAGGCGGCGTACAAGCTCCAGCCCGGCGTGGTCCACGTCACGAGCGGCTACGCCGGCGGCAATTATCCGAACCCGACCTACGAGGAGGTCTGCTCGCACGAGACCGGCCATGCCGAGGTGATCAAGATCGACTACGACCCGACGGTCGTGTCGCTCGAGACCCTTCTGGACTTCTTCTGGATGGTCCACGACCCAACCCAGGTGGGTGGGCAGGGCAACGACGACGGCCCGCAATACCGTTCGATCATCCTCTACGCGAACGACGCGCAGAAAATGGCCGCGGAGAAGTCCCGGCGCGCCGCCCAGGAGCGCTTCCGCGACCCGATCACGACCGAGATCGTGCCGCTGACGAAATTCTGGCCGGCCGAGAGCTACCACCAGGACTATTTTGCGCGGAATCCCAGCCAGGGCTACTGCCGGGTGGTGATCGCCCCGAAAATCGACAAGCTGAAGAGCCATCTGCCGGCCCCGAAGTGAGCCGGAGGAGGCCAGGAGTTTTGGCCCGCGGAATACACCGAACACACTGAATCGGAGTGGGAGCATTTCCGTGTGTTCAGTGTGTTCCGTGGCCATGGGCTTGGCTTCGTTAGTTGGTTTGAATCCGACTAGGCGGGGTCCGATCCGCACGGGGCGGCTGCTTTACAAACGGAACATCCCGGCAATGGTGGGGCGCCATGGCCGAGACCACGCCGCCCAATCCTGACGAATCCGGACTCGAAGTGCGCACCTGCTTCGTGCGCGGCCGGAACGTCCTGCTGGCCCGGGCGGACTTCGGTGAGCTGTTCGTCGACTACTATCTCCACCTGGCGGCGCAGCGCCTCCAGCCGGCGCCTGAGCACGACGCGATGTTCAAGCGGGCGCTCGCGGCGTTTGTCCTGCACGCGGCCTCCCGTCCGTGGGATGAGCTCATCGCGTGGACGGTCAATTTCCAGGAGCCCCGCCTGAACCTCTTCCTGACGGGCGACAACGAGACCGGAGCCGTGACGGGACGGGCGTTCGCGGAAAACGTGCGGGAACTGCCCGCGAACATCTTCTATGCGGACGTCGTGCGCGGGCGGCAGCCGAAGCGCCGCAGCATGGTCAATTTTGTGGGTGATGATCCGCTGGTCGCGGCGGAGACCTTCTACACCCAGAGCGAGCAGCGGCTGGGTCGCTTCTTCCAGCTCGGCGAGGAGGACTTTGTGCTCATCACGGAACACCCGGATTGCGACCTGCCTTGGCTGCGGGGCCTGACTACCGACGACGTGCGGGCCCTGGACCGGCACGAGACCCTGGCGCTGCTCGAGCGCCGGATTGTGCGGTGGCACTGCGGGTGCAATCAGGCGCGCATGATGGAAGTTCTGGCCCCAACCATGCGCACCCAGCCGGACGAGCTGTTCGGCGGCGACCCGAAGATCGAAATCCGCTGCCCGCGCTGCGGTGCCCGCCATGCCATCACGCGCGAGGCGATGGAGGCATTTGTGGCGGAAAAGGGGGACTCCCACCGGCGATCGCCCGGCGGCGGGGAGGCTTGAGGCCGGAACCACCGTGCCCGAACAAGCGAAGGGCAGCGGTTTCCTCCGTTGCCTCCGGGACAACTCCGCCTGAACTAGCACCCGATGCGCGAGGCACTGCACAACATCTGGCTGGGGCTGACCACAGCGGAGCCGCTTGATCAGGCCAACCTGGTGCTGGGCGTGATCGGCGTGTGGCTGATGATCCGCCGCACCCTTTGGGCGTTTCCGGTCGGGCTGGCGGCGGTGACGGTGCAGGGCGTCCTCTTTTTTCGCGCCCATTTCCCGGCTGACGCGACCCTGCAGGTTTTTTACTTCGTGGCGCTGGCTTGGGGCTGGTGGCACTGGGTCAAGGATCGTGGCGCGGCGCCGGAATTGCCGGTGACCCGCCTCACCGCCCGCGGCTGGGTGGTGACGCTGGCGGTGAGCGGGGCCGCGACGGTGGCATGGGCGCTGACCGTTGGGCCGTGGATGCGCGCCGTGATGCCGTGGCGCGACGCGTTCATCGCGACTTTCAGCGTGGCGGCGCAGGTGCTGCAGGTGCGCAAGCAGATCGAGAACTGGCCGCTGTGGGTGGTGGTGAACCTCGTCGCGGTCGCCTCGTACTGGAGCGCTGAACTCGCGTACACCTCCTTCCTCTATGCCATCTATCTCGTCCTCGCGCTGGTCGGCTGGCGGGAGTGGGGGAAGGCCCTGCGGGCCCAGGGCCCGGCCCCGGCGGCCGGCGCCCCATCGGCAACGGTGGAAACTCGGGCTGGGTGAAGCCAGACCCATCTGGAACCTCCATGCTTGCCTCGCCCTCCACGTCAGCAACCGCCCCCAGGCGCATCGTCGTCTTCGGGACAGAATCGACGGGAAAGACGACGCTGGCGCAGGCGCTGGCCGCCCATTTCCGCGAGCCTTGGTCGCCGGAGTTTGTGCGTGAGTTCTGGAACCTGAAGCACGGTGTGATCACCGGCGCCGACCTCGGGACCATCGCGCTGGGGCAAATGGCGAACGAGGACCGTGCCGTGGCGAAGGCGCGGCGCGCGGTGTTTTTCGACACCGACCTGATCACCTGCACGCTCTGGGACGACGTGCTTTTTCCCGGTGAGTGCCCACCGTGGGTGCGCGAGGAGGCCGAGCGCCGGGCGAAGGAGGTGGCCCTCTGGCTGCTCTGCGACACCGATCTGCCGTTCGAACCCGACCCGCAGCGTTCCTTTCCCGACCAGGCCGGGCGCGAGATGGGCCGCCGCCTGTGGCGCGAGGCGCTCGAGAAGCGAGGGCGTCCGTTCGTCGAAGTCCGCGGCCAGGCGGAGGCGCGGACGCGGTCGGCGATCGAGGCGGTGGAACGGTGCCTGGCGGGGTCGAATCGGTGAAGGATGGGGGAGCGAAGTGCGAACGACGAAATTTGGAGTTCGAGATTCGAAATCCGGAGTCTGACCGGTGATCTCGGCGCCTGAGAAGGAAAAGGCCGCCAAGCCTGGAGGCGTGGCGGCCTGATTGGATGGGATGCTGGATTTCGACTCCCGAATTCCGGCGGACGGGGGCCCGCCTAGACGAAGTTCGGATAGGTCGGCTCGTACATCTGGCTGCGGACGCGGGAAGCGAGGTCCTCGGGACAGAGCATGTCCGTGAGGCCGCGCTGGAACGCGACGCGGGCGACGGCGGTGGCGATGTTGGCGGACACCTCGCGGATTCGCTGGAGGTCGGGGTAGATCCGGCCTTGGGCGAGATCCTGCTCGGTCACCATGCTCGCGAGCACCTTGGCGGCGACGAAGAACATCTCGTCGGTCACGCGCTTGGCCTGGCTGCAGATGATGCCGAGCCCGACCCCCGGGAAGATGTACGAGTTGTTGCCCTGGCCGGGCTTGAAGGTCCGGCCGTGGAGCACGAAGTCCGGGAACGGGCTGCCGCTGGCGAAGATCGCCCGGCCGTCGGTCCAGGTGTAGGCCTGCTCCGCGGTGCACTCGGCCTTCGAGGTCGGGTTGGAGAGCGCGAAGATCACCGGCCGCTGGTTGAACTTCGCCATCGCGCGCACGATCGGCTCCGTGAAGGTCTGGGGCATGCCGGACACGCCGATCAGCATGGTCGGCTTGAGGGCCTCGACCGCGGCGGACAGGGAGTCGACGCCCGGGTGGTGGTGGGCGAAACGCCGCTTGTGCGGCGCGAGGTCCGTGCGGGACGAGACCACGAGGCCCTTCGAGTCGACGTACCAGCACTGCCTGCGGGCGGCCTCCTCGGTCACGCCCTCGGCCTTCAGCGCCTCGACGATCAGGTCGCCGATGCCGATGCCGGCTTCACCCGCGCCGAGGAACAGGAAGCGCTGGTTGGCGAGCGTGCCGCCATTGAGCCGGAGGGCCGAGCAGACGCCGGCGAGGGTGACGCCCGCGGTGCCCTGGATGTCGTCATTGAAGCAGCAGACTTTGTCCCGGTAATGCTGGAGCAGGCGGAACGCGTTGGCGTTGCCGAAATCTTCGAACTGGACGCAGGCGCGCGGGAAGATCTCCTGCACGCTGTCGACGAATTCCGCCACCAGCGCGTCGTAGGCCGGTCCGCGCTCGCGGCGGGCCTTGGTGCCGATGTAGTTCGCGTCCGCGAGGAAGGCGGCGTTGTCCGTGCCGGCATCGAGCATCACGGGCAGGCACTGGTCGGGCATCACTCCGGCGCAGGCGGTGTAGAGCGACAGCTTGCCGACCGGAATGCCCATGCCGTTGGCACCGAGGTCGCCGAGACCGAGGATGCGTTCGCCGTCGGTCACGACGATCATCCGCACGTCATCATGCGGCCAGTTCTGGAGGATCTGCTTTACGCGGCCACGGTCGCGGAGGCTGATGAACAGGCCGCGGGGCCGGCGGAAGATGAAGGCGTAGCGCTGGCACGCCAGGCCGACGGTCGGCGTGTAGATCAGGGGCATCATCTCGGTGACGTTGTCGGTCACCAGACGGTAAAACAGGTTCTCGTTCCGCTCCTGGAGTGAAATGAGGTAGATGTAGCGCTCGAGATCGGTGGGCTTGCGCCGGACGGTCTCCAGGATCTTGGCCACCTGTTCATCCTGCGTAGCCACGTGGGGCGGCAGCAGGCCGCGCAGGCCGAGGGCGTCGCGCTCGGCCTCCGTGAAGGCCTGGCCCTTGTTGAGCAAGGGATCGTGCAGCAGGTCGGCGCCGCGCTTTCCGTGGAGATGGGGTTTCATTTTCATGGCTGGGAAGTTCGGGCCCGAAGACCCTGACGTTCATGTTCTGTGGTGCCCGTGATCCTAGCGCCCACGCCGCCAGTCGCAGAAGTCGGAAACCCCCGCGCGCCGCATTCATCACGGAATGAAAGGCGCAACCCTGCTCAGCCTAATGACAAGAAATGCGTCAAAATCATCCGGCATCTCGCCAGACTATTGGAAAATGAAAGATGGGAGCTGGGAGTTGGAATGTCCGAAGGCCCATCGCTGGGACCGGTGGATTTGTATTTCCATCTCCGGTGTCCCATCTTCCATCGTCGAACGTCGCGCTCCGCGCGGCGGTCTCCATGGACGACTATCTCCAACGCTTTGGCGCACTGGGCCGGCTGCTCGGCACGGCGGCCCTGCCACGCCTACGGGCCGCGCACGTCTGCGTCGTGGGCGTGGGCGGCGTCGGTTCCTGGACCGTCGAAGGGCTCGCGCGCAGCGGCCTCGGGGCGCTCACCCTGGTGGACCTCGACGACGTCTGCGTGACCAATGTCAACCGGCAGCTGCCGGCGATCGAAGGCCAGATTGGTCGTCCGAAGATCGACGTCCTCGCCGAGCGCGTGCGGGCGATCAATCCAGGCTGTCAGGTGACCGCGCGCGCCGAGTTTTTCACGAAGGAGTCGGCCGACCGGCTGCTGGCGCCGGCGTTCGACTACGTGGTGGACGCGATCGACCAGATGTCGAACAAGGCCCTGCTGATTGGCACCGCACGCAGCCGCGGCCTCCGCGTGCTCACGATTGGCGGCGCGGGCGGCAAGCGGGACGCCACGCAGGTCCGCGCTGGCGACCTTGGTCATGCCTGCAACGACGAACTGCTGCGCCAGGTCCGGAAAAAGCTGCGGCGGGATTACGGCTTCGCGAAAGGCACTGAGCGCGGCAAGATGAACTTCGGCGTGCGCTGCGTGTGGTCGGGCGAACTGCCCATCTATCCCTGGGCCGACGGCAGCTGCAGCGCCGAACCGGAGCCGGGCAGCAGCCTCGCGATGGACTGCGAGAGCGGTCTCGGCTCCGCGGTGTTTGTGACTGCGACGTTCGGTCTCGTCGCCGCGGGTGAGGTGATGAAGGAGATCGCCCAGGCTGGATAGGGACAGCGATCCGCGTTTGGCCAAAATATCCGAAGGCTAGGCTATCTTTCGGTTGAATTCGGACACGCCGATCACGGACTTTAGCATCCTAACCCATGAGCGCGCGACTCTATCGGTGGCTGATCTTTGGCGTGGTGGTGGCATTGCTACCGCTGATTACGGCGTACGTGTCTCGGCGAACGGATGGTCTGGATCCGGCTTGGACCGAGCAGCTCGGCCGCGGAGAGCTGTTCCTGATTTGTGCGGGCGTCTGCTCGGCGGCCTATGGCGAAGTGCTGGGCACCGGCTCGGGCCTTCGCGCGTTCAAGATCTTGGCCGGCGGCATCTGCCTGATAGCCTTGCTGGTGTCGTCCTCGATCTATGCGCATATCACTGAGCGCGTGGCAAACAACGCCCCGATCGCGATGGACGTGATCTGTCATGATTCACTTTTCCTCTATCTGATCGGGGTGGCGGCGAGCGCGGCCTGCGTCGTGCTCGCGGAGGTTGCGCCATGAATTTCGAGGCACTTCTCCACGTCGCTATCTACTGCTTGGGTGCCTTGTGCGCTGTCACCTCTGCAATGACGATCGCAGTCTTGATCAAGATTCGAAGAAAACCCCGGTCTCGGATGCTGGTACAGGTTTCCGAACCCGGTGGTGAGACGTTCGAATTTGTCGTAGACCATCAGGACTGGCCGGATCTGGAGCGAAGATTCCGTGACCTTCATCCGCAACGGGTGGACCATGACTCCGCTCGGCGATTGGCACACTAGATAGAGACACTGCCGGCCGGGATCGCCGAAGGCAGGCCCAACTACCGCGGAGCGCGCAAGGATCGCGGAATCGAGCACCCTCCGTGCGTCTGGCGTCCCTCGTGATGAAGCTGGAACCGCCGAGGGTCCTCGTTCCTGCGTTTTGGCCTAGCCGAACAGTCGCCAGAAGTTCACCTCGACCTGCTCGGCGAGCTGGCCGACCACGGTTCCACGCCACGCGGCCAGGCCACGATAGGTGGCGCGCAGATTCGCGGGGTGGTTGGCGATGAGGCCCTCCGGGGTCGCCAGCGGGAAAAATTCTTCCAGTGTGACCGGGAGCCGCATGGCCGGTGCGTCGGTTTCGACGAGTAGGCGGTCGGCGGGCACGGAGGTGTAAACCGGCCGCAGCCGTTCCTTGCGGGGATCGAGAAACGAGCCATTGAACGAAAAATACGCCCCCAATTTCGCGAAGCTGTGCATCAGCTCGACGGAGCCGTTGTACGCGTGCAGGAGAAATCCCCGTTCGGGCCGGCGAGCTTTGGCCAGGGCCTCGAGCAGTGCGCCGTGGGCGTCGAGGCAGTGAATTGATACCGGTCGGTTGCCCGCCACGGCAAGGTCGAGCTGCCACAGGAACACCTCCATCTGCTCGGCGAGCGGAGCCCGACGCAGGCCGGCGAGGCGTGGATCGTCCGGCTTGGCCCGTTCCAGGATCCAGCGGTCAATACCGATTTCCCCGACCGCCGCATTCGGATTGGCGTCGAGGCGGGCGACCAGTCGGGACTGCCAGTCGGGTGAACGATTGCCCGCGTCCCACGGGTGCAGTCCGTAACTGGGCCGAACGACAGGGTGGACCGCCGCCAGCTCCGCCACCTCCGCCCAGTCGGTCTCGCAGGTGCCGTTCACGACGGCCGCCATGACGCCGGCGCTCGCGAGGTCGCGGAATACCAATTCGCGGTGGGGCGTGAGCCACGCGTCCTGCAGGTGATTGTGGGCGTCGTACAGGTTCATGCCGTCTGGGCGATGTGGCGAATGCGAGCGAGCACGGCGCCGAGGCCGTTCTTCCGGGTGGGGGAGAGGTTGCGGACCAGGTCCAGGGCGACGAGCGGGTCGGCGTCGCTCGCAGCGATCTCGGCCGGGGTGGCATCGCTGAAAAACTCGGCGAGGCAGTGTACTAGCCCTTTCACCAGCGGGCTGTCGGCGTCGCAGCGAAAGTACAGCCGGCCGTCGCGGCGGTCGGCGACCAGCCACACTTTCGAGATGCAGCCGCGCACGCGGTGCGCGTCGGTCCGCTCGGTGTCGGCCAGCGGCGGCAGTCGCTTGGCCCGATCCACCACGGCGGCCAAGCGCTCGTGAGGGTCCGGGATGATCGCGAGATCATCCACCAGCCGCTGCTGTTTTTCCGCGAGAGTCACGCCATCAGTCTCGGCGAGGCGCGCCTGAGAATCAATCCATCGGCGACGGCGAGCTTCAGAACTCCACGTCGCGGCAGCGGGTCTCGAGCTGGCGGGAGATATGCTCCTGCTGGGCGGGCGTGAGGGAGGCGGGGCGGTTGCGGACGAGGCCGGGAATCGCACTCGGGGCCACCACCTGGACTTCGGCGCCGGCGGCAGTCGTGGCAACGTTCCAGCCGGGAAAGGTCAGGACCGGCACGGCGGCCACGGGTTCGCCCGCGGCGTCACGAAGCCACGTGGAGAGCCACGCGGCCCGGTGTATCGCCTGGTCGAGGCCGAAAGTGTCCTCGCCCCACGGGTAAACCAATTGACTACCGTCGAACCCGATCTCGTCCGGCTTGCGGCCTGGTAACGGGCGGCCGGCGCGGCGAGTCTTGGTCTCGATGGCGTAGACCCCGGTCGGGCTGACGACGACATGGTCGAGATTGAAAGCCCCGGCCGGCACGTCGTGGAAAATCTGCGCCCCTTCCGTCACGAGCGGGGCGATCGCCTCGGCCACGATTTTCTCCCCGAGCAGGCCGAGGTGACAGTCGCGCCGCAGCGTGAACTTCTCCAGCATCCACCGCCCGGCGAACACCAGCGTCAGGATGAACAGGGCGAAAGCCCCGAGCATGGCCGGGTCGCGCTCGTTGGCCGGCAGGTTGAGCGCGAGCATGAGGCCGCCGACGAACACGCCCATGGGCAGGAAGGCGGCGCCAAACGCGTGGAGCAGCAGGGCGTCATCGAGCCGCTGTAGTCGCCAGCGCAGCGACTCACCCGGACCGCGCAGGAGCTTGGGCGCGACCGGCGGACGCTCGCGCCGTCGGTTCACCCGCCAGATCCACAGGACGCCGAGGCACAACGCATAGGCCGCGAGGTAGAGCGCGAGGGCGAGCAGCATGCCCCAGCATCAGTCGCCCAAGGCTCCCGAGGCAACCGCATTGAGGAGGACAAGCCTTGCACAGGAGGTAACGGAGAGAACGGAGAGCGCCGAGGACTCCGTTGCGGTCTCTGGCCTACCACGAAGCGGGAGCCTCGCCAAATCACCCACACCTGCGGCAAAGCCGCGGACGAGACGTGCGACTTTCGACCTGCGACCTGTGACTTCAGGTTTTCGTCCTTCAGTACGCGACCTGATAGCACCAGAACGCCGCGCCGCCGAGGGCCGCGCCGGCCGGGAGGTCAATGAGGTAGTGCTGCTTTGTGAACAGGCAGCTCAGCGCGATCAGCAACGGGAAGGCCAGCGACCACGTCCCGAGGTTCGGCGTCAGATGCAGCGCGGTCAGCGTCGCCACCGAAACGTGCATGCTCGGAAAGCTGTTCGCCCGCCCGTCGAAGCTCTGCACAAAGGCGAGGAACCGCTCCGACCGGTCGCGCCGCCGGTTGTTGGCCCGCCATGCCTCCGGGGTCGTCACGGGAAACAGCAGGAAGAACGTCATCTGCATCGCCAGCAGGACCACAAAGCTCATTGCCACGTGCAGGAACTGCCGCGGCGACTGCATCACAAAGTTGATGTAGACGATCACCGGGTAATACAGGCACGAGTAAACCCACACCCAGCCGGGTCGGTACGGGATCAGGTCGTCCACCGCCATTTTCAACTCCCGGGGCCGCGCGACGTGGTTGCGCTGGCACCAGAAGTAGAACTGGTAGATGCCAATGATGAGGATGACGCTCATCACCAGGGTCACGACATAGTCGATGGGTTTCATGCTGGTGGGGGGATGCAGCAGTTATCGCAGCCAGCGGGGCAGCGTGGTGGTCAAGGCGGGAAAATAGGTGATCAGCAGCACGCCCGCGAACATCACCGCCAGGAGCGGCAGCACCGAGCGCGTGACTTCCCGGAGCGGTTTCTTCAGTCGCGTCGACGAGAGCAGGAGATTCAGGCCCACCGGCGGCGCCAGGAACCCGAGTTCCATGTTCGCGAGAAAAATCACGCCGAGGTGCAGCGGATCGAGGCCGAGGCGCGTGCCGATCGGCACCAGCAGCGGCACCAGGACAATGATGCCGGCGTAGATTTCGACGAGGCCACCCATCACGATGAGCACGAGATTGAGCCCGAGCAGGAACAGCCCGCGCGACTGCACATGCACCAGCGCCCAGGCCGCCAGCCGGTCCGGGACCTGCGCGTCGATGAACCAGTTGGTCAGACCCAGCGCGACGCCGAGGATCAGGAAAATCCCGCCCACCAACAGGCCGGTCTCGGCAAACACCCGCGGACAGTCCCGCCAGAACCGCAGGTCACGGTGCACGACCGTCACCACGACCAGCGCGTAAAACGCCGTCAGAGCCGCCGCCTCCACCGGCGTCGTCCAGCCGCCGAAAAGGGCGCCCAGCGCGACCACCGGCAGCGCCAGCTCCCACTTGGCCGCCCAGATCGCGGCAAGCGCCTCGCGGCCGTCAAAGCGGCTCGCGGCGCGGTCGGCGCGACGCCCGGCCCACACGCCCCACGCCGCGGTCAGCGCGATCAGGAGCAGGGCCGGAATCAGGCCGGCAAGGAACATCGCCCGGATGTCGACGTTGGCGATGATGGCGTAGAGGATGACCGGCAGGCAGGGCGGCAGGAGGATGCCGAGCGAGCCGGCGCCCGTGATCATCCCGAGCGCGTCACGCTCGGTGAACCGGGCCGCGACCAGCACCGGCATCAGCAGGCCGCCGAGCGCCAGGATCGTCACCCCCGAGCCGCCCGTGAACGAGGTGAAGAACGCGCAGACCAGTGCGGTGGTGATCGCCGGTCCGCCCGGGAACCACCCGGCGAGCGCCTGGAAAACCCGCACCAGCCGCCGTGAGGCGCCGCTCTCCGCGAGCAGGCACCCGGCGAGGGTGAACAGCGGGATCGTCGGCAGCGTGGCATTGACCACCAGGCCGTAGTGGTCGATGGGAAGGATCGCGAGCGGCTGGCGGTCGCCCCAATACAGGATGACCGCGGCGCCGCCGAGGGTCACGAATACCGGCGCCCCCAGGGCGGTCGCCAGCCCGAGCAGGCCCAAGGCCGGCCACACCAGACTCTCCCGCGCGACCGGCGACCACCAACCCAGGGCCACCACCGCGACCGCGAGCATCGTGGCGAAGAGGCGCGCGCGGTGGCTGGCCGCGGTGTTCCACAGCAGCCGCACCGCGATCAGCGCGAAACCGGCCGGCATCGACAGTTCGATCCACCAGCGGGGCAGTCCGAGCGCGAGGATGTTGCCCGCGAGCCGCTCCTCCTGCACGAAGGACCAGGCGGCCAGTCCGAGGATGATCGTGACAGCCGCAGCGAGCCCGTGGCTGAAGACCCGCGCAGCGAAGCCGATCCGGCCGGCGAGTCCGGCCGACAACGGGGCGAGGCCGAGCAGCCGCTGATCGCGTGCGGCGAGGGCGCCGCCGGCCATGCCAAGCACCAGGCAGAGGTGCTGGGTCAGCGGAGCCGCCGCGGCGCCCGCGCCCGAGTGGGACGCGACGCGCAGCCCGGCGTCGATCAGGGGCAGCACCACCATGGTGGCGAGGCACCCCCCCACGGCGGCATCCTCAACCCGCCGCCAGCCCGTGGCCGGCGGTGGCGGCGCGAGGTGGGCGGGAATGGACAGCACGCCGGCCATGGTCAATGCGTGCCGGCCTGCGCGCGGTGCTCGGCCAGCAGCCGCTGGACCTCGTCGTAGATGGGCCCGGGCACGAGCGTGCCGCGGACCAGCGGATTAACCTCGGTTGAAAGTGCCTCCCACGCGGCCTGCTGCTCGGCGGTCGGCGTGTGCACCACGGTGCGCGGCCCGTGCGCCAACGTCTGCACGGCCTGTTCGTCAAAGCGGCGGCCCTCCGCGCGGATCGCGGCGCCGGCCGCCTCGCAAAGTGGAACGAGCTTGGCGCGGGTGGCCGCCGGAATGGCCTCCCAGGCGTCGCGCCGGACCACCACCGCCCCGACGATCGGGCACCAGTTCACCGCGAGCACGTGGCCGGCCACGGTGTGGATCTGCCCGCCCAGCGCGAACGACGGTGGCAGCGGTGCGGCGTCGATCATGCCCGAGGCGAACGCCTGATGAATGTTGTCCGTTTCCAGCGCCACCGGCTGGAACCGCATCTGGTGCATGAGCGTCAGCTGGCGGGTGTCGCCCGCCCAGGTGAACACCCGCATGCGGCGGAAGTCGTCCGGGGTGAATCCGGCCGAACGCGAGAAGAACCGCACCCAGCCTCCGTCCGCCCACAACAGCACGACAAAGCCCTTGGCGGCCAATCGCGCCTCGAGCTCGCCGCGGATGTGGTCCCGCACGTAATCGACTTCGTCCCAGTTGCGGAAAACCAGCGGCATGAACTGCAGCGCCGCCACGTCGGGTTCAATTTCCACCAGGCCCGTCACCGACAGCAACCCGGCCTGGTAATTGCCGGACCGGAGCTTCTTCACGATGCCCGCCTCTCCGTCCGACTGTCCCGCCGGGGCGCGTCGTAGCTGGACGGTGCCATTCGTGGCGGTCTTCCAGTCCTGCGCGAGGCGCGTGAGCACAAGATCGGGACCGATGTCGCGGGGCAGGATCGTGCCCATGCGGATCACCAGCGGCGCGGCGGCAACCGGAAGGATGAGGAGGCCGAGTGCGGCCCAGAGGCGCAGGAAGGTCGTCATGGATCGGTCACGGAGCCACGTAGTCGTCGGCATGCGCCAGCAGGCGGCGGGCGCGTTGCTGCATGATGAGGTTGGCGAGCCGGCAATCGGGATCGGCGTCGGCGTTCAGGACCAGGGCGCTGTGCAGCAGGGCCTCGAACTCGGCGCGGTTCTGCTCGACGACCGCGACCGATTCCGCCAGCGCGACGTACGGCGCTGCCTGATGGCCGTCCGACAGCTCGCGGGCCCGCTCGAAATGCGCGCGCGCCGCCTTGACGCTGCCGCCGGGCCGGACCAGCTCGTAGCGGATGAAGAAGCCGTGGATCGCACCGGCATTCCAGGCCTCGTCGAGCGCGAGCGCCCGGGTCGCGAGCGCGTCCACCAGCGGGAGATCGGCGATCAGTTCGGGGTCGGTCTTGAGCACCGCGATCGCCCCGGCCCACGAGACCGCCGCCCAGTATGCGAGCGGCACGTCCTCGCGGCCCAGCTGGGCGACCGCGGCCGCGGGGTCGGTCCGCAGGTGCGCGGCGAAGTCGGGATGATCGACGGCCAGGCCCGCCAGCGCGTGGTCGCGGGCCCGCAGGTACATCCGCCGGGCGCGCTGCCGCAGCGCGAGCGCGGCGTCGACATCCGTGGCCTGCTTTTCCTCGGCGTCGGTCTCAATGAACGCGAACGCGTACTGGGCGAAGCCGCTCGCCGCCGCGAGACGGAGGCCGCGATGGCGGGGGTTCTCCGCGAGCAGGCTCTCGATCAGTTTCAGGCTGAAGGGCGCGGCCGTCCGCACCAGCTCCGGGTCGTCGTCGCTGGCGAACGCCGTGCCGCCCTCGGCGAGGGCGTCTCCCATCTGGTTGACGGCGCTGTGGCGCAGGGTTGAGCACCCGGCGCCGAGCAGCACCAGGGCGAACAGCCCGCCGGCGAGAACGATGCTGGTATGCCGCTGCCTCGTCATTCGCGGGAGGGGCGGGTGGGGCGGTTCCGCCCCGGGGCCGGGTCGGTGGCCACAATTAGGACCAGAAGGCCGAGCAGGATGACGGCTTCGATCATGGGGCAGCTGGGATGCCGTCCAGCATAGCCGAGGCCGGTCTCCGGGCGTTAATCGATAAACGTGATGCTCCGCATTGAGCCCGTAGATGCACGGGTTCACAGGCGGGGCGGGGGTGGACCGACCCTTCGATCCGACATTGCCATGCTCGCTCGTACGGAGCATTTAGGGGAGCCCCCCGATGAATGTCCACTACTTGGAGCTGTTCTATTACGTGGCCAAGCACGGTGGCATCAGCGCGGCGGTGCGGAAGATCCCCTATGGCATCCAGCAGCCCGCGGTGAGCGGGCAGATGGGCAAGCTTGAGAGCGAGGTTGGCTCCCGCCTGTTCGAGCGCAGCCCGTTCCGCCTTACGCCCGCCGGCGAAAAGCTCTTCGCCCACGTGCGCCCCTTCTTCGAGAATCTCACCACCGTGGCCGCCGAACTGCGCGAGTCGGCCGAGCCGGTGCTGCGCATCG
Organism: Verrucomicrobiota bacterium; assembly: GCA_018239675.1. Lineage (GTDB taxonomy): Bacteria > Verrucomicrobiota > Verrucomicrobiia > Opitutales > Opitutaceae > Opi-474. The sequence continues at coordinate 53,309 of JAFEGX010000044.1, forward strand.
GCGGGTCCGAGATCGTGCTGCGGGACCACATTCCCACCGTGATGCAGCGGGTGCGGGAGGCGCATCCACGGATCCGGCTGAGCCTGCACTCGGGTCATCAGGCGCAGCTCGAGGCCTGGCTCCGGGACGGCCAGATCGACATCGCGGTCGGGCCCGTCGAGTCCCGGCCCCCAGCGCGACTCCGCCAGCTGCGGCTCGCCCGCACTCCGGTCGTCCTGCTTGTGAATCGCCGCCAGCCGTGGAAGTCCGTGGCCGAAGTCTGGGAAACGCGGCGGGTCGCGGTGCCGCTCATCGGCCTGCCGGCCGCGACCGCGGTGATGCGGAATTTCCAGCGCGACCTGAAACACCGCGGCATCGTCTGGCCGCAGGCGGTCGAGGTGACGTCGGTCGAGCTCGTCACCCGTTATGTGGCGAGCGGGCACGGGTGCGGCGTGAATCTCGCAATCCCGGCGATCATCAAGCACCGCGATGTCCGCGTGCTGCCGCTCGAGGGTTTCGAGCCCATGACGATGGGCGTGCTCTGGCGCGGCGAACCCGCGCCGCTGCTGCGGTCGGTCATCGAGGGCGTGCGCGCCTATTCGCACGAGACCTGGCCCGACTGGGCGTGCGCGGATGCCCTGCCTCCGGCGTGAAGGGTGGCAAAGGAGGCAACGGAGGGAACGGAGATCGGGCGGCGTGAACCGCTGATCTTCGCTGATTTTCGCTAATCGTGCCAAGCCACGCTGGCGTCGGGCGGTGAGGAAGCGTGGACGGTCACTTGGGCGGAGTGGTGGTGGCTGGAGTCGCCGTCTTTTCGGTCTGCTTCGCCATGGCATCGAGGCCCATCAATTCCAGGAACTGCTTGCGCCGCTCCTCGCGGTCGTAGATTTCGCGGGCGCGCTCCTCGTTGGTCATGGAACCGAACGGCACGATGGGCAGGCGGTTGAGCAGGGGTATCTTCTTCCACGCGCCCACCAGGGTGAAGGCGTTCAGAAAACCGCGGTCCAGTCCGTCGGACGGGCCGAGGTAGGTGTTCATCGCGACGGCGTCCCTGCCCTTTTCCGTGAGCATCTCCCTTTGGTCCGGCACCCTCGGCTCGCGCACAATATAGTCCGGCAGTCGCAGGATCCCATTGCGCGGCTGTTCCCGCAGCAGGCGCACCTTCGTCTCGGCCCGATTGGCCACCGCCGGGTCGTACTTTGGCAGCGTGGCGGTCAACTCGGCGGACAGTCGTTTCGAGAGTCCGGGCGCCTTCGGGTCTGGTCTGTCTTCCGCGAAGGCCGCGATCGAACTCAGTGCCAACCCTAGCGCGCAAATCGGCGCCCAGTTCACGAGCAGACGTGGAAGGAGGGATGCCACGACGAAGTCAGTCTGACTACCTTGTGAGCGCCCCGCGAACCCGAAGTTCCAATTCCCAACGCCGCATCCTACGAAACAGCAGGGTCGGGAAACCGCTAATATTCGCTAATCCCCACCAATTTTGGTTCGGAAACCCATTAGCGAGAATTAGCGGTTCTCTAGCTCCGTTCCCTCCGTTTCCTCCTGTGAGAAAGGAACGCCCTACCTCAACGGCAGCAGGCGCACCGCGATGACTTTGGGTGAGAGATCGTCCCAGAGCGGCTTGAGCTTCGGCGGCGGAAGGATGTGGTCGAGGTGGAGCTTCACTGTCAACGGCCCCGCGTGGTCCACGCGCAGTCGGCCGAGTTTCGTCGCGATGCGCGGGAAATAGGCGGCCTGCGTGTACGGGATCTCGGCGTCGCGCGTGAGCTTGCCCCGCAGGGTCTGGCCCGCGGCGTCGATGCGCGCGGTGTGACCGCCGCTCCATTTCTCGAGGTGCTGGTGCGTCGTGACAACTTCCACCTGGTATTTCCCGGGCGTGAGCACGGCGGCATTCCACTCGAGCCAGTCGCCCGTGCGGTTCCATTTCACCGTGAATCCCAGCGGCGTGACGCCGAGCTCGGCCTTCGCCGGCTTCACCGCCGCCTCGGCCGAGAGGAGCGTGACCGAGCCGTCCGGCTCCTGGATCGGTCCGGCCACGACCTCTGGTGAGGCGGCCAACTTTAGCGCCACGACCGTCACGGGCGCGACATAGCGCAGCTTCGAAGTGTCGATTCGCAGGACCGGCATCCCTGTGGCCGCGTCGAGCGACTGTTGGACGGCGAGCTTGGTGCCGCGTGCAAGCAGCGGCGAGGCGGAGCGCACGCGGGTTTTGAGGCCGCGCAGCTCGAACTGCTTCGCCGGCTTCGTGAAGAAGTGCAGGTACACCGTGCGGCCCTTTGTGGTCATGCGACCCCACGAGAAATCATGGGCGAACGGCGACGGTCCCGCGCCGTAGATTGACTCGCCGTTGGCCTTCAACCACCGGCCCATCGCGCGCAGGCGGGCGGCGCTCGGTCCTGGCACACGGCCCAGCGCGTCGGGGCCGATGTTGAGCAGGTAGTTCGAGTTCTTGGAGGCGGACTCGACCAGGGTCTGGATGAGGAGGCCGGCGGGCTTCCACTGGTGATCGTCGCGGCGGAAGCCCCAGGTGTGGTTGAGCGTGGCGCACACTTCCCAATCGCCGCGGGCGCGGCCGGGCGGCATCTGGTTGTCGCGCGGAATGCCGTAGTCGCCGAGCCCGTGACCAATGCGGCCCGAGACCAGGCAGTCGGGCTGGAGTTTCTTCACGAAACGCCGGATGGCCGCCGATTGCGCGCGGGTGATCGTGAGCGGCGTGTCGAACCAGATCAGGCCGACGGGCCCGTAGTTCGTGAGCAGCTCGCGGAGCTGGGGAAAGACCTTTTCGCGCAGGTAGCGGTCAGTGTTCTTTTTCTTCTCGTCGTAATCCCAGGTGTTCCACGCGCCGTCCGGGTGATGCCAGTCGAGGTCCTGCGAGTAATAGAAACACAGCCGCACCCCCTGCTTCCGGCATTCGCGGGCGAGGTCAACCATCGGGTCGTGTCGCCACGGCGTCGCGTCGACGACATTGTACGGGTTCGACGGCGAGTGATACATCGCGAAGCCGTCGTGGTGCTTGGCCGTGATGACGAGGTAGCGCTGGCCGGCGTCCTTCGCGAGCCGAACGATCGCGGCGGCGTTGAATTTCTTCGGGTGAAACCGCTTCGCGAGCTGCGAATAGACCGCGACCGGGATCTTGGCGCGGAACATGATCCACTCGCCGATCCCGCCGACGGACTTGCCCTTCCAGCGTCCGGCGGGGATCGCGTAGAGTCCCCAGTGGATGAACAGGCCGAACCGAGCCTCGCGCCACCAGCGCAGGGGATCGCGGGCCGAGCCGGCGCGCGGAAGACGGACGAGTTGGCGTTGCGTGGAGGGATCGCTCGGGGGCATGACAGCGAAAGACGACCACGCGCGACGAACAGCAAACCCGTTTTTGGACGAATTTTCAGGGTTTTGTTTCACCACGAAGGACGCGAAGACCGCGAAGAGATTGAGATGAATGGTAGTTCGTAGCTAGTAGTTGGTAGCTGGCAGGACTTCAGCGGACTGCGGCGTAGCCGCGGATTCGACCTGTCACTTTCGACCTGCGACCTTCAGCTCTGCGCCCGCCGCAGAATCGACCTGTCACCTTCGACGTTCGACTTTCGACTCACGCAGCCTTCGACTCCCGTCCCGCATGACCTCATCCGAGAAGTTCGAATTCCGCCCGACCCTGCGCGGGGAGCTGGTCGAGTTGATCCCGCTCGAGCCCGAGCATTTCGAGGCGCTGTACGCGGTCGCGAGCGATCCGTTGATTTGGGAGCAGCATCCAAAGTGGGACCGCTACAAGCGCGAGGTCTTCGAGAAATTATTCGCGGAGCGGATTGAATGGGCGGGGAGTCTCCTTGCAAAAGATCGGGCGACGGGAGCCGTCATCGGCTCGTCGAGTTTCAAGCAGCGGGCGGAGGACGTGATGGAGATCGGCTGGACGTTTCTGGCGCGATCCCATTGGGGCGGCCGTCACAACGGCGAGATGAAGCGCCTAATGCTGCTGCATGCCTTCCGCCATTTCCCGCGGGTGATCTTCGTGATCGGCCCGAACAATCTCCGCTCCCGCAAAGCCGTCGAGAAGATCGGCGGCGTCTTCCAGGAGGAAGGCGTCTCCGACGACGGCACCCCGCGCGTCATCTACCGGATCGACCGGGCCGACTTCGAGGCCCGCGAACGTCCGGCCGCAAACCACTAGGCCGCAAGAAGGCGCAGAAGGCGCAAGAACCTCTTCGGGAATACACTTCCCAATTGGCGGCAGCGGAGGGTTCTTTTACCACGGAGGGAACGGAGATTTTCCGGACACGGAGCAAACCGAGATCGGAGGACGCCTCGCGGACCGTCGCATTGCGCTGCGCGCAAAGCTAGGTCCGCTCGGACTCTGGAGGTCATCTGGATCTGTTGCTCGAGCCAGGCCTGTCAACAACCACACGCTGGGTCCGCATGGGTTCTTCTGGGGCCCGATCTCCGTTTGCTCCGTGTCCGGAAAATCTCCGTTCCCTCCGTGGTGAAAAGTGACACCCTGCCCGCGAATGACCTCAGATCCCTAACGCCTCCGGTGCTGCCGCACGGTCGCCACTAGCATCATCCAGTTCACGCGAATCGTCTGTTCGGGAGCCTCTCCAGTTAGGCGGGATGAAGCAGGCGATCCTGGTTGGTAGTGATAACCTGCCGTGCTATGCTGTAGCTGTCGGCTCCGCGGCCGTGGCGATCGTCAAGCAAGCCGAACAGGCGATTAATGGCCTGGCACAGCTTGTCGCGATCACGCACGAGAGTGTCGGCAGCGTGAATCTTGACGATTCGATCGCTGTTCTTCCCGAGGAATGCTTCAAGGCCGGGTTCTCTGATTGTGATCCCCGTTGGCTCGCGGTCGTCGATATATTGGAATTCGACAATCACCTGACCGGTGGCGTCGTCGAATCGACTGACAACGTGGTGGGGGATGTTGAATGGAGAACAGTAATATGAGACGTCAAACGGAGCCGCGGAGCCGACGGGCTCAAGTTGGAAGCGAGTTGGTTCGATTCTTATTTGTTCGGTTTTCATAGGATCTTCTCCGTGATTTTGCTGAGGTGCCG
>JAFEGX010000045.1 GCA_018239675.1 Verrucomicrobiota bacterium
CATCCTACGGTCCGGCTACGGCGCCACTGGCGCCGGCTGGGCCAGGACCGCATCGCCGTTGATGACGACCCGGTCGGCGGCCACCGTGCCGTGGACCTGGCTCTTGGCGTTGAGCGTCACGGCGCCCTTCGGCGCGACCACCGTGCCGTGCACCACGGCGGTGTTGTTGATCGTGACGTCCCCGGCCGCGGCCTGCAGCGTGAGGTACTCCGGGTGCTGCGCGTTGCCCACCGGGCCGTTGAGCGTGACGCCGTTCGGCAGCGTGATGATCACCGGGCCGGCGACCTGGAGGTCGGCGCCGCCATTCAGCGCGAGGCTTTCGAAGCTGTAGACGGAAGGCTCCGTGGCGCCCTCGACGCCAAGCACGAAGCCGCCGCTCGTCGCCTTGAACGCGCCGTAGTGGCCCGCCGGCACGGCCACGTGGTCAGCCGCGCCCGTCAGCGTGAGGTCGCGCAGCGTGGCGAAGTCGCCCGCGCTGCCGCCCGGCTGGGTGATCTGCACCGACCGCGTGCCGGCCGGCGCCGGCGGGGCCGCCACGGCCGGGAGATGCCCCGGATTCACGTGGCGCACGACCCGGCCCACCACGGCGTTGCCGTTGAGGCTGACGATGTAGCCGGCCGGCGTGTCGGCGCCGGAGCTGTCCACCAGCAGGCCGTAAGAACCCTTGCCACCGAGCTTCACCGTCGGCGTGCCGGGGAGCAAGAGGTCGCCCGCAATGGTGCTGTTGCCCGCGAGGGCGAAACTCTCGGCCGTGATCACCTGCACCGAACCTTCCACGGTGCCGCTCACCGCCGGAGCCCGACCCGAGAGGGCCGTGATCCCAACGCGAAGGGTGCCGGTGGCGGAGCCCGCGTAGTTCGGGTCAGTCACCGTGGCCACGACGTCGTAGCTGCCCGGCAGCACCGGGACCGTCGCGCCGCCGTCGTAGGTGACCGAATAGGTCACCGTCGGGAACGTGTAGACGTCCACCGGTCGCGGCGTGCCGTCGTAGGCCTGGAACAGGTGCGAGAGCTCCACCACCGCCGGCGCCGGATGGATCACGAGCGTGCCGCTGGCCGAGCCGAGGTAATCGACGTCGTCGACGGTCGCGAGGACCGCGTAGCTGCCGGCGTTGACCGGGGCGGCGGGCGAACCGTCGTAGGTGACCACGCAGGCCAGGCCCGCCGGGGCCGTCGTCACGGACGCCGCCTTGGCCGCGCCGGAATAGACGGCATCCAGCTGTCCAAGGGTGACCGTGGCCACCGCCTTGTTGACCGTGAGCGCGGCCGTGTCACTTGGCGTGGTGCCGCCAAGGTTGCTGACGCGGCACACGTAGCTACCGGCGTTCGCGGTGTGCACAAAGTCAAACGTCAGGCTGGGCGTGGCCGCGGACGGGTTGTCCGTGATGGCCTCGCCGTCCTTCTGCCACTCGTACGTCATCGGCACGGGACTGTAGGCCGCCACGGTCAGGGTGACCGTGTCCCCGACCGTCGCGGTCGTGGCCGTCGGCTGCGTCGTGATCACCGGCGGCGGCGGCAGCGAGGTCATGAAGCTAAACGTGTAATCCGCGGCCATCGGGAAATAGCCGCTGACCGCATCGGTCACCTGCGCGCCCGCCACCGCGACGGTGATGGTGTCGTTGTAGGGCAGCGGATTCGACGGCGTGAGGGTGAACGTCGTCGGCCCGCCCGAGACGGTGAACCCGACCGGGCCGGAGCCGCTTGTGACCGACACCCAGGCGCCCGCGGCGGCCACGGGCTGGTTGAAGGTGATCGTGATCGGCGAGGTCACCGCGACTCCGCCCGGCACCGGGGCCGGGGACGTGGCCACCACCACGGGAGGCGTGGCGAGGGTCCAGGCGGTGACACCCAGGTCGTCAATGCGCCAGTTCGCCGTGCCGGCGGTGGGCGACCCCGTGCCGGCATAGCCGTAGAGGCGGAACGTGACCGGGGCGCCGACACCGCCGGTGATCGGGGCAAACGTCGGCGTCTGCAGGGACCACGCGGTGTTGTTCGCGAGCGTCCCGGTCGCAACGGCTGCCGCGAAGCCGTCGGCGCTGCTGTAGAGCGCGAAGGCCTGCGGGCCGGTGCCGGTGCTGCGGGTGCCGAAGCTGAGCGCGCTGACGACCAGCTGGGCCGCGGCGCCGGGCCGCAGCGTGAACTCGAAATAGGCCGAGCCGCCGGCGTTCCGGTTGAGCGCGCCGATCCGGGCGGCGGCGCCGGCATTGTTGCCGGCGGTCGCGCCGGTGTAGCCGGACGAGACCGAGACGGCGGTGAGCAGCGCCGTCGTGCCGTTGTTGTTGCCCTGGCTCACCACCCCGTCGGTGAGGTCGGCCGGAAGCCCGCTGCTGGGCGCCGCCGTGGTGAAGTTCCACTTGATGGTGCTGGCCGCCGAGGTGGCCACCGCCAGCGTGGCCGCGTTGCTCGTGACCGACGTCACGCTGTTCGTGACAGTGACCTTGTACGCGCCCGCCTGCGCGGCCGCGACCGGCGAGAGCAGGAGCGTCGCGCCGTGGGCGCCGCTGATGCCGGCGCCGTCATCCAGCGGGACGTCGTTCCGCGACCATTGGTAGGCGAACGGCGCCGTACCGGCAACGCCGACCGTGAACGTGGCCGAGCCGCCGAGCGTGGCGGTCTGGCTGGCCGGCTGAGTCGTGATCGTCGGCGGCAGGGCCGTGACCGTGAGCGCCGCGGAGTTGCTGATGATGTTGCCCGCGACATTGGTGACGACGCAGTCATAGCCGCCCTGGTCCGAAAGGGTGACCCCCGGGAGCGAGAGCGTGGCGGTGAAGGCGGACGAATTGCCCGAAATCGGCGCGCCGTTCTTCCGCCAAGCATAGCTGAATGGCGCGGTGCCGGCGGGCGCGACCGTGAAAGTCACGTTGTCCCCGACGATCGCCGACACCGGAGTCGGCTGGGTCAGGATGCTTGGCGCCACCGGCGCCGAGGAGGCGGCCGTGGTGAAGCTGAAGGTCGTGTTGGCCGCCGGATGGGCGGTCCCCGTGGCCTTGTCCACGATCTGGGCGGCGAGCACGTTCACGGTCACCGTGTCGCTGTTCGCGAAGCTGATCGGCGTCGTGAGCGTGAAGGTGCTCGGACCGCCGGTGACGGTCGCCGCCATCGTGCCCATCGAGGCGCTCGTGATGGTGAACCACGGTCCGGTCACGGTAACGGGCGCACTGAAGGTGAGCGTGATGGGACTCGAGGCCGAGACGTCGGTCGCGCCATTGACGGGAGTGGTCGACGTAAGAGTCGGCGGGACCCCGGTCACCGGGCTGGCGAGCGTGGCGACTGTGACCTTGAGGTCGTCGATGCGCCAGTTGGCCGTGCCGGCGACCGCGGAGCCGGCGCCGTTGTAGCCGTAGATGCGGAAGGTCACCGGCGAGCCGTCGCCGGCCGTGACGGTCGTGAAGGCCGGGCTGTAGTAGACCCAGGCGCTGTTGTTGGGGAGCGTGCCCGAGCCGACCGACTGGAGGACGGTCGAGTCGTAGCTGGCGAGAATCGTGTAGGCCTGCGGACCGGTGCTCGTGCTGCGCGAGCCGAACGTGATGCCCGTGACTTGCAGGCTCTTGCCGGCGTTCGGAGTGAGCGTGAACTCGAAGTAGGCGGAACCGCTCGCACCCGTGTTCAGGGAGCCGATGCGGGCGGCGGCGCCGGCATTGTAGCCGCCGGACGCTCCGGTGTATGAGCCGGACGCCGACGTGGTGGTCAGCAGCGTTGTGGTGCCGTTGTTGTTGCCCTGGGTGACCGTGCCGCCCGTGACATCCGCCGGCAGCCCGCTGGTCGGGGCGGCGTTCGCGGAGCCGGCGCCAAAGTTCCAATAGATCGTGCTGGGGGTGGCCTCGGTGACGACCAAACTGGCCGGATTCGAGGTGACCGTGCTGACCGAGTTGGTGATCACCACCTGGTAATCGCCCTGGGCGGCGCTGGTCACGCCGGTGAGCGTGAGGCTCGGGCCATTCGCCCCGCCGATGTCGGAGCCGCCCTTCTGCCACTGGTACGTCAGCGGCTCGGTGCCGGTCGCGACGACGGAGAAGGTGACATTGCCGTTCACCGGCACGGTCTGGTTCGCGGGTTGAGTGCTGATGGTGGGAGCCGCCGGATTCACGACCACCGACGCCTGCGCGCTGTAGGCGGTGTTGACGGAGTTCCAGACCCGCACGTCGTAGATGCCGCCGTTGCCCGCCTGCGCATCAAGGATCACCAGCGCGCTGCTGGTGGCGCCCGGCAGGTCGGAGCCGTCCTTGCGCCACTGGTAGTTGAGCGTCGGGGAACCGCTCGCGGTGACCGCCAGCGTGACGTTGGTCCCGGCATTGACCGTCACCGAGCTTGGCTGTGTCACGATGGTCGGCGCGATGCCGGTGACGATGAGCGAGGCGGCGTTGCTGGTGACCGAGCCGGAGGCGTTGCTGACGACCACGTCGTACTGCCCGACGTCGGCGGCCTGGACGTTGTTAAGGGCGAGGCTCGCGGACGTGGCGCCATCCACGGCAACGTCATCCTTGAACCATTGGTAGGCCAGCGGCGCGGTGCCGGTGGCCGCGACCGTGAACGTCGCGCTGCCGCCGACGACGGTGGTCTGGCTGGTCGGCTGGGTGGTGATCACCGGCACGTCGATCGGCGAATCGCTGTCCACGACGTTGCGGAGCACGCTGGCCACGGCCGGCGGGAGGTTGGTAAAGAAGGTGAAGCCGGTGTCGGCCTCGATCTGCGCAACCGTCGTGATGTAGTTCTGCCACGGGTCGCTGCGCACGCCGGCAATGTTCGGGATCTTGACGGCGATGACCCGGGTGCCGGTGGTGATGCGGTCGATCGCCATGCCAGGTCCGTTCGGCACGACCACGACAATCTTCCAGACATAGCCGGGGATCGCCGCAGCGCCGCTCGGCAGGCGCGATCCGCTGAAGCTGCTCGGGCCACAGGTGATGAGCACCTCGTTGCCTGCGCTGGCGAGCGAACGGCAGTAGGACTCGAAGTTGGCCCACACGCCCTGGTTGTTGTCCGGGGCCTGCGGGATCATGTTGGACATGTAGAAGACGATCTGGTTGTCCGCGACGGTCACCGTGCGGTCAGCCGACGGGCACATGTGCCCGCGATCATAGCCGGAGCCCGAATAGTCGGTGGTGAGCACCTGATAGAAACCCGCCGGCAGCGTCGTGTCCTGGATGAAATTGGACCGGCCGCTTGAGCCGACGTCGTCGATCGTGAGGTCCCAGCTGACCCAGTTGGGTTCGCCGTTCGCGTCGCTGTAATCCATCGCGTACTGGTCGCGCTGGATCAGGTAGTGATCGTGATTGGTCGTGGTGGTGGTGGCGCTGCTCGGATTGCCGAGCTGCATCTGGTACGCCGTGCCGATGGTGGCGACGCTGACGACAGCGGTCGCAAACATCATCGTCAGGGCAAAGCAGAGCCGGAGGGACTTCATGGTAACGGTCAGGTTGGGTTCTGGGGTGCACCCGCGTTCGCGGGCCGCGCCTGGCTCCCGGCCTGAGGACCGGTCGAGCCCGTGCTCAGGAGCTTCCGTCCGGCAAGACCGAACCGAAGGGGACTTTTCCTTTGCTGGCGCAAGTTAGTTGCCGCCTACGCCACAAATATCTCCGGTTGATTGCAATGCCCTACTGCAAAAATTAGACAGAAGCAGGGTAAAGATTACGTGACGGCATGGGCGCCAGACCGCGGCAAGCGATCGGCGCCGCTCGGATAGCTCGGGACTTTCGGGCTCATGCCGCGGGCGCATGACAAGAAATGCGCTGTCTCCGCCAAGCACCGCGTAGCTGGGACGCGCGCGCGGGAGCATACTGGCCGCGCACTCTACCGCAGAACCCTCAACCCCTACCCGCCATGATCTCGACCCTGTTGTTTGCCGGTGCGTTTGTGGCCCTCGGCAGCCTGGTGCTGGTGTGGACCAGTGCCCGCAAGGCGGTGGCTGCGTACGAGGACACCGACGGCTTTCATTATGGACGTCCCGAGTCGCGCCCGGTGCGCCGCGAGCACCGCGATGAGACGGTCATCGCCGCCTAGTCGTTTCGCGCCGCCCTTGGCTTCGGACCTCCGAACCTTCCCGGAGCAATGACTTCGCGCGAGCGGGTCCTGGCCGCCCTCAATTTCCAGCCCGTCGATCGCCTGCCCCGCGACTTGGGCGGCATGCGTTCCACCGGCGTCTCGGCGTTCGCCTACCAGTCCCTCCGCGCGGCCCTGCGCCTGCCGGTCAAGCCGACACGGGTCCACGACACCGCGCAGATGCTGGCGCTGCCGCACGCCGACGTGCTCGATGCGCTGGGCTGCGACGTCGTGGTGGTCGAGGGCGACGGCCTGACGAACGCCTATGAGCCGTCGGGCGAGTGGTTCCCGTATTCGTTCAACGGCCGGATTCCGGGCGCGCAGGTGCGCAATCCGGCGGACTACCGCGCGCTGCCCGACGGCACCGTCACGCAGGGCGGCACGGCGCGCATGCCGGTCGGGGCCTATGTCTTCAACGACGAGCATGCCGGCCAGCCGCTCATCCTCGACGGCGAGCTGCCGCGTCCCGACCTGCGGGATGTGCAATCCGCCCTCGAGCGCGGCTTGCTGCGCGACGAGCAGATCCGTTCGCTCCGCGACACCTGCCGCCGCGTGCGCGACAGCACGGATCGAGCGGTGTTCTTCTGGGGCCAGCTGAACATGGGCCTCTGCATCCACGGCTACGGCGGGCTCGCGGTGTTCCCGGTGCTCTGCCTGGAGGACCCGGACTTTGTGCACGAGCTGCACGATCTCCATCTCGAGTACGCCCTCCGCAACGCCCGCGCGCTGCTGCCCGAGATCCGGGACTGCATCGACATCATCGGCACGGACGCGGACGACTGGGGGAACCAGGGCTCGCTGATGGCTTCGCCGGCGACGTTCCGTGAGCTCTTTCTGCCCTATCGCCTGCGCCACAACGCCGAGCTTCACCGCCTCGCGCCGCAGGCGAAGACTTTCCTGCACTCGTGCGGCGCGCTCTACGACATCCTCGACCTGATCGTCGCCAGCGGCACCGACATCCTCAATCCCGTGCAGTGGCCCGCCGGCGGCCACTCGCCGGCGCAGTGGAAGGAGAAGGTCCGCGGCCGAATGGCGCTCTGGGGCGGCGGCGTCGACTCCCAGCACACGCTCCCGCTCGGCTCGGTCGCGGACGTTGAGCGGGAGGTCGCCCGCAACGTGCGCATCCTGGGCGACGGCGGCGGGTACGTGTTCGCGAACATCCACAACCTCCTCGCCGACATCCCTCCGGCCAAGATCATCGCGATGTACCGGGCCGCCGCCGGGTAGCCCGCCCGGTCAATCCCGCCAACGCACCCAAGCTTGAGCATTCTATCAAAACTTGTAGCCGCAAAGGTGCGCAAAAAGCGCATGAATTCGTCGCCACAGCGCTGCGCCCTACGTAGGCAATAGCCCGAGATAAACGATCCCTCTGCCGCTGGAGCTCGATTCGGAATGTTTTGCGCCTTTTGCCCATCTTTGCGGCTATACCATTGTTGAATCCGCTCTAGCCGCCCGGGCAGCGAGGCGTCGGATTCGGCTAATAGCTTGGTCTTCGTGCGCTTCGCGCTCTTCGTGGTTATTCAATACGGGACCGAGGCAGCGGACTGGCCGATCCGATTCCACCAATGGAAGTTGAAAGTCGCCGCGGGCTGCGCATTTCTTGTCCCCGTGGACCAATCCGAGCAACCGCACCGGCCGGCGGAGGAACTGGTGGCGAGCCTGAAGGCGAGCCAGATCTTCCGCGACTACACCAAGGCCTTTTCGGACACCTTTTCGCTGCCCCTCGCGCTGCGCGCGGTGAATTCGCTCGAACTGCCTCTGCACGGCAAGCCCCACGAATCGCCGTTCTGCGCCCTGTTGGCCCGGACCAACAAGTCCTGCGCCTCCTGCCTCGAACTCCAGGCCCGCGTGGAGCAGGAGGCCCGCCTCGAGCCGCAGACCCTGAAATGCTTCGCCGGGCTGTGCGACTCGGCGGTCCCGGTGCGGGTCGGCGACAATGTCATCGCGTTCCTCCAGACCGGCGGCGTGCTCCTGCACCAGCCGAACCAGCGCGAGTTCAGGAAGGTGACCCGCGACCTGCTTAAGTTCGGCATGGACGTTGACGTGAAGAAGCTGGAGGAAGCCTATTTCCAGACCCGCGTGCTCGACCGGACCCAGTATGAGGCGGTGCTGCGGCTGCTCACGATCTTCGCGAAGCACCTGGCGGAGATTAGCACCCAGCTGACGGTGATGAAGGAGCAGGCGGAGGCGCCCATGATCACGAAGGCCAAGCTCTACATCATGGAGCACCAGACGGAGGAGGTCAGCCTCGTCCAGGCCGCGAAGGCCGTGAACACGAGCGCATTCTATTTCTGCAAGATGTTCCGGCAGGCCACGGGCCTCACGTTCACCGACTACCTCGCCCACCTCCGGATCGAGAAGGTGAAGAACCTCCTGCAGAACCCGCAGAAGACGATCAGCGAGGCGGCGTTCGAGGCCGGCTTCCAGTCGCTCTCCCAGTTCAACCGGGTCTTCCGCCGCATTGTGGGCGAGAGCCCGACCGTCTGGCGCACGAATCTCCACGGCAGCACGGCGGCCTGAGCGGGGGGCGGGAAGTTGAAGGTTGAAAGTTGAAGGGCCGCTGGACCTGCCGCATGGGCGGGTCCGGGACCGCACCACTTTCGACCGTCGACTTTCAACCTTCAACGGTCCCACCCCGGCCGAGCCCGCAGAATCTGGTTCCGTCCAGCAGGGATCTGCGGTTGGCTGGGTCCGTGGCCTCGTCCCCCGTCATCCCGCCCGGCCGGCTGCAGCCGCTCGAGGTTCCCGACACGCTCGATCTCGCCGACCGCGCCGAGCTCGCGATCCGCGGGATGCTCAACACGCTCGATCCAGCGCTGATGACGATGTACGGCCTCGCGCACTTCAATGTGCGCACGCCGTTCCTGCGCCACTGGTCCGCCGACATCCCGCTTGATCCCAAGCTCGCCGAGGCGCTGCCGCTCCTGCGGCTCATGACGGGCTCGGAGTTTCGCGCCGACCTCGAGCAGGCCTACCGCACCGAACTGCTGTCCCGCATCGACGACGGGCTCTACTGGGACCGCTTCACGCCCGCCCGGCCGTGGCGGAACATCTACAACAACAGCGCCGAGCTCTACGGCCAGGGCCGCGACGAGGACTTCGCCAGCGTGTGGGGCGTCGCCCGCATGGCCCGCGCCCTCACCGCGTGGCGCGCGGTCAACGGCGCGGACACCACCGCCGCCTGCGCGGCGCTCATCCGCGGCCTGCGCCGCATCGCCGTCGACCGCGAGGACTATTCCTTCTACCCCCACCGGGGCGGGTGGCACGACGGCTTCGTCTACCCGCGCTCGGGCTGGATCGACCGGACCGAGGCGACCCGCGATCGCGAGGGTCCCGAAGGTTCCGTCACCTGCTTCCAGGGCCACCAGATCTACGCCGCGGCGCAGTTCTATCGCCTCACCGGCGACCCGGTCGCGCGCGAGCTCGCCGACCGCGTCGCGCGCTACGCGATGCAGGCCAAGTTCTGGGGCGGCACGCTGGCCCTCGATCCCGCGGCGCCCGACGGTTGCCGGATCGGGCCCGACGCGCCTTTCCGCGCAGGGGCGGCGTACGGGCATTGGCCACTGCACTTCCACGCCCGCGCGATCGCGCTGCGCGGCATCCTGTACCACGCGCTCAACGTCCAGGACGAGCGCGCCATCGAGTTCGTGCGCGCCGCCTACGAGTTCACCTGGTCGCAGGGGCTGCGCCGCCTCGGCTGGATCAACACCCACCCGCCGGGCCTCGCCTGCGAGGGCTGCGGGCTCGCCGACCTCGTGGGACTCGCCATCCGGCTGACCGACGCCGGCGCCGGAGACTACTGGGACGACGTCGACGCCATCGTCCGCAACCAGCTCGCCGAGCAGCAGCTCACCGACGCGGCGGCGCTGGCGGAGTTCTGCGCCCGGCAGCCCGAGCGCACCGACGGCCCAAAGTACCCCGCCCCGTTCGAGTGCACGGAGGATGTCGTCAACCGCAGCGTCGGCGTCTTCTTCGGCCTGACCAAGCCCGGCCTGATCACCGACCCGTGGGTGATGCACTGCTGCACCGGCAATGCGAGCCAGGCGCTGTACTATGCCTGGGAAGGCGCGCTCCGCGAGGAGCCGGGCGCCGCGACGGTCAACCTCCTCCTCAACCGGAGCGGCCGGACTCTCGACGTCCTCAGCCACCTGCCGTACGAGGGCCGGGTCGACCTGAGGGTGAAGGCGCCGCTGCGCGCCGCCGTGCGCATCCCGCACTGGGCCGAACCGGCCGCCACACGGTTCGAGCGGGCCGGCCGGCCGCTGGAGACCGAGCGCGTCGGCCGCCACCTCGTCGTCCGCGGGCTGCAGCCGGGCGACTTGGTGACGGTCACCTTCCCGATCCGCGAGTCGTCGGCGACGTACACCGTGAACGCCGGCACGCCCGCCGCGGCGACGTACCATCTGCGATTCCGCGCCAGCACCGCGCTCGCGGTCGAGCCGGCGGCGCCGCCCGGCCCGAACGACTTTCTCCTCTACCGCGGCCGCGCGCTGCGGACGGCGTCGGCGCCGCTCCGGCCGGTGCAGCGGTTCGTGGCGGACCGGGTGTTCGCGGAGTGGTGACCGCGGCGCGCCCAACCCGCGCCCCACAATTGCCAAGAAATGCGAAGCCGGCGCCCCGGGCTTCTGCGATACTGCGTCCCACGAGCTGCCTCGACTCAGATCGAATCGTGCGAGGTCCACCTCCGCCGTCCCGGCGGTGGCGCGCCGGATGCGCGGCCACGCGCCGTTCCTGGTTACCCACCCCCTCGTCCCGGCCGGCCCCGGCCGGGATCGGTCCCAACCCCATCCCCCCCTCGCCATGAATTTGGCCCTCATCGGACCCTCGGGTGTCGGCAAAGGCACCCACGCCGCGAACCTCTGCGCGCGCTTCGACCTCCACCACATTGCCACCGGCGAGCTGTTTCGCGAGCACCTGAATTCCCGCACCGCGCTCGGCCTCCTGGCGCGCCGCTACATGGAGCAGGGCGAGCTGGTGCCCGACGAGGTGGTGGACGCCATGATCGAGGAGTGGTGCGAGCAGCATCCCCCGTGGCAGGGCATCCTCTTTGACGGCTTCCCGCGCACCGCGGAACAGGCGCGCTTCCTCGACCAGCTCCTGCAGCGCTTCAACCTGCCGCTCGACGCCGTCATCTACCTGCGCGCCTCCGACCCGGAGATCACCCGCCGGCTCTCGGGCCGGCTCATCTGCAGCCAGTGCAACGCCCCTTGGCACCACACGCTCCATCCGCCCCAGGTCGCCGGGATCTGCGACCTCTGCCACGGCGCCCTCCGGCCGCGGCCCGACGACACCCCGGCGCTGGTCGAGCACCGGCTTCGGGTGTTCCACCGCACGACCGGGCCGCTCCTCGAGTACTATGTCGACAGCGGCCATCTCGCGATCATCAACGGCGAGGGCACGACCGCCGAGGTGGGCGGCCGCCTGACCGAGTTCGTCTCGGCCCTCGAGGACGGCCAGGCGCCCTTCGCGACCCGCACCCAAGCGGCGGGCATCGTTGCGACCGAGCGCCTTTCGCAGCTGCCGCCGCACCTCGCGCGGCCCAGCCTCGACGTGGTCCTGCTCGGCGGTCCCGGCTCCGGCAAGGGCACCCAGGCCGAGCGTCTCTGCGCCGAGCTCAAGATTCCCCACATCGCAACCGGCGACCTTTTCCGCGAGAACCTGAAGCACAGCACCGAGCTGGGCCGGCTGGCGCGCACCTACATGGACCGGGGCGAGCTGGTGCCCGACGACGTCACCGAGGCCATGGTCGAGGAGCGCCTGTCGCGCCCGGACACCCATGCCGGCTTCGTCCTCGACGGTTTCCCGCGCACGCTGCCGCAGGCGACGGCCCTGATGGAGATGGCGGCGCGCCTCAACCGGCGCATCGGCCACGTCATCCACATCAAGGTGTCCGACGACGCGATCATCCGCCGACTGTCAGCCCGGATGATCTGCCGCGAGTGCCAGGCCCCGTACCACCTCGAGTTCAGGCCGCCGCGCCAGCCCGGCGTGTGCGACGCCTGCGGCGGGGCGCTGTACCAGCGGGCGGACGACAACCCGAACACCATCCGCGCGCGCCTGGCGACGTTTCACGCCCAGACCGAGCCCCTGATCTCCTACTATCGTCGCGCCGGGCTGCTCCACGAGGTTGACGGCGAGGGCGCCTTGGGGGAGATCACGGCCCGCTGCCTCGCGGCCGTCCGGGGCGGCAGTCTCGCCGGCACGGCCTCCTGATCCTCCCCGCCCTCCCTCCATCCGCCCGCGCCGGATCGCCGCCGCGGGCCGCGTCCGGTCCACCGCAACCCCACCCCGCCATGTTCGACTCCGCTGAACTCGGTCACTCGGTCACGCAGGCCCGCTACGACGCCGCCCTGCCCAAGCTCCGCTCGCGCCTCCTGCAGGCGCACTTCCAGCTGCGCACCCAGAAATTCCCGGTGATCGTGATCGTCTCGGGCGCCGACGGCGCCGGAAAGGGCGACCTCGTGCACCGCCTCAACGAGTGGCTCGACCCCCGCGGGGTCAGCACGCACGCGTTCTGGGCGACCTCGGACGAGGAGCGGGAGCGTCCCTCCTACTGGCGGTTCTGGCGCGCGCTGCCGCCGCGCGGCCGAATCGGGATCCTCTTCGGCTCATGGTACTCCGAACCCATCATCCGGCGCGTCTTCCACGAGATGAAGTCGGGCCGGTTCGACCGCAGCCTCGATCGCATCGTGGCCTTCGAGAACATGCTCGCGGCCGACGGGGCCGTCATCGTGAAGCTCTGGCTCCACCTGCCCAAGGCTGCGCAGAAGGCGCGCCTGAAGAAGCTCGAGCGCGACGGGCGCATCGCCCCGGACGACTGGAAACACTTCAAGCTCTACGACCGTTTCACGAAGGTCTCCGCCCGCGCGCTCCGCCACACCGGCTCGCCGGCCGCGCCCTGGCATGTCATCGAGGCGACGGACCGCCGCTACCGAGAGCTGGCCGCGGGCCGGATCCTGCTCGACACCCTGACCGCGCGGCTCAAGTCGGCCGCCCGGCCCGCGGCGCCCGCCGCGGCCGCACCCGCCGCCCCGCGCCGGGCGGCGGCCAGGCCGGCGAAGGACTCCGTGCTCGCGAAGGTCGACCTCACGCGGAAGCTGACGCCGGCCGAATACGCCCGGGCGCTGGAGCGCGCGCAGACCCGGCTCGCGAAACTGGCCTGGGCGGCGCATGAAAAAGGGCGGTCGATGGTGCTCGTGTTCGAGGGCTGGGACGCCGCCGGCAAGGGCAGTGCGATCCGGCGCGTCACCCAGGCGATGGATCCGCGCCTTTACCAGGTCGTCGGGATCGCCGCGCCGACCGACGAGGAGCGGGCCCAGCACTACTTGTGGCGCTTCTGGCGGCATCTGCCGCGCGCCGGGCAGAACACGCTGTTTGACCGCTCGTGGTACGGCCGCGTGCTCGTCGAGCGGGTCGAGGGATTCGCCCGACCCGACCAGTGGGGCCGGGCATACGGCGAGATCGTCGACTTCGAGGAACAGCTCGCGGACCACGGCATCATCGTGGGGAAATTCTGGCTGCACATCAGTCCCCAGGAGCAGCTCCGGCGCTTCAAGGAACGGCAGACCGTGGACTACAAGCAGTACAAGATCACCGAGGAGGACTGGCGCAACCGGGCGAAGTGGCCCGACTACCTCAACGCGGTCGAGGACATGGTGGCGAAGTGCAGCACCGAGTTCGCTCCCTGGACCCTGGTGGCCGGCAACGACAAGCGGTTTGCCCGCGTCCAGATTCTCGAGACCATCGTGCAGCGACTCGAGGATTCCCTCTGATTCCCGCGGCCGCTGAATTCCGGGGTCGCGCTTTCCCGCGCGGCCTGCCATCGTGCCCCCCATGCCGACCCCTGCGGCCCCGTCCTCCCCGCCCTCACGCTCCGGCTGGATCGGCGAGATCTGGGGCGGGTTCGCGGCGATGCTGGTCGCGCTGCCGTCTTCGATTGCCTACGGCGTCTCGGTCTACGCGCTGCTCGGGCCGGCCTACGTCGCCCAGGGCGTGCGCACCGGAATCGTCGGTGCGATCGTGCTGGGGCTCGTCGCCTCGGCCATGGGCGGCGCCCCGCGCCTGATCTCCGCCCCGTGCGCCCCGGCCGGCGCGGTGCTCGCGGCCCTGGCAGGCGGGCTGCTGGCGACCGCCGGCGAACCGGTGTCCCCGGAGCGGGTGATCGCCCTGCTGGCGCTGCTCGCCCTGCTGTCCGGCGCGCTCCAGCTCGTCTACGGCCTGCTTGGCGGCGGGAAGCTCATCAAGTACATCCCCTACCCGGTCGTCTCCGGCTATCTCAGCGGCGTCGGCGTGCTCATCTTCATCAGCCAGGTGCCGAAATTCCTCGGGACCAAGGCCGCCGACATCTTCGTGCCGGGCCACTGGCAGACGGCTGCCCTGGTGGTGGGCGCGGTCACGATCTTCGGCATGCTCCTCGGTCCGAAGCTCACGAAGGCCGTGCCGGCCACGATCCTCGGCCTGGCGGCCGGGCTGGTCGCCTACTTCGCCCTCGCCGCGGCGCGACCCGAGCTGCGCCAGGTGACCCAGAATCCGCTCGTGATCGGCCCGCTGGGCGGCGAAGGCGGCGTGTTCGCGGGCCTCCTCGGCGTGCTGCCCGCGCTGGCCGGGCTGCATCTTCCCGACCTCCGGATGCTGGTCGTGCCGGCGATCACGCTGTCGGTCCTGCTTTCCGTCGACACGCTGAAGACCTGCGTGGTGGTCGACACCCTGACGCGCAGCCGGCACGACTCCAACCGCACCCTGCTCGGGCAGGGCGCCGGCAACCTCGTGTCCGCGTGCTTTGGCGGGATGCCCGGAGCCGGGATGATGGGCGCCACCCTCGTGTGCGTGGACAGCGGCGGCCGCACGCGACTCTCCGGCATGATCGAGGCCCTTTTCGTGCTGCTCGCGGCGCTGGTGCTGGGCCAGCTAATTGCCTGGGTCCCGGTCGCCGCGCTTGCCGGCATCCTGATCGTCGTGGCCCTGCGGATGGTTGACTGGCACTCGTTCGCCCTGCTGCGGCAGCGGTCCACGATGCTCGACTTCGCAGTCATCGCCACGGTGGTGGTCGTCGCGGTGGCCGCGAACCTGATCGCCGCGGCTGGCGCCGGCGTCGCGCTCTCGATGCTCCTCTTCATCCGCGAGCAGATCCACGGCTCCGTCGTGCGGCGCAAGGTGCTGGGCGGCGCGATCACCTCCACCCAGCACCGGGTGGCGGCGGAGCAGGCCGTCCTGCAGGAGCACGGGGCGCTGACGGTCGTGTGCGAGCTGCAGGGCAGCCTGTTCTTCGGCACCACCGACCAGCTCCGCAACGAGCTGGAGCGCGACCTGAAGTCCGCGCGTTATCTCATCCTCGACCTTCGGCGGGTGACCGCCATGGACTACACCGCCGCGCACCTCTTCCGCCAGTTCGAGGCCAGCCTCGAGGAGCGGGGCGGCTGCCTCGTGTTCAGCCGCCTCCCGCCGCGGCGGGACCTCCAGGAGTACATCGCGCAGGTCGGCGTGCTGGGCGGCGACCACGCCGCCCGGCGGTTCGAGACCCTGGACGACGCGCTGCAGTGGACCGAGGACCGGATCCTGGATGACAAGTTGCCCAACCGGAACCAGGCGGAACGGCCCCTGGAACTCGCGGAGTTCGACCTGTGCCGGCAATTCGACGCCGACCACATGCTCGCGGCCCTGGCGTCGTGCGCGGTGGCGCGAAGCTGCGCCGCCGGCGAGGTCATCTTCACCACCGGGCAGGTCGCCGACGAGCTGTACCTGGTCCGCAGCGGCATCGTCCGGGTTTCCCTGCCGCTCCGCGGCGGGACTTATCACAACATCGCCTCCTTCGGCCGCGGCAATTTCTTCGGCGAAATCGCCTTCCTTGACCGCGGCCAGCGCTCGGCCAACGCGGTCGCCACGACCCCGGTCGAGCTCTACGTGATCTCCCGCCACCGCTTCGACGAGATGTCGCACGCCCACCCGGTGGTCGGCGTGAAGGTCTTCGCGCGCCTCGCCCGCACCCTCGCGCTGCGCCTGCGCGCCACGGACGCCGAGCTGCGCGCCACCTACGACGCCTGAGCGCGCAGTCGAAGGTTACAGGTCGAAAGTCGAAGGTCGGCTACCTGCCCGCCCCCACGTTCGACCTTCGACCTGGCGACCTTCGACGCCGGCGTCCGCGGCGCGCTCAGGCGTGCAGCTCGCGCAGCAGGCCGTTGAGCGCCCCGGTCATGGCGGCGCCGAAATCACCCTTGGCCTCCCGCCCGAACAGCCGCGGCGAGGGCCCGTCCGACGCGAGCTGCCAGGTCATGGTTCCCATCTCGTCGGTGCTCGCCGTGATCGGGTCGAGACGCATCGGCCAGACTTCGAGGCCCTGGCTGGTTGTCGCCGGCACAAACCGCCAACCCTCGGTCGTGCGCGCAAGCTGCCGCCCGGCCGCCTGGACCAGCGAGATCGTGGACCAGAGATTGCGCGGGCCCACCAGCGCGTGACTCCACACGCCGTCGCCCGCCGGTCCGCCGGAAAGCGCCTGGATGATGTCGCCCCGCCCGCTGCCGCCGAGTGCGTAGGCGAACCAGGCCGAGACGGGCGCGGCCACTCCGCGGAAGAGTTCCGCGTGAGTGGAGCGCCAGTGGGTGCCGCGCTCGTGGCTCGGGTTGAATGCCCCGGTCTCGGTGGCACACGGGTACCAGTCGATCGGCAGGCCGCTGCGCCACAGCCCGACGTACGCCGCGGTGTCGAGCATGACGTTCCACTCGCGCTTCGGCCCGCCCGTCGCCCCGGCGTTCAGCAGCACCCTCCGGGTCTTGGCGCGGACCAGCGCCGGGGCGCGATTGAACGCCGCCGTCAGGATCCGGGCCGAACCGGTGAGCGCGAAGGTCACCGGTACCGGGCTAGCCGCGAGCGTTTCAAGCAGCAGGCGAACGGCGGCCTGCTCGGTCGCGGGACGGTCCTCCGCGGTGTCGGTCGACGACCGCAACGGTTCGCTCGGCCCCACGGCCGCCGGGATCGTGCGCCCGAGCAGATAGGCCAGCTGCGCCACCGGGACGAATCCCGGATCACGGGCGACGTCCCAGCCCTCCGGCGAGGGCACGAGAAACTTGCGCGAGCAATCGAGCAGCACGCAACGCAGGTCGAACTCCGGCAGCGCGCACAGGGTCGCCAGATCGATGTGATCATCGGGATCCTGCGGCGGGTGATACAGGTCGGCGATGTAGATGAGTGGCAGGCGCGGGTCCCGTGATGCCGGTCCGGCGTCCGCGGCGGCAGCCCGAAGTGCCGCCGTGCCGGCCAGCGCAACGGCGGTTTGCTTGATCATGTCCCGACGAGAAAGAGGCGGCATGCGAGATGCCAAAACTGAATGTCCGGCGGACACGACGGGCAACCGCAATCGCGGCGCCAGGAGAATATGGCTTGGACACGAGGAAACCGAGCGAACGGAGGTTTTCGCCCGGGCAAGCCCTCCCACCGGCCCTGCGGCGGGGGCAATATCCGCGCAGGCTACGCCAAGAAGCGCAGTGGTTCCGGCGGCGGGAAGTGATAAACTGTCGGCATGAAGACGATCCTCACCCCCATCGACTTTTCAGCGGTCACCGAGCCGGTCATTGCCGCCGCCGCGACCCTGGCGAAGTCCCAGGGCGCGCGCGTGGCGCTCCTCAACGTCTCCCAGCCTCCCATCATCACAAGCGAATATGCCCCCTACCTCGAGAACATCAGCGAGATCGCGGCCGTGAGCGAGAAGGCCTCCGCCAAGCAGCTCGCGCGACTGGCCGCGAAGCTCCAGGAGGAGGGCGTCCCGGTCGACACGGTCCAGTTGAGCGGCACGCCGGTGGTGGAAATTCTCAAGCAGGCCGAGGCGCTCCAGGCCGACTACATCGTGCTCGGCTCCCACGGTCATACCGCGTTCTACGACCTCCTGGTCGGGAGCACCACGCACGGCGTGCTGCTGCGCGCCCGTTGTCCCGTGCTGGTCGTCCCGGCCGCCAACCGCCCGAAGGCGTAACCGCGGGGTCAGGGCATCTTCGATTCAGAGCGTCCCGTTGGGAACGCCGAGGTCACGGAGCCTGTGACCTCCGATCAAGCTGGAGCACAAATCCCCCTGCTGGCTGCGTGTCCTCCGGATCGGCTCCGCGTTCGCGGTGGCGTCGACCTAGACCAAGATTGCCCTAGTCGCCGAATCCGATCCCGAGCTCGCGGGCAGTGCGGATGATGTCGCCGTCGAGCGGCACCGTGCGCAGGTGGCCAACGGCCTCCATGATCGGGATGGCCTCGGTGTCCGGCGGCCGGTGCGCGACCATGTAGCCGTATTTCTCCTGCGCGATCAGGCGCACGGCCCCGGCGCCAAAGCGCGTGCAGAGCAGCCGGTCGAAGGTCGTCGGGGCGCCGCCGCGCTGGAGGTGGCCCATCACGCAGACCCGCGTCTCCTTGCCGGTGCGCTTGGCAATCTCGTCGGCCACGACGGCCCCGATGCCGCCGAGCCGCGCCTCGCGGATGGCGCCGGCCTCGCCCAGCGTGACGAAATCCCGGCCCTTTTCCCGGGCCCCCTCCGCCACGACCACGAGCGAGAAGTGCTTCCCGAGCGCCTCGCGGTCGCGGATGACCTTGCAGACGGAATCGTAGTTGAACGGGATCTCGGGGATGAGGATGACGTCGGCGCCGCCCGCGATGCCGGCGTGCGCCGCGATCCAGCCCGCATACCGGCCCATCACCTCGCCGATCATGACACGATCGTGGCTTTGCGCCGTTGAACGCAGGCGGTCGAGGGCGTCCGTGGCGAACGCCACGGCGCTGTCGAAGCCGAATGTGACCACCGTGCCGGCGATGTCGTTGTCGATCGTCTTCGGGACGCCGACGACCCGGATACCCGCCTCAAGGCACTGCTGCGCGATGCTGAGCGAGCCATCACCGCCCACCACCACGAGCGCGCGGAGACCCAGCTCCTCGAAGCCCGCGCGAGCCTCCGCGAGGATGGCCGGGTCGATCTGGCGGCCCTCGCCGTGGCCTGCCTTCGCCGAGAAGCGGCCCTTGTTCGACGTGCCCAGGATGGTGCCGCCGAGGTACAGGAGACCGTCCATCTGGGTGTAGTCGAGCGGCTTCGCCCGCGTCGGGCGCATTAGCCCCTCGAACCCGCCATAGATGCCGAGCGTGTCCCAGCCGCGCTTGGCGGCCGACTTCACCACTGCGCGGATGACCGCGTTCAAGCCGGGGCAGTCGCCGCCACCTGTCAGGATCCCGATGCGGGTCTTCATGCCGGCCACTCTGCGGAACGGCCCGCGCGCTGTCCACACCGCGGTTGGCGCATATCTTGTGGTTCCGGCAAAGGACCCTAATGGCGCGCGGCAGAGCGCCGCGCCGGCTAGGCGAGCGCGATCACCAGGGCGAGCGAGACCAGCGACGTGAGCACGCTTGCCACGATGGCCCCGGACGCGAGATTGCCGTCGCCCTTCAGCTCAAGCGCGATGGTGTACGAGACGACGGCCGTCGGGCACGCCAGGAGGATCAGCACCGTCTTCAGCTCCAGTCCCGCCAGGCCGCACGCGGCGGCCACCGCCCAGCCGAGCAGCGGGGTGACCAGGGTCTTGATCACGGCGCAGGAGAACGGCAGCCGCCATCCCTTGCCGGCCGAGGCGAGGGCCAGGGAGCCGCCGACCCCGAGCAGGCCGAGGGGCAGCGCCATTTCGCCGAGCGCGGTGAATGTCTTGTCCAGGGCCGGCAGCAGCGACCAGCCGGCAAACGCGAAGGTCAGGCCGGCGACCGTCGCCAGCAGCGGCGGATTGGTGGCCAGCTGGCGCACGAGCGGCTTGAGCATGGCCCAACCAAAACGGTGCTGGCTGACCAGCAGGACGACCACCCCGGCCACGTTGTAGAACACCATCATCGGGGCGACCGTGACGATCGCCGCCGTGCGCAGCGACACGCCGGACGCGACCGGTTGGTCGGGAAAAGAGTAGATGATCGGAAGTCCGACAAACGCCAGGTTCCCGCGGAAGGAAGCCTGCACGAACGTGCCGACCACCCCACCCGGCACGCGCAGCAGCACGGCACCGAGATAGCCGGCCGCGATCGACAATCCCGTGGCCGCGAACATCACGACCAGCACCCGCTGCGCGCCGCCCAGCTCGTGCACCGACGAGGCCAGCTGGGAAAACACCAAGGCCGGCAGGCCGAGCCAGTAGGTGACGCGGTTCGCTTCCTTCAGAAAATCAGGCGAGACAAACCCGCTGCGCTGCAGCCAGGCCCCCAGCCCGATCATCAGGAAGACCGGTGCGAGGATGTTCAGGATCTGCATGGCAAGTCAGGGTGCGAGGGCGGGCGCCGTGCGCCCGGCTGATTTGCCCGCCCGAGGATCCGCCGGGCTAGCATGGACGTTGGAACGACTTCGGGTTCTCGCCGGCGCGGAGCGAGATGACCGCGCCCTCCTGGCCCAGCTCCAGGCACTCGAAGAGATTGCGGACGCACTGGCCGAGGCGGTCGTGTCCGACCTTCTGTTGCTCGATCTGGTCGACGAGCTTCCGCCCGAGGACCGCGGCCTGCTCGCGCACCTTCTGCGCCACCGTGCCGCCCGGGTTGTCGTCCAGCTCAAGGTAAGGCGCCAGCAGCGTCTCCAGGCTCAGCGCCGTGTTGCGCAGCGGATCGGCGGAAGAATCCTGGTGCGGCAGCAGCAGGAGGATGCGGCGGGCGACGCGGCCCGCATGCGGCAAGTTGAGGGCGACCTGGAAATAGGGAATGTTCTCAGCCATGGCGGAACGAGCCCGCCCAGCAAAGTCCCTCCGCACCGCCGCGTAAATGATGAACCTTCAGAGGCGAAACCACAGCGCGGGACATCACCCGACCCGCGTCCGGCATCGCCCTGCCCCCCGTGGGCCGGCCGGCCCAGGCGGGGAAACGAGGGAGGCAACCGCGCATTCGCTCCCCTCGGCCCGCCGGGCGGCGGACCGCAGGAGGACTTGCGACGTCACTTGTTGCGCTTGAGGGTCGCGACCTCGGACTCGGCGCGGGCGGCGCGCTGCTCGAGCTTGGCCGCATACTTGTTGAGATTTTCGATGTCCTTCTGGAGGGACACGATGTTGGCGCGGGCGTCTTCGAGCTGGGCCTTGGAGGCCTCGGCCGCGGCCTTGGCCTCCTCGTTCTGGACGAGAATCTCGCCGTAGCGGGCGTTGGCCTCGGACAGCTTCGACTCGACCGCCGAGGTGGCGGCGCGCGCGTCGGCGATCTGGCCCTGGAGAATCGGCACCGACATCTTGGCATCCTCGAGGTCGCGCTGGAGCTTCGCGTACGCGATCTTGGCTTCGCCGACCTGCTTGCGGAGCGCGATGTTCTCGGCCTTCTGAGCGTCGAGGTCCTGATTGGCGGCAGCCACATCCGCCTTGGCGCGGTCGATCGCAGCCTGCGATGCGGAAATCGCGCGCAGCCGGGCCTTGTTCATGCTGAAGCAAGCAACCACGAGGGTGAATACCAGCAGCACGAGCGTGATGATTGCGATGATCGCCTTCGGCGTTTTCTTCGGGATATCGACTTCGGTGTCTTTCATGGTGAAATGAAGCGGGTTAGGGATAACGAAAGCAGCGGCGAACCGCTGGAGTCTGAATGCCAGCGCGCCCCAGGCAGGTCAACCCAACGTCGTCCAATCACGCCAGTTCGGTCAGCACGGCGCATCCATTGACCACCCCGACCGGTCGCCGCAGCCGCGACACAAGGCCCGTTTGCCGAGGGAAAAGCAGGGTGTCCTGCCACGCGCCGGACGCCGTTCGCGCGGACGATGGCGCGTATTAAGCCGCCTTCTCAATTTCAAACTGCCGGTCACGAAGGGCTAACCGCACGCGGCGGAGCTATGGCGTTGACCCTGGACGCCCAGCACCTTGCGCTCGCCGCATGAACCGCCTGCTGTTTTCCGTCCTCTTCACCCTTGGCGGCCTCGCCCCGGCTGGGGCGCGCGACCTCGCGGTCCAGGCTGGCGTCCTGCTCGACGGCATTGATCCCGTCGCGCGACACCAGGTGACCATCGTGGTCCACGATGACCGCATCACGGCGGTGCTGGATGGCTACCAGCGGCCGCCCGGCGCGGAGGTGATCGATCTGACGCGGCAGACGGTCATGCCCGGATTCATTGACTGCCACATCCACATCTCGAGCCGTCTGCCCGGCCGCACCAACGAACTCGAGGCACGCCTGACCCATACCGACATCGACCGGGCCTTTGATGGCGCGGTGTTTGCCCGCGCCCTGCTCCAGCAGGGATTCACGGGCGGGCGCGACGTCGGCGGCGGCGACGACACCGTGGCGCTCCGCCACGCCATCAACGCCGGACAGGTGCCGGGCCCGCGCCTCTGGGTCTCGCTCGAGCCCCTGGGTCCGACCGGAGGGCATGGCGACGCGCGCAACGGCATGGATCCGGCGCTCTCGCACCGCGACTGGGCCAACGGGATTGTCGACAGCCCGGAGGCGGCGCGCTACCGCGTCCGCGAGCACCGGCGCCGCGGCGCGGACCTCATCAAGCTCATGCCGTCCGGCGGCATCGCCTCGACCGGTGACGATCCGCGGCAGCAGCTCATGACCGACGACGAGATGCGCGCCGCGGTCGAGACCGCCCACTCGCTCGGCCTGCGCGTGGCCGCGCACGTGTACCCTGCCGCCGCCATCGAAGCGGCCGTGAAGGCCGGGGTGGATTCCATCGAGCACGGATCCTTTGCCACGCCCGAGGCCCTCGCCCTGATGAAGGCGCACGGCACGTACCTGGTGCCGACCCTGAGCGTGTTCGACGTCTTCTATGCCGTGGCCCGCGAACATCCCGAATTCCTGACGCCGGGGACCGCCGCCAAGGAGCTCGCCAACGATCTCCTGCCCAAGCAGAATTTCCCGCAGGCCGTGCGCTCCGGCGTGAAGATCGCGTTCGGCACCGATCTCGGCGAAGGGGATCACACGATGGAATTCGGACTGATGATCGCCGGCGGCATGAGCCCGGCCGACGCCCTCGCCGCGGCCACCAGCCGCGCCGCCGACCTGCTCGGCGCCAGTGATCGCGTCGGCGCGGTGCGGCCCGGCCGCTATGCCGACCTGGTTGCGACTCCCGGCAACCCGCTCAACGATCCCACCCAGTTCGCCAAGGTCGAGTTTGTCATGAAGGGCGGAGTCATCTTCCGCGAGCACGGCCGGCCCACGACGGCCGACGTCTACTAGCGCGCCGCCCGCCAGCGTCCTTGGTCCCGGCCCGTGAAGCCCCGCTCGCGTCGTTCCGCCCCGCGCCCGGTCGAGCCGGCCCCGGACATCAGCGGCCGCCCGGGCGGTGCCTCCGTCATGCCGTGGATCGCCCTGGTCCTCGTGGTCGCGGCGGCCAATCTCACGATCTACTTTAATCCGGGACTGCTCTGGTACCTCGGGGTCCAGCACTACAATTTCTGGTTCGCGGACGTGTTCGCGTTGCTCGCGTCGAATGACGCGGTGGCGCAGGGCCTGAATCCCTACGCGGTCAATCCACTGGATGTCTTCGGCCGGCCCCACGTCTACTCGCACTGGTGGCTGGAGATGCGCCATCTGGGCCTGACCCGCGCCGATCAGGCCTGGCTCGGGCCCACGATCGTCGTCCTGTTTGTCGTGGCGGCGGTGGCATGGCTGCGTCCGGGGACCTGGCGCCAGTTTGCCGCCGCCGTTCCGGTGATGATCGCGTCCCCTATGCTGCTCGCGTGCGACCGCGCCAACAATGACCTGATCGTCTTTCTGGTTCTCACGCCTCTGGTGCCTTGCCTGCTGTCCCCCCGGCCGGCGGTGCGCTGGTTCGCTCCCGTGAGCGTTGCCGTCGCCGCCGGCCTCAAATATTACCCGGCCGCCGCCGGTCTCCTGCTGCTCGCTCCATCTGGGACCGTCCACGAACGGCGCCTGCGGCTGCTGGCAGGAGTAGCCCTGCTCATGCTCGTCGGCTGGAGCGTGGCGCCGGACCTGGCAATCTTCGGGCCCCTGGCGCCCAAGCCTTCGGGCTGGATGAGCTTTGGCGCGGTCGGCCTGCGCCAGGAACTCCAGTGGAACAGCCCGCTGGCCACCGTGGTGTTCGTGGCGCTGGGCGTCGGGCTCGCCGCTTGGGCGTGGCGGACGCCGCTGCTGGCCAGCTGGACTCCAGCGCCGGACCAGCAGGGCCACTGGCTCCGGTTCGTGCTGGGCGCCGTCGTGCTGACGGGCTGTTTCTTCGCGAGCGCGAATTTCTCGTACCGGTGGGTGTTCGCGCTCTGGCTGCCGCCGCTGCTGTGGTCGCTGGCCGGCGACGCTGCCGCGCCCGCTCCGGCCCGGGCCCTCGCCCGCGTCACGGGCGTCCTGCTCCTCGCCGTGCTCTGGCTGGATACGATCTACTCGTGGGTCATCATCGCCAGCCGGAACCACTTTCCGCCCGACGTGATGCACGCCTGGGTGAAATGGTCCTACGTGGCCGAGCAGCCGGTCACCTGGGCCTTCTTTTCCTGCCTGCTCGTGTTCCTCGCCCGCTTCACCCGGATCGGAATCGCGACCCTGATTGCGCGCTGACCGACGTCGGGACCTCCGCCTCCCGCGCTCCAACGCTGGCTCGCGTCCCGGGGACTCGTCCGCCAGTCTGGTCGCTCCATGACGCGCTCCTTTTCGCGGTTTTGCTGGCTGCTCCTGCCGGTGGTAGTGGCCCCGAGTTTCGGCGCCATCCGCACTTCCGCCGATCTGGCCCAGGGGTTCACGGTGGCCCGGCCGGTGATCCCCGCCCGCACCTTCAACCTGGCGGACTACGGCGCCGTCGGCGACGGGCACACCATGAACACCGAGGCGTTTCGCCGCGCCATCGCCGCGATCGCGCAGGCCGGCGGCGGCCGGCTGGTGGTGCCCCGGGGCACCTATGTCACGGGACCATTCCGGCTCTGCTCGAGGCTGGAGCTGCATCTGGACGATGGGGCGGTGATCCAGGCGCCCGCGACCTTCGCGGAACTGGGCCTGCCCGATCCCGCCGCCTTTTCGTCCCAGGCCGAGCTCGAGGCCCGCTTCCGGGTGCCCGAGCCGCTGATCTCGGGGCAAGATCTGCACGACGTCGCGCTCACCGGTCCCGGCGTCATCGACGGCAGCGGCGCGCACTGGTGGGCCTGGTCGGAGCGCGCCGCCCGGAACGCCCCGCGGCCCGGGCGCCTCGTGATTGGCCGGCCCCACCTCGTGGTGATCAAGGGCTGCGAACGCCTGCTGGTCGCCGACCTCACGCTGCGGAACTCGTCCAAGTTTCACCTCGTGCCGACGAACGTCACTGACCTGACGATTGACGGCGTGAAGGTCCGCGCGCCGTTTGACGCGCCCAACACCGACGCGATCGACCCGGGCCCCGTGACGAACGCGATCATCCGCCACTGCGACATCGACACGGGGGATGACGACATCGTGATCAAGACGGCGGGCACGAACATCCTGATCGAGGACTGTGTGATCGCCCACGGCCACGGCATCTCCATCGGCTCCGGCACCGCGGGCGGCGTGAGCCGCATGCTGGTGCGCCGGTGCCGGATGGACGGGACCGACAACGGGCTCCGGATCAAGTCCATGCGCGGCGCGGGCGGGCCGGTGCGCGACATCCGGTACGAGGACATCAGCCTGACGGGCGTCGGCCAGGCCATCCTCCTCGACCTGAACTATGTCGACAACAACCGCCCGGATTTCCGGGGCGACCCGCGCAAGATCCCCTCGATTGAAGGCGTGGTGTTTGAGCGGATCGCGATCACCGGCGCCGCGCACGCCGGCCGCATCGTGGGCTTGCCCGACAGCCCGATCACCGGCGTGACGCTCCGCGAGGTTGCGATCCACGCGGAGCACGACCTGCGCGTGGAGCACGCGGCCCCGCCCGTCGAGGTGGACGTGACGCGGGACATCAGGCCGGGCAACGCCGCGCCGCGCCCGTCCTACCGGGAGTAACCGCGCCGGGAATTAGCATTGCCGAGCCGGGAGGCGCCGCCACCATGGGCCGCGGCCCGGATACCCCGCGTCGGGCCTTACCCCACCATGAACGCGACCCTGCCCAAGATCCTGGCCAAGGGCCATGCCCTGGACCTGGCGGAGAACTCGTTTGGCGAACTGCGCCGCTCCGACGACGTGAGTCACGACCCCGCGGCGCTCCGCCGGCGCTTCGCCGAGGACGGCTATCTCTACCTGCCCGGGTTTTTCAACCGCTCCGACGTGATCGAGGTGCGCCGCGGCATCGCGGGAGTCTTCGCGGAGCGCGGGCTGCTTGACCCCGCCCACCCGGTGGAGGACGCGGTGAAGCGCGAGGGCGCCAGCCTGGCGTTCCTGTCCGATCCGCGGCCGGCGGTGGACTTCATGAACGCGCTTTCCCGCGCGAACCCGGCGATGCTGCGCCTGCTCTATGCCGGCAGGATCATCGGGCTCTTCGAGGCCTTTTTCGGCGAGGCCGTCCGCCACTTCGACTTCACGTGGGTCCGGACAATGGGCCCGGGATTCGGCACCGACCCGCATTGCGACAACGTCTACATGAGCCGCGGCAGCCCGCGCCTCTGCACCGCCTGGATTCCCTACAGCGATATCACCTACGAGATTGGCGGCCTGATGATCCTCGAGGGCTCGCACCGGCAGGCCGACCGCCTGCGAAACTACCTGAACCGCGACGTCGATCATTACTGCGAGAACCGGCCCGAGGCGGCGAAGATCAAGTCCGGCGAAATCCCCTGGAAATGGGGCGGCGTGCTGTCCAACAACCCGTACAGCCTGCGCCAGCATCTAGGCGGGCGCTGGCTCTCGGCCGAGTACCGGATGGGTGACCTCCTCGTGTTCGGCATGACGACCGTCCATGCCAGCCTCGACAACCAATCCCGCTATTTCCGCTTCTCCACCGACACCCGCTACCAGCCAGCCTCCGAGCCGATCGACGAGCGCTGGATCGGCGAGAACCCGATCGGCCACGGCGTCGCCGCAAAACGCGGGATGATCTGTTAAGCGCCGCGGCGCGGAGCGGTTGATTGAAGGCAGTTGAAAGTTGGACGGGCCGGATCGGCTTGCGGTGACGCTGACCGTTGGTCGCAAGACGGCGCAAAAGGCGCAAATCGATCCGCCCAGCCAGCTGCGGCGCGATCCCCAAAATCGGATCCGTCGTTGGGCGACCGGAGACAAGTTGATCAACTTTCCCCCGAAACCAGTCCTGTCGCCCAACCGGCGCTAATGCAGGTGGAAGCCTAGCGCCTCGAGTTCGGAGAGGTGGAACGGTGCGCTCGCCAGCACGTCCTTCAGGCAGCCCAGTGCGGTCGCGAGATCCGGAGCTTCCGCCAAGGCGTCGCCATCGTCGCTGTCATGGACGTGCACCGTCCAGGCCGACGCCCCGGCGCTGGCCTGAAAGAGCGAGCCGTGCAGGTAATTTCCCGGCAGGCCGGGATGGGGTCCGGCACCGGGCACCAGGAAGATCGAATGCACCGGATCCTGCAGCACCTGGCCG
>JAFEGX010000046.1 GCA_018239675.1 Verrucomicrobiota bacterium
AGGGCCTGACCGCCGTGCTCATAAACAAATGACATCCATGATCCTAAGTGGGGAATCTGCGGGAGCGAGAAGATTGTCCAATTTTAATCTTGTATACAAGTATACAATTTGTCCTTCTCCGAGGCTACCCCGCACTTTCGTACCCCATGGATCCCGGTGTCATTAGCCCGTCGCCCGAGCTGAAGCGTGAGCCGAACCTCGCGCACTCGCTGGTTCCGATCATTGGCACGGCGCTTCTGATCGGGATCGGGTTCGGCGTCTACAAGGTGAAGGTCGAGATTCTCCTGGTCGTCGCGACAATCCTGACGAGCCTCCTGGCGGCCTGGCTCGGTCTCGGCTGGAAGGAGATTCAGTCGGGCATGCTGCAGAGCATCCACAAGGGAATGCCGGCGATGCTGATCGTCGTGGTCGTCGGCGCGCTGATCGGGAGCTGGCTCGCGGCGGGCACGATCCCGATGCTGATTTACTACGGCCTGGGCCTGATCTCGCCGCGGATGTTTCTGGTCACGGCATGCCTGGCCACGGGCATTGTGTCGGTGCTCACCGGCACCGGCTACGGCACGATTGGCACGATCGGGGTGGCGTTCATGGGCATTGCCCACGGGCTGGGTGTTCCGCCGGGCCAGGCTGCGGGCGCCCTCGTGGCGGGGGCTTACCTGGGTGACAAGGTCTCGCCGTTTGCCGCCAACGCGAACTTCGCCGTGGCGATCGCCCGGGTGAACATCTACGACCACATCAAGCACTGCCTCTGGACCACGGTGCCCGCGTTTGCGGTGGGCCTGGCCATCTACGCGGCGGTTGGACTGTCTTCCCAGGTCGTGGCCGGCGCGTCGCTGGCGGCCGACGATCAGGTGCGGCAGGTCCTCGCCCGGAGTTTTGTGTTCAGTCCCTGGCTGCTCCTCCCGCCGGTCGTGACGCTGCTGCTGGCGGTCCGCAGCCTGCCGGTGATGCCCGGCATGCTGCTCTCGGTCATGGTGGCGGTGGTCCTGGCCGTGGTGGTGCAGGGCGTGCCGCTGGCCACGGCCCTCAACATCACGGTCACGGGCTTCAAACCCGCCACGGGTCTCGCCCTGGTGGACACCCTGCTCGCGCAGGGCGGCATGCAGGCCATGATGAACGTGACGCTGATCGCCCTCTGCGCCTTTGCGTTCAGCGGCGTGCTGCAGAAAGCCGGCCTGCTGGGCCCGGTGCTGACGCTGCTGTTCAAGTTCACGACGACCACCCGGCGCCTGGTGGCCGCCACCGTGGGCAGCTGCCTGGTGGTTGAGCTCATGACCGGGGCGGCGTTCGTGACCATCCTGCTCCCGACCGAGCTGTTCGCGCCGGTTTACCGGCAGGCGGGACTGGCCGCCAAGAATCTCAGCCGGGCCGTCGGCGACAGCGGCATCGTGGGAGTTCCGCTGATTCCTTGGAGCATCGCGGGCGCCTTCATGAGCGGCGCGCTCGGCGTGCCGGTGCTCTCGTACGCGCCGTGGGCGATTTTCTGCTATGCCGGAATCTTCTTCACCCTGCTCGCCGGTTTCACCGGCATCACGATGGCCGCGCGAAAAAACGAGGACGAAACCCAGGCCGGCAGCTAACCCATGACCAGTCTTGCCATCCACGGAGGAGCCGGGGCGCTGCCCCGGACCGACATGACTCCCGCCCGGGCCGCGGAATTCCACGCGGCACTGCAGGCCGCCCTGTTGGCCGGCCGCCGCGGCCTCGAGGCGGGCGGCTCCAGCATGGATGCCGTCGAGGCCACGGTGACGTGGCTGGAGGATTGCCCGCTCTTCAACGCCGGGTGCGGATCGTCCTTCAACCGCGATGGCCGGGTGGAAATGGAGGCGTCCATCATGGACGGCGCGACCCAGCAGGTTGGGGCGGTCACGCTGCTGCGGGCGGTGCGCAACCCGGTGCAACTCGCCCGGCGCGTGCTCCAACACACGCCGCACGTCGCGCTCGGCGGTGCGGCGGCGGAGGAGTTTGCCGTCGCTCAGGGCCTGCGGCTGGAGCCGCCGGAGTATTTCTTCACGCAGTTCCGCTGGGACGCGATGGTTCGCCTGCGGGGAACGGAGCGCACGTCGCTTTCGGAGGACCTGGTCGCCACGGTGCCGCCCGACAGTCCCGAGGCCGCCGGCACCGTGGGAGCCGTGGCGCTGGACCAGGCTGGAAACCTGGCGGCCGCAACTTCCTCGGGCGGCACCACCAACAAGTACTCCGGACGCATCGGGCAGGCCTGCCTGCCCGGCGCGGGCGTGTACGCCCACAATGCGACCTGCGCCGTGTCCTGCACGGGCCAGGGCGAGGCGTTCATGCGCAGCGTGGCGGCGTACGACGTCGCGGCGCTGATGGAATACGGCGGCCTCGACCTCGAGGCGGCGGCGAAGCGGGTGATCCGCCAGCGGCTGCCTGGCAAGGGAGGGTTGATCGCGATCGATGCGCGCGGCCGCGTCGCGCTGCCGTTCAATACCGAGGGGATGTATCGCGGCTGGGTCGGGTCCGACGGCCGGATCCGCACGGCCATCTACGAGACCGTCAAGGAATGGTCGTGACCAAGCCCATGAAAATCCTCCGAATCATCTCCCTCTTTGCCCTGCTGCTCGGCGCCGGGGCGGCCGGCGGTGTCGCCGCGCCTGAAGCCGCCGCCGCCAAGCACAGCTTCGCCTTCCACCAGGGCGGGAAAACCGTGTTGGTCTGGTATTACCTGCCGGAATCCGCCGACCGCGATGCGCCGGTGGTGATCGTGATGCACGGGGTGGGGCGCAACGGGGAGGAGTACCTCACGGACTGGACGCCACTCGCGCAGGAGCGGAAGTTCCTGCTGGTGGTGCCGGAGTTCTCGAAGGCCGAGTTTCCGGGCGATCCGGGCTACAACTACGGGAACACGGTCTCGGCGGCCGGCCAACCCCTGCCGCGCGACCAGTGGGCGTTCGGCATGATCGAGCCGATCTTTGACGCGGTGCGGTCGCGGACCGGCAACCGTTGCGAGACCTACCGGATCTTCGGCCACTCGGCCGGGGCGCAGTTCGTCCAGCGCTTCCTCTATTTTGTGCCGCAGGCCCGCGTGAAGGTCGCGGTCGCGGCCAACGCGGGCTGGTACCTGCTGCCGGATTTCGGCGTGGAATTCCCGTACGGCCTCAAGGGCACCCCGGTGACCGAGGCGGACCTGCGGGTAGTGCTCGCGCGGCCCCTGACCGTGCTGCTGGGCGAGGCGGACACCAACCCCAAGGCCAAGGCCCTCCGCCACACGCCGGAAGCGGAGGCCCAGGGCCCCCACCGGTTTGCGCGCGGGCAGTTTTTCTTCCACCGGGCGCAGTTGGCCGCGGCCGCGCTGCACACCGCCTTCGGCTGGTCCCTCGCGACGGCGCCCGGGGTCGGCCACTCCGACGAACACATGGCGCCCTTTGCCGTGCGCTACCTGCTACCCGATCAATCCTTCATCCACCAACCCTGATCTTCCCGACACCATGAGCCCTAACCTCCAACCATTCCGCCTCAGCGCCCTTGCGCTGGCCGGCCTCGCGGCGTGCCTCCCGATCACCCGCGCCCAACCCGCCAACTCCGCCCCGGCGCCCGCCGCCGAGGAAAAGAAGGATGAGACGATCGTCCTGCAGGCCTTCACCGTGACCGGCTCGAACATCAAGCGACTCGATCAGGAGAAGACGCTGCCGGTGACAGTGATCGACCGCAGCACGATGGAGCTGCGCGATGCCTCGCAGGCGTCGGACCTGCTCACCGCCATGTCCCAGATCACGGGCATGCCGGGCAACGAGACGGCCACACTGGGCGCCACGGCCCGCGGCGCGAATGCGACGGTGTCCCTGCGCGGCATCCCGTCGAGCAACACGCTCGTGCTGCTGAACGGCCGGCGGCTGCCCCCGTACCCGATCAGCCAGTCCGAGGCCGGCGTGCCGACCCTTTCCACGAACGTCAACCAGCTCCCGAACCGCGGCCTGGACCGGATTGACGTGCTCCGGGATGGCGCGTCCTCGATCTACGGCACCGACGCCGTGGCGGGCGTGATCAACTATGTCACGCGCCCGAATTTCACCGGCACCGAGCTGAGCCTGCGCTACGGCCGGACCAACTATCACGACGGCGCCGAGTACCGGGCGACCCTGACCCACGGTTTCGAGCTGGCGGGCGGCAAGGGTCACGCGCTGCTGGTCGCCGACTACTACGATCGCGACGCGATCTATGCGCGGAACCGGGATTTTTCGCGCGAGGCCGACAACTCCTCCCGGGCGCCCGCCCCGTGGAACGTGGCCACCGACACGACGTTCAACCTCCGCTCGGCCACGACCGAATATGGCAATTTCTCGACCGGCACGGTGAACTCGTCGGGCGTCTTCACGGCCGGCCGCCCCAGCGGCGTCCCGTCCTCGCTCGTCGCCACGTCCGGCACCTTCTTTCTGGCGCCGACCGCCACGGGGGTGGGTTTCCAGACCACGACCCCGAGCCGAACCGGCGTGACGCACGACTACTACTGGAACAACAACACCTACCGGGTGATCCAGCCGGACTCGAAGCGGGCCAATCTCTTCCTCGGCGGCGACTACCGCCTGCGGTCCCGGTTGAGCGTGTTTGGCGAGTTCAACTCGTACAACGCGCGGTCGGTCACCTACCGCGAACCCGACGGAATCACGGCCTCGACGGACGGCGACATCATCGTGCCGGCGACGAATCCCTTCAATCCGTTCGGCACGCGATTCTGGTCCACGACCGGCGCGCCCAACGCGGATGGCACGCCGCGCCTGACCGGCACGCCGTCGGCGGTCCGCATCACGAACAAGCGCCTCACCGACCTCATGCAGCGCACCGCGACGGTGGACGAGAGCATGTACCGGGGCGTGGCCGGCCTGCGCGGCCAGGTGTTCCAGACCTGGAACTGGGAGGCGGCGCTGCTGTGGGCCGATTCCCGGGTGACGGACGACGAGGACGGGCCGAGCCGAAAGAGCCAGATCCAGAATGCGATCAACCAGACCGATCCGGCCCTGGCCTTCAATCCCTTCACTCGCACCTTCGCGGTTCAGAACGGCACCCTGGCCGTGGTGGGCCCCTACGTGAATTCCGAGAGCGTCCAGTCGACGTTCCGCTCGCACTTCATCCGCAACGGCATCGCCAAGCTCGGCAGCGGCGATTTCCGCGCGGGTGGCGACCTGTTCCCGATCTGGGGCGGCAACTCCGTGGGCGCGGCGTTCGGCGGCGAGTACCGGTTTGAGACCTACGATGATTTCCGTCCGCCCTACGCCGGACTGAACCCGGCGGGTTCGGGCCTCGATCCGACCGCGAACGATTTCCTCGGTTTCTCCCCCAATTCCGACACCCATGGCAACCGGCACGTGGAGGCGCTGTACGCGGAGACCATCATCCCGCTGGTCGGCAACAAGCTCCGCCTGCCGCTGGTCGACTCGCTCGAGATCTCGGCTTCCGCGCGCTACGAGAACTACTCGGACTTTGGCAGCACGACGAAGCCCAAGTTCGGCCTGAACTGGCGGCCTTTGTCCTGGGCAATGGTGCGGGTGTCCTACAACGAGGGCTTCCACGCCCCCAATCTCTCGCAGTTGTTCACCGGCACCCTGATCCGCACAGTCACCGGCAGCACCGACACGTATCGCAGCAGTGTCACCGGCCTCCCGACCGATGGCGCGTCCAACCGGCGCAGCATCGCGTCCGGCAATCCGAATCTCCAGCCCGAGGAGTCAACCGGCAAGTCCGCCGGCCTCGTCGTGGATGTGCCGAAGGTCACCGGCTTGTCCGTGGGCGTGGACTATTGGGAAATCGCGCAGAAGAACGTGATCGCCTCGTCCGGATCGATTGCGGACGACAACCAGGCCCTGCTGGCCGCCACCCAGGCCGCGCTCGCGGCCGGGCAGAGCATCGGGAGCATCGACCTGGGCTCCGGCACCGCCAACTACCAGGGCGACGGCTCGGTGGTGCGCCTCCCCGTCACCCAGGCCGACCGCGATTTCTTCGCCGCCTACAACGCCACGCGGGCGCCCGGCAACCAGCGCGCCGTGGTCGGGGCCATCGATTACCTGCGGACCACCTACTTCAACAAGGCGTCGGAATTCGTGAACGGCTTCGACTTTGACCTGACCTACCGCCTCCCCAAGCGCGCGGTGGGCACCTTCACGATCAACACGACCTGGACGCTGCTCAACAGCTTCTACGCCTACAACGCCGCCGGCGCGTCGCGCACCGAGCTGCTGGGCACGAACTCGTCCAACGTCGGTGGGGCCACGCCCAAGTGGCGCGGCAGCCTGTCGGTCGACTGGCGCCGTGACCAATGGAGCGCGGGTGCGTCCGGTTACTATATCGGCCACTACACCGACAGCGGTGCCACCACGACGCGCACGACGTACGAGTCGCTGGGCCAGCCGGGTTACATCGAGCCGGTCTTCACGAATGGCAGCTACAGCTACCGCTACGTGGTGCACGACTCGATGAGCTTCAACGCCTACGTCTCGTATCGCATCAAGGCGGAGAAGAGCTGGCTGGGTGACACCACGATTCGTTTTGGGGTCGTCAACGTCCTCGACGCCCAGCCGCCGCTCTCGAGCGATTCGCGCGGCTACGATCCCGCACTGTACAACCTGATGGCGCGGGGCCGCTCCTGGTCGATGCAACTGACGAAAAAATTCTGACCTCCTCGGGCGGGGCCTGGCGGCGGGTCCTGCCTGTAGCGTGGCCGGATGACCAGGCCGGGCGCATGCCGTCCGCCTCTCGGAAACTCCGGCCGGGTCGACTTCCCCCGTCTCAATTCCCGTGGTTCCTCGCGCGATGCGGCCGGCATGCGGCCACCTCTGGTTCTGGCCGGCGTATCGCCGATTGGCTGGAGGCTGGCTGGCCCTGACCCTGACGGCCTGGACGGCGGCCGCTGCCGTGGCCGTGCCGGTCCAGGTGGAAGTGGTCTCGGCCCCCCACGCCATGGTGGTGGCCGGGCACCCGCAGGCGGCACAGGCCGGCGTCGAGATACTCAAGGCCGGCGGCAATGCGATCGATGCCGCGGTGGCCGTCTCGCTGGCCCTCGGGGTGGCGGAACCCTATGGCTCCGGACTGGGGGGCAAGCTGATGCTGCTTTACCACGAGGCCCGCTCCGGCCGGACCTACGTGGTCGACGCGATGGATGCCGCGGGCTCGCTGGACGTGCCGGCCTATCTGCGCCGGCCGGAAGCCGACCACGACTACGGTTACGGGGCGGTCTGCGTGCCGGGCCTAGCCGCCGGACTGTGGGCGGCCCACCAGCGGTGGGGCGTGCGGAAGTGGGCCGATGACGTTGCTCCCGCCGTGACCCTGGCCCGCGAGGGCTTTGAGGTCCTGCCGAAGACCCGGGAGTTTTTCGCGGAGCAGGAGGAGAAGCTGCGCCGCGGCGATCCGGAGATCGCGCGGCTCTATCTGCCCGGCGGACGGCTGCCGGCGGTCGGGTCGCACCTCCCCAATCCGGACCTGGTGCAGACGCTGGAACTGCTCGCCCGGCACGGGCGCGACGGATTCTACCGCGGAGCCGTGGCCGAGGCGATCGCGTCGGCGGCGCAGCACGGCGGCGGCGTGGTGACTCTGGAAGACCTGGCCCGGTATGAGGCGCGGCTGACCGAACCCATCGGCATCGACTTCCGCGGCTATCACGTGGTGGCGAGCCCGCCGCCGACGAGCGGGGCGCCGCTGTTCCTGACGATCATGAAGGCCCTTGAGGAGGACGATTTCTCAGGCGGACCGTTGCGCACCGCGGCCAATCTCGACCGCATCGGCCGCGTGTGGCGCGTGGTGCAGCCGCTGGTGCAGCGGGGCATCGCCGATGTGCCGGAGGCGGCCTTCAATTTTGAGAAACTGGTGGCGCCGGATTCCATCCGCGCGATCCGGCAGAAGGCCCGGCTGGCGGCGGCCCGGCCCGAGCCCGTCGGGTTCGACGAGAGCGGCGCGACGGCGAGCGCGCTGGCGGCCACCACGCACTTTCTCGTCGCCGACGCCGATGGCAACGTGGTGTGCGCCACGCAGTCGCAGAGCCTCCATTTTGGGGCGGGGGTCGTGCCGCCGGGCACGGGCGTCGTCCTGAACGACTCGATGAGCAATTTCTCCTACACCGAGCCGTCGGGCGTGAATTATGTCGCCCCGGGCAAGCGGCCGCGCAGCACGATCGCGCCCGTGATCGTCCTTCGGGCCGGCCGCCCGGTGATCGCGATCGGGATCCCGGGCGCCGCCCGGATTCCGACGGCGATGCTGCAGGCCCTGATGGATCGGCTGACCCTGGGGCGGCCGCTGGCCGACGCGATCGGTGACACGCGGATTCACTTCAACCGGAACTGGCGGCGCAACGGCGAGGAGTCCATCGAGACGGAGGCGTCGCTGCCCGAGACCGAGGCGGCCGCGCTGCGACGCTTGGGCTGGAAGGTCGTGCTCGCCGAACCGGCCGGCACCGGCCGGCTCTTCGGCGGCATCAATGCCATCGAATTCGAACCGGGCGGCGGCTACCGCGGCTATGCTGACCCGCGTCGGACCAATCACGCCGCCGGCTACTAGATCATCCTGATGCGCGACCCGTCGATCCGGGCTACTCGAGCTTGCGGGCGAGTTTCCAGCCGGCCCACACGCCGACGATGCTGCCGATGCTGCTCACGACAAAGCACCAGCCGAAGCCGGCGCCAAAATAGGCCGGCAGGGCCCAGCCGCCATAGCTGCCCAGCGTGGTTCCGACGAGAATGGAGAGCTTGGTCATGGTCCGGGTTATTTTGCGGCGGCGAATTCCGGGTCGCGGATCGAACCCTTGGTGGTCCTCCACGGGTGGATTTCAATCCTGAAACGTCCGGTTTGCACCGCGGGGTCGGTGGCCGCGAGCTGCCGGGCCTCCTCGAGCGAGGAGCACTTGAAGATGAAGATGCCCAACCACTCGCCGCCGCCCGTGAAGGGTCCGGCGACCAGCAGCTTCCCGAGTCCCGCGAGCCGCTCGATGTTGTCGAGGTGCAGGCGCTGGATCTTGGCGCGGTCCTCGCTGTTGTACGCGTCGAAGTTGGGC
The DNA here is from genome assembly GCA_018239675.1 of Verrucomicrobiota bacterium. Classification (GTDB taxonomy): domain Bacteria; phylum Verrucomicrobiota; class Verrucomicrobiia; order Opitutales; family Opitutaceae; genus Opi-474. Next base: position 8,996 of record JAFEGX010000046.1, read on the forward strand.
CCCCGGGTGATCAGGCCGACGTAGTAGGTGGTCAGCCCGGCGTCGGGATCTTCCTGGGCCGCGGGCGCCTTGGCCGGGGCCGGGCTGGCGGCAGGAAGGGGCACGGCGGCGAGGGCAAGCAACGCGAGCAGGAGGCGGGGTTTCATGGCGCGAGCTTGGCTGGTACCGCGGGGTCCGGCGAGCCGCTTCTAATGGCGGCGTCAGCCCGGCTTCATTGCCGGCCAACCGGGCCGGATTCCCGTTTACTCACCCCACCGCCGCAGGCATTTTGCCGCCCATGGAAAAACGCAGCCCCAACAAGCCCCTGAGCAAGAACCCCCATCTCCTCCGCTGGGTTGAGAAGATGGTCGCGCTCTGTCAGCCGGAGAGCGTCCACTGGGTGGACGGCTCCCAGGAGGAATACGACAGCCTTTGTGCCCAGCTCGTCGACAAGGGGACCTTCATCAAGCTCAACCAGCACAAGTGGCCCGGCTGCTATTACGCGCGGTCGGACGCCAGCGACGTGGCACGCGTCGAGGACCGCACGTTCATCTGCAGCCAGTCCCGCGATGCCGCCGGTCCGACCAACAACTGGGTCAACCCGTACGAGATGAAGAAGACCCTCCGCGGGCTCTTCAGCGGCTGCATGCAGGGCCGCACCATGTACGTGCTGGCCTTCAGCATGGGCCCGGTCGGCTCGCCCATGTCGCAGATCGGCGTCGAGCTCACCGACTCGGCCTACGTCGTCGTCAACATGCGGATCATGGCGCGCATCGGCCAGCGGGTGTTCAATCTGATCGACGAGGATTTTCGCCGGGTCGTGCCCTGCATGCACTCGGTCGGCCGGCCGCTCGCGCGCGGCCAGCAGGACGTCCCGTGGCCGTGCAACCCGGACAAGTACATCGTGCATTTCCCGGAGACCCGCGAGATCTGGAGCTACGGCTCGGGCTACGGCGGCAACGCGCTGCTGGGCAAGAAGTGCTTCGCGCTGCGGATCGCGAGCGCGATGGCCCGGGACGAGGGCTGGATGGCCGAGCACATGCTGATCCTTGGCGTCGAGAATCCCCAGGGTGAGAAAACCTATGTCGCGGCCGCCTTCCCCAGCGCATGCGGCAAGACCAACTTCGCGATGCTGATCCCGCCGAAGAGCTTGGCGAAGCGCGGCTGGAAGGTCTGGACCGTGGGCGACGACATCGCGTGGATCCGGCCAGGCGCCGACGGCCGGCTCTACGCGATCAATCCCGAGGCCGGCTTCTTCGGCGTCGCGCCGGGCACGAGCCATTCGACGAACCCCAACGCGATGGCGGCGCTGGCGAAGAACACGATCTTCACGAACGTGGCGCTCACCCCCGACGGCGGCGTGTGGTGGGAGGGCATGACCGGCGACGCGCCGGCCGAGTGCCTGGACTGGCAGGGCAAGCGCTGGACGCCCGAGATGGCGCTGCAGACCGGCGCGAAGGCGGCGCATCCCAACTCGCGCTTCACGGCGCCCGCGGCGCAGTGCCCAACCATGGATCCCGACTGGGAGAAGCCCGAGGGCGTGCCGATCAGCGCGATCATCTTCGGCGGCCGGCGCGCGTCGACCATGCCGCTGATCTTCCAGGCGTTCAACTGGTCGAGCGGCGTCTACGTCGGCGCGACGATGGGCTCGGAGATGACGGCCGCGGCGGCCGGAACGATTGGCAAGGTGCGACGCGACCCGTTCGCCATGTTGCCGTTCTGCGGATATCACATGGGCGACTACTTCCGCCACTGGATCAACATGCAGCGGAATCTCTCGGAGACGCCCCGCATCTTCCACGTGAACTGGTTCCGGAAGGACAAGGAGGGCAAGTTCATGTGGCCCGGCTTCTCGGAGAATATGCGCGTGCTCAAGTGGGTGGTGGACCGCGCCCGCGGCGGCGGTCGGGCCAAGGAGACGCCGATCGGCTGGATGCCCCGCTACGAGGACCTCGACTGGGACGGCATGGACTTCCCGCGCGAGCGCTTCGAGGAGCTCCAGGCGTTCGACCGTAGCCTCTGGCGCGCCGAGGTGCTCGGTCACGAGGAGCTTTTCATCGATCTCCACGCGCACATGCCCAAGGAACTCCTGTTCGAGCGGGAACTCCTGATCTGCCGCATGTAGGCGCGATTTTATCGTGGAACGAAGCCGGTGGTGCCGGTTCGAATCCCTTGTGATGCACCGCCGGTTCCTCCTTTTCTGCCTCGTCCTGCTGCCCGCGCTTCCGTCCGCCCGCGGCGAGGAACTCCCGCCGCTGCCGTCCAATGACATCGGCGTGCCGCCGCTGCTGTACGACGCCCTGGCCAAGCTGGCGCAGAACTTCGACCGCTGGGCGTTCACCGAGACGCTCCAGGTCATGGACGACAAGGGAAGGAAGAAGCACGAGGCCATCGTGCGCTTCGACCCGTCGAAGCCGTATGCGGAGCAGTTTCACCCGCTGTCGATCAACGGAAAGCCGCCGACCGAGCGGCAGCTGAAGGAGTACCGCAAGCGCGGGGAGAAGCGGGGCGACAAGCTCCTGAAAGAGGAGGCGGAGGGCAAGACGCCGGCGAGCGAGGTGCCCCGGTTCAACATCAACGGCGGCTCGGCCTCGATCGATCTCGGCCGCGCGACCGTCGTCGCGGAGGATGAGCACACGGTCACCTATGAGGTGCCCCTGAAGAACGACGACCGCGCCACCATCCCGGTGGAGCGGTTCCAGTTGCTGGGCCGGGTCAACCGCTCCACCCATGCCTTCGAAAACGTCTCCCTGCGGCTGAAAGCGGCGATCCGGATGAAGCTGATCGTCAAGATCAAGTCGGGCGAGGCCAGCGTCGATTTCGGTCCGGTCGATGCCACGCACGCCCCGGTCGTGAAGAGCGTGACCGGCGAGGCCGCGGCGTCGGTGCTCTTCCTCAAGTTTGGCGGCACCGTCGACGTGAAGCGCGGCGACTTCAAGCGCGTGAAGCCCTACGGTGAGCGCTTCGGCGTCAAGATCGGGCCGCTCAAGGCCCTTGATTTCTGAGCGGACCGGTCACGCCCGAGACCTGAAACGGTTGAACGCCTTGGCTTCGCGTCCTTCGCGAGCTTGGCGGTGACCATGTCCCGGAGCCGATCCGGTTAACCGCGAAGCTCGCGAAGGGCGCGAAGCCCGGACCGCGGTGGACCGGGGCTTCGTGCCTGGGTGTTTACTTGGTCTCCTCGGGCGGCGTGAAGCCGCGGCGGAGGACGTTCTCGGCGACCAGCCGCGGGAAGAGGAAGTTCTCGAGATACTCGCGGCCGCCGGCCTTCGTGCCACCGCCGGACATCTTGAACCCGCCGAACGGATGGCGCTCAACAATCGCGCCGGTGCAGCCGCGGTTCAGGTAGAGGTTGCCGACGATCATCTCTTGCTGGGCCCGCTCGAGGGCGCGCGGACTGCGCGAGAAAAAACCGGCGGTGAGGGCGTAGTCGCAGGCGTTCACCATCGCGAACGCCTCGTCGAGATCCTTGGCCTTCAGGATCGCAAGCACCGGTCCGAAGATCTCCTCCTGGACGATGGTGTGCTCGACCTTGCAGCCGGTGAACACGGTCGGCGGCACGTAATAGCCGCCGGAGGCGGCCACCTCCGCCGGGAGCTGGGCCTGCCAGGCGAGCTGGCACTGTTTCTTGCCCTGCTCAATGTAGCCGAGGATCGATTTCTGCGCGGCCTCGTCGATCACCGGGTTCACCACGGTGCCGGGGTGGGCGGGATCGCCGACCGGGATGCTCGGGCACGCCGAGAGGAAGCGCTCGACGAAGCGGTCGTACACGCCTTCGAGCACGATCAGGCGCGACAGCGCCGAGCACTTCTGGCCGGCGTAGCCGAACGCGCTGTAGAGCGCGGCCGGGATCGCCTCGTCGAGGTCGGCGTCATTGTCGATCACCATGGCGTTCTTCCCGCCCATCTCGCACACGACCTTCTTGAGGTTGAGCTGGCCCGGCAGCGTCTTGCCCGCCTCCTCCCAGATGCCGCAGCCGACCGCGCGCGAGCCGGTGAACGCGATGAAGTCGACCTTCGGGTGGCCCACGAGGTGAGCGCCGGCGTCGGCGCCGGAACACGGCAGGTAGTGTAGCGCGCCGCCGGGCACGCCGGCCGCCGTCATGATCTCCATCAGCATGGCGCCGATGATCGAGGTCTGGCGCGCGGGCTTGATGATGACGCAGTTGCCGGCGACCAGCGGGGCGACCGTGAGGCCGGTCAGGATCGCGAGCGGGAAATTCCACGGGGCGACCGCCACGCCGACGCCGCGGGGGGTCCAGGTCTGCGTGCAGTGTTCGCCGGGCACCGCCTGGGTGACGACCGGCTTGGCCAGGCGGAGCATCTCCACGGCGTAGAACCGGAGGAAGTCGATGGCCTCGGAAACGTCGCCATCGGCCTCCACCCACGGCTTGCCGGCCTCGAGGATGAGGAGCGAGTTGAGCTCGAGCCGGCGGGACTCCATGAGGTCCGCGGCGCGCTGCAGCATCGCGGCGCGGTCCGCGACGGGCGTCGCGCGCCATTTCGGGAAGTAGGCGACCGCGGCGGCGACGGCGTCGTCCGCGTCCTGCACCGTGCCCTTGGCCCAGTAGCCGACGACCTGCGACGGGCGGGCGGGGTTGACGGACGGAAGGAACGGACGGTCGCTGACCTTGCGCCCGTTGATCACAAGCGGCCACTTCCGGCCGAGCTGGCTGGATTCGTACTGGGCCAGGGCCCGGCGCTGCTGCTCGCGGTTCGCGGCGAGTGAGAAATCGGTGTTGGCGGCGTTGATGAACGCGCCGGCCGGCAGGGGCCGGCGGGCGAGGGGCTCGGGCGCGGCGGCGATGGCGTCGACCGGATTGCCGAGCAGCTGCTCCTTCGAGGCCTCGCCCATGTTCTTGATGCGGAGGAAGCCCTCGTTCGAGGTGTTCTCGAGCAGGCGGCGGACCAGGTAGGCCATGCCGGGCAGCAGCTCGCCGATGGCGCAGTACTCGCGGACACGGTGGCCCATCTTGAGGAGGGAGACCTTCAGCTCGTCGGCCATGCCGAAGAGGGCCTGGAACTCGTAGGCGCGCGGATCGATGCCGCGCCGCTCGGCCTGCACCATGGCATGCGCGACGGAGCGGACGTTGTGCGACGCGAAATTCGGGGTGACGACATCGATGTTCTCGAGGAGGAACACCGTGAGCTTCTCGTAATTGGCGTCGGACTCCGGCTTCCGCTGCCAGACCGGGATGGGCCAGCCGCGCTGCTGCGCGAGGATGGTCTCGTAGTCCCAGTACGCGCCCTTCACCAGGCGGACATTGAGCGGGCGGCGGCGCTGGCGGGCCCAGGCGACGAGGTCGCGCAGGTCGGCCTCGCAGTCGCGCAGGTACGCCTGCATCGCGATGCCGATGGCGGGCTGCTCGGCGAATTCCGGCTCCTCGAAGATCGACTTGAAGAGCGCGAGCGTGAGGTCCTTCAGCTTGTAGCTCTCCATGTCGAAATTGATCAGCGCGCCCACCTCCTTGGCGCGGCGGAGGATGGGGCGGAGCCGCTCCTTCAGCGCGGTGATGGAGTTCTCGGGGTCGGCCGGGTGCACGTCGGGCGTGAGGGCCGAGATCTTCACGGAGAGATTGAGCCGCGGCAGCGGGCCCTTCGGCCCGACATCGGAAAACGCGGGCGTCGGCTCCTGCGCGAAGTGCTTCGAGACCGAGTCGAGCACCTCGAGGTTGCGGCGGAGAAAGACGTCGGCCTCGGCGTCGGACACGACCGTCTCGCCCAGCAGGTCGATGGTGGTCGCAAGGCCGAGCTTGGCGTTGCGCCGGATCTGCTTGATCAGGTCGTCACCGGTCTCGCCGGCGACGAACTGCCCGGCCATGTCCACGACCTGGGCCTTGACCGGTCCGGCCACGAGGGCGGGGGCGAAGGACGAGGCCGCGAGGCCGGCCTTGAGGGCCGGGTTGAGGGCGACGGCCTGGTCGCCGAGGTACTCCTGGAGGTGGCGGACGATCTCGCCCGACGAAGTGAGGGAGGGCAGGACGTCGACGAACCGGAAAAGCTGGGTCTTGAAGACCGGGTCCTTCATGGACCACTCCATGATCCGGGCATAGGCGCCCTTCTTGGAGAACAGCGCCGGCGGCGGCTGCTGGTCCATCAGCGCGAAGAGCTGTTCGCCCTTGGAGCGGACGGCTGACTCGGTCTTGGGGTCGGGGGCTGGGAATGTAGCCATGGGGAAACGTTTTGGCCGAGTCTCTTCCCGGAGGGCAGACTAGGCAAGGGTGGCACCCTACTCCAAATGGAGCAATACGGCCCCTTATCCATGGCGTAAGCGCATGGCGTGGACGGGCTCCCGCAACCGGACGGGTCTCCGCCCGATTAGTGCCAACGGCTTATGCGCTCGCCCCGGAACGCCCGGTCGGGCAAGGATAGATTCCTGCGACTTTCCGGCCGGGGCCGTGTTCTGGGCATGAACGATGAACCTCCAGTGCAAACACCACCCACGGGGCTGATCCCTCCGGCCGACTTCACCACGTTCATGCGCGCCTACCAGGATATGGTCTACTCCACGGCGGTCCGCCTCGTGAAGAACGAGGCGCAGGCCGAGGACATTGCGCAGGAAGTGTTTCTCAAGGCGCACGAGCATTACGACCGCCTTTCGTCGAGCCCGACGGCCGGCGGCTGGCTGAAGACCGTGGCGACCAACCTTTCGCTCAACCACCTGTCGCGCTACCGGAACCGGTGGCGGTTCTTCTCGGAGTTCCGTCGCGACGATGCCGGGGACGACGAGCCGGAGGTCGAATTCGCGGCGCCGGACACGTTTTTTGCCGGCGTCGACGCCGAGGACCGCCGCACGCTGGTCGAGGAGGCACTCGCGAAGCTGCCCGAGCACCAGCGCGTGCCCCTCGTGCTGTTCCACTTCGAGGACATGCCTTACGAGGAGATCGCGCGGAAGCTCCGCGTGTCGCTCGCCAAGGTGAAGACCGACATCCTGCGCGCGCGGGCCGCCCTCGCCCAGATCCTCGCCCGCCATGCCAAGCACCGCGATGAAATCCGCTCCTGACCGCCATGAAGCCCTCGCCTGAACAACTCGAGAAAATGATCCACGAGACGCTGCGGTCCCTGCCGGCGCACCGCGCCCCGCGTTCGCTTGAGGCGCGCGTGCTCGCCGCCCTCGAGTCCCGCGCGGCGCTGCCGTGGTGGCGCCAGTCGTTCGTCCGCTGGCCGATGGCCGCCCGCGTCGCGTTTGTGCTCCTGTCCGCCGGCCTCGCGAAGGTCGCGCTGATGGTCACGGTCTGGGTGATGGCCGGCTTCGACAGCACCGAGGTGGCCGGCGCCTTCAGCAGCCAGTTTGCCTGGGTCGCGTCCGCCGCCGCGGTGATCAACCACCTCGTCGCGTTCTGCGGCACCGTCTACCGCGGCATCCCGCCGCTCTGGCTCTACGGCGGGATCGCGTTTGTCGCGATGATGTACCTCGCGCTCTTCGGTCTCGGCGCCGCCGCCTACCGGACCCTCTACGCCAACCGCTAATCCCCCGCTCATTTCGCCATGAAAAACTACCCCCGCAATTTTCTCCTGGGCGCGGCCCTCGCCGTCAGCCTGACCGGCACGCTGCTCGTGTTCGCCCAGGAAACCCCGCCGGCGCCGCCGGCCACGGAACAGAAGGCGCCCGTCACAACCGCGCCCGACCAGGCCCCGGCGGCGGTGACTCCTCCCGCCGAACCGGCCCCGGTGCCGCCGGCACCAGCAGCGCCGGCGGCGACGCCCGCCCCGGTCGCCCCCGAGACCAAGCCTGCCGAGGCCAAGCCCGCGGAATCCACCCCCGCGGCCGAAACTGTGACTCCGGCTCCCGAGGAGCCGAAGCTGCGCCGCCTCGATGAGCCGACCACCCCGACGCCGCCTGACAGCAAGAAACCCGCAAAGGGACACGGCAAAATCAAGGTCAAGCACCGCCCGTCCACCGGCAACGAAGTGGTCCACTTTGGCAGCGACGCGAATCTCGCGAAGGACCAGACGGCTGACGCAGTGGTGTCGATCTTCGGCAACTCCACCAGCGAGGGCGTGGTGACGGACTCGGTGGTCGCCGTCCTCGGCAATTCCCGCGTCACCGGCAGCGTCGACGGCTCCGTGGTCGCGGTGCTGGGCAACGCCTATGTGAACAGCAAGGTTGGCGATGGCATCGTCGCGGTGCTCGGCAATGTCGAACTCGGGCCCGACGCCGAGGTGAACAACCAGGTCGTGGCCATCGGTGGCCGGGTGATCCGCGACCCCAAGGCCGCCGTGCACGGCGAGGTCCAGAACGTGTCGTTCGGCGGCGTGTTCACCGAGCTCACCTGGCTGCATGCATGGCTCACGAAGTGCGCGCTTTACGGCCGGCTCCTCGCCTTCGGGCCGAACCTGATGTGGGCCTGGTGGATCGCGCTCGGATTCCTGGCCTTCTATGTCGTGCTCGCACTCCTCTTCGGCCGCGGCATCGAGAAGTGTGCCGAGACCCTGGAGCAGCGGCCGGGCTATTCAATCCTGTCGGCGCTGCTGACGGTGCTGCTCGGCCCGGTGGTCGTGATCCTGCTGGCCATCACCGGCGTCGGCCTCCTGGTCGTGCCTTTCATCGGGGTGGCGCTCTTCGTGGCCGGGCTTTTCGGCAAGGCTGTCATGCTTGCGTGGCTGGGCCGGCGCGTGACGAACCTGATCGGGATCCAGAGCGCGGCGCTGGCCGTGCTGGTGGGCGGCGTGATTGTCCTTCTGCTCTACACGGTCCCGGTCCTTGGGCTGGTGATCTACAAGCTCTTTGGCTGGATCGGTCTCGGCGTCGTGGTCTACACGATCATCCTGGCGACCAAGCGGGAGAAAGCCGCTCCGCCGCCGCCGGCGCCGGGCGCGATTCCGCCCGTGACGCCGGGCGGGGACCCTGCGGCGGCCGGCCTCATGCCGCTGGCAGTCGCGCCGGTGCCGCCGGCGGTGGCTTCCGCGGCCAGCCTGCCGCGCGCCGGATTCTGGATCCGGATCGCCGCGCTGCTGCTGGACCTGATCCTGATCGGCATCCTCTTCGCGCTGGTCCATGCGTCGGGCAAGCTCCTGTTGCTCACGCTGGCGGCCTACGGTGCGGGCATGTGGCGGCTGCGCGGCTCGACCATTGGCGGCATCGTCTGCGGCCTGAAGGTGGTCCGGCTCGACGATCGCGAAGTCGACTGGGCGACGGCCATCGTGCGGGCCCTGGCCTGTTTCCTGTCGTTTGTCGTTCTTGGTTTCGGCTTCATCTGGGTCGTGTTCGACGACGGCAGGCAGTCGTGGCATGACAAGATCGCCGGCACTGCCGTGGTGCACGTGCCGAAGGGGGTTTCGCTGCTTTAGCCGGGACCCCGGACTTTCCGAAACCGACCAGGCAGGGCTTCGCGCCCTGCCTTTTCGTTTGCCGAGTCCGGCGTGCATGGCCTACAGCCATCGGCCATGGCGAAACCACTCGTCGGGATCATCATGGGCAGCACGTCGGACTGGGAAACGATGCAGCACGCCGCCGCGCAGCTTGCGGCCCTGGGCGTGCCGTTCGAGAAGCGCGTCGTGTCCGCGCACCGCACCCCGCGGCTCATGGTCCGGTACGCGGCGCAGGCTGAGCGACGCGGGCTGAAGCTCATCATTGCCGGCGCTGGCGGCGCGGCCCACCTGCCGGGCATGACGGCGTCCCTGACGACCCTGCCCGTGCTGGGCGTTCCGGTGGAGTCGAAGGCGCTCAAGGGCCTCGACTCCCTGCTCTCCATCGCCCAGATGCCCGGTGGAGTCCCGGTCGCGACTTTCGCGGTCGGCAAGGCCGGGGCGATCAATGCCGCGCTGTTTGCCGCGTCGCTGCTGGCGCAGAGCGACGCCGGGACGCGGCGGGCGTGGCGGAAGTTCCGCGCCGACCAGACCGCGAAGGTGCTCCGGGCGCGCCTGCCCTAGGCGGGCGCATTTCGGGTTTGTCCTCGGCCGGTCCCGTCCGCTTCGTGGAGGGAAATGATCCTTCCCGGCAAGACCATTGGCGTACTCGGCGGCGGCCAGCTCGGCCGGATGCTGGCGCAGGCGGCGACGCGCATGGGCTACCGCGTCCAGGTGTTCGAGCCGCAGCCGCACTGCCCGGCCGGGGCGGTGGCGCACCGCGAGGTGAATGCCGCGTACGAGGATGTCGCGGCGCTGTCGGCCTTCGCCCGCGAGTGTGACGTGGTCACCTACGAATTCGAGAACGTGCCCTCCGGTCCGCTGAAGCAGATCGCGGAGCTGACCCAGCTGCGTCCGCACTGGAGCGTCCTGGAGACGGCGCAGAACCGGTCGCGCGAGAAGCGCTGGCTGCGGGAGCACGGCATCCCGCACGCGCCGTTTGTCGAGGTGGCGCCGGGCGGCGATCTGGCGGGGGCGATCAAGTCCCTCGGCTTCCCGTGCGTCGCCAAGACCGCGAGCTTCGGCTACGACGGCAAGGGCCAGGTCAAGGTCCGCACCGAGGCCGACGTGATGGCCGCGCAGGTCATGTTCCGCGGCCTCCCGGCCGTTGTGGAGCAGTTCGTCCCGTTTGCGTGCGAGGTGTCGGCGGTGGTGGCCCGGTCCGGCGATGGCGAGATCCGGGTGTTCCCCATCGCCGAGAATATCCATACGAACCACATCCTGGACTTTTCGATCGTGCCAGCCCGGGTTTCCGCGGACGTCGCCGCGCAGACCGAGGCGCTGGCGTGCCGGATCGCCACCGAGATCGGCCTGGTCGGGGTGATGGGCGTCGAGTGCTTCGTGAAGCCGGGGGGCGAGGTGCTGGTGAACGAGCTTGCCCCGCGCACGCACAACAGCGGGCACTACACGATGGACGCCTGCGCGACGTCGCAGTTCGAGCAGCAGGTCCGCGCGATCTGCGGGCTGCCGCTGGGCGACCCGACGCTGATTTCGCCGGCCGTGATGGTGAACATCCTGGGCGATGCCTGGGAGGGCGGAGAGCCGAATTGGGGGAAGATCCTGGCCGAGCCGTCGGCACGCCTGCATCTCTACGGGAAAGCCGAGGCGCGCCCCGGCCGGAAGATGGGTCACTTCACCGTGCTGGCCACCGACGCCGAGACCGCGCTGGCCAAGGCCCGGGAACTGAAGGAGCGGCTGTAGCCGCGCGGCTCAGGGTTTCTTGTCCTCTTTCGCGAGCGGCGCCGGTCGATCGGGCGCGCCGGTGTCCATGACATACCTCCACGAACCGTCTGGCTGGCGCTTCCAGATGGTGAGGAACCAGCCGGTGTGGACCGAGTCCTTGCCGTCGGGCAGCCGGCGGCGCGACTCGTAGCGGCCGTAATTGTAGCCCAGCGTGCCGTCGTCCGAGACGTCGGTAAACGAGGCCGACCACGTCAGCGTGGCACCAGGCTGGTCCGGACCGATCCGGGCGCGCACCGCCTCGAGCCCGCGGTATTTCCGGGGATCCGTGTCGATGAAGGCAACGTCCGGCGCGGCGAAGTGTTCGAAGGCGGCGCGGATCCCGCGTTCCTTCGCCATCGCGCAGAATGCGTCCTCCATCCGGGCCACTTCCTGCTTCAACTTCTCCCGGTCGGGCGGCGTGGCATGGAGGGCGGAAACGAGGGCCAGCGCGGACACAAAGACGGCGGTGAGGGTTTTCATGGGATGGAGGAGAGCATGACAATCATGACGGTTCGGGCGAACCATTCGCGACGAGCGGCAGGGTGGCGAGACCGGCGGCGCCAACGCCGCGTCACACGGCGCTCAGGGAAGTGCGGGCAAGACCGTGCCGCGGCATTCGCCGAGACCGATGCGCACAAATCCGGGTCGCTCGGCGTGGCCGCGAAGGATGATCTCATCGCCATCCTCAAGGAACGCCCGCGACTCGCCATTCGGCAGGAGGACGGGTTCAGCCCCGCGGCGGGTCAGCTCGAGCAGGCAGCCTTGCGAAGAGCGATCGGGTCCGGACACCGTGCCGCTGCCCAGCACGTCCCCGGGACGGAGCTCACAGCCATTGCTGGCGTGATGGGCTGCCATCTGGGCAAAGGTCCAGTACATGGAAGAGAAGCTGCCGCTCGACAGCCGGTGGGCCGAAAGTCCGTCGCGCCGCATTGCCGGCGTCACCAGCCCGACCTCGAGCGTCACCTCCAAGCCTCCCTCGGCTTGGTCCGCAGGGTCGAGGAGGTGCGGCAGCGGGGTCGGATCTTCTGCCGGCCGGCGATAGGCGGGGGTGCGAAACGGCGCCAAGGCGTCGAAGGTGACCACCCAAGCCGACAAGGAGGTGGCGAAATTCTTCGCGAGAAACGGGCCGAGCGGCTGGTACTCCCAGGCCTGGACGTCGCGGGCCGACCAGTCATTCAGCAGGCTAACGCCAAACAGGCTACGCCGGGCGTCGGCCACGCTGAGGGTTGACCCGGAAGGATTGCCCACGCCGATGTACGCTGCCAGCTCGAGTTCGTAATCGAGGCTGCGCGTGGGGCCATAGGCCGGCGCTGAGGACGCGGGCGGCTTGACCTGGCCCTTGGGACGCCGGACCGGCGTTCCGCTGGGCACCAGGGTGGATGTCCGGCCGTGGTAGCCGATCGGCACCCATTTGTAGTTGGGCAGGAGCGGCTGGTCCGGACGGAACAGCGCGCCGACGTTGGTCGCATGATGGATTGAAGCGTAGAAATCAGTGTAGCCCCCCACGCGCGCCGGCAGGTGCATCGTCACATCTTTCATCCGGACCAGGTGACGGCGAACCAGGTCCCGCGTGTTCCTCGCGGCGTTCGAGTCAGCCCCCAGAAGCTCGCTCAGCCGTGCCCGCAGCGCGGACCACACCTCGGGTCCGGCAGCCATGAGCGGGTTGAGACACTCCGCCCGCGCCGCCTCGGCGCCACCGGAAGGAAGAAGGCCGCTGGCCGCAGCAGACCCCAGATCGAGAACCTGATCGCCGATGGCCACGCCAATCCTCGCCGTGGATTGGTCGGCGGTGGAAAACACTCCAAAGGGCAGATTTTGCAGCGGAAAATCCGCGCCGGGAACGCAGGCGGTATCAATCCAGCTCCGGCGCGCCGGATCGTGAGTAATATTCAGCTCAGCTGTCATGCGAAGTCTTCGGGGTGCCAAACAGGGCAGGGGTTGAGCCAGGCGCGGCAGGAATCGAAAGCTCACACAAAGCCGGATTGAGGCGAGCAAAACACGGTTGGCCGGAAGTCGGTTCCAATCGCCAGGCGCTTTATCGACTAGATCGCGGTTCAGTCACACGCGGTCGCTAAGCGGGACCGATCGAAGCGCGAAACAGATGTACAGAATGGGACTTCAATCTTTCACGAGGCTTGGATTTTCGGCGCGGCATAGGCCTTTCAGCCTAGTCGGATTCGAGCTCGATGAAGGACTGTCATAAGAG
>JAFEGX010000047.1 GCA_018239675.1 Verrucomicrobiota bacterium
CGCGACATCGCGTGGTACCGCGCCTCGCTCTCGCTCGAGGGAATTTTCACGCGCGGCTGTCGCATCGGACCGCACTCGGACCTTCCATGCGAGCCACGTCAACGCCGCACACGTCTATTCATCTGGGTCGCGTTTGGCCTCAGGTACGGACCTGTCACCAGCCGGTCAATCACGCCGAGCTTGGCATCATCGACTGCTCGGTAACACGATCCCACCCCAACCCCTCCTTCGACCGCCATGAAGATTCCGTCCATCACCGATGCTGACCGAAAACACTACCGCGAATCCGGCTACTTTGTCATTCGTCAGGTCATCCCCGCGGGCCTCCTGCGCGACCTGCGGCGCGAGGCGGCCAAGGCGCACGATATCGCCGTGCGGCTCCACGGCCCACAGACCCAGCGGCTCGCCCCGCTCAAGGCTCACGCCGCAGAACTCGACCTGCGCCCCTTTCAGGAGTTCGACCACATCGAGGGACTGAGCGACGCCATCCAGGCGCTGCTCACGCCGGAACACTCCCTCAAGCCCACCGAGGATGCCTGCCTGCTGTTTGGCCCCCGCGAGCGCCCTTGGTCGACCGAATGGCACCGTGACTGGCGCGATCATGTGCTCGAAGCGGAGTTCCAAGCCGAGATCGGCGACGCCCGCTGGCAGGAGATCGCCACCGACTTCCGCCTCTGGAATCAGGTCAATTGTCCGCTCTACGAAGACACATCCACCTGGTACGTCCCGGGCAGCTTCAAGCGCGTACATAACACCCCGGCGGAAATGCGGGTCTACGCGTCCACCACCCAGCAGGAGCTTTGGGACGAATCACGCCGCCGGACCGACGAGGAACTCGAGGAGTTCTGCCTGCGTTACTGTCAGGCCATGCCAGGCGCGGTCCAACTCGTGCTCAATCCCGGCGACTTCTGCATCTATCGAAATGTCGGCTGGCATCTCGGAAACTACGTGCCGTACCGCCGGCGCGCGACCCTCAATACCCATTGCTTCACGCCAGCGTACGTCAAATTCGCCGCCGACTATGCCCACATGCTCAAGGCGGTCGAAGCCGGCATCGAGCGTCACGCCCGGCTGACCCGCGTGTAGATCGAAACCAAGCCGAGGGGCAGCTTGCTCGCCCAAACCGTGCACAGGAGGTAACGGAGAAGGGGAACCGCTAATATCCGCTAATTCTCGCTAATGGGTTCGGGCCGGCTTCGGGTCCCATTAGTGCGGATTGGCGAAGATTAGTGGTTAACCCGACAGGTGCCGGAGAGACCTGAAGGAACTGTCACACAATTTTCGTGGACGTGGGGCAGGTGGCTCGCTGTGCTGGGCGCCCGTATGAACCTTCGCCCCGTTACTCTGGTTCTCGTTCTCACGCTCGGCGTCTGGTCGGGCCTTCGCGCGGAGACGCCACCGTCGGCACCCGCGGCCCAGGCCGGCAAGCACGCAAAGCCGGAAAAGCCCGAGACCGAGTTGGAAAAAACCATGTCCAAGATGGGCAAGGCCTGGCGGCAGGTGCGCAAGGAGGCCCGCGACGGTCAACTGAGCACCGCAACGGCCAAGCTCGTGGCCACCATTCACACCAACGCCGAGGCGGCGGGCAAGCTGACTCCGCAGCTCGAACTGGAGCGCCCGGAAGGCGAGCGCGCCAAGTTTCATGCGGGCTATCAGGCCCAGCTCAAAAAGCTCATCGCGAAGCTATCCGACCTCGAGGCGGCGCTGAACGCCGGCGACACCGACAAGGCGAATCACCTGATCGGCGAGGTCAACGACGTGATGAAGTCAGGCCACGAGGACTATCGGAAGCCGGACGAGGACTAGCCGCGGCAGGATGCCGCGACGGAAATCGCAGCTCGCAGCTCGGAGTTCGCAGTTCGAAGCTCGGTTTTCGGAATTCGATATCCGGAATTCCAAATTCGAACTCGAGCTTCACAGCTCTCGCCCCCGAGCCGAACCGCAGAGGTAGTCTTCCGATCTCCGAACTGCGACGTTCGAACTGCGATCTGATCAGGAGCTGGATCCAGACCCAGCCCCTGATCAGATGTCCCAGCTGAGCGATTCGTCGCCGAGCATGCCGCCCGCGCCAGGGCTGCGGCGGTCGCGGATCACGAGGTGGTCGCCCTTGTAGAAGGCCAGCGAATTGGTCGGCACCGAGCGCATGATCCAGACGTTTGAGCCAATGATCGAATTCGCGCCGATGACCGTGTCGCCGCCGAGGATGGTGGCGTGGGCGTAGATCGTGACGTGGTTGCCGATATCCGGGTGGCGCTTGATGCCCTTCACGGGATTGCCGGAGGCGTCGGTCTCGAACGACTTCGCGCCGAGCGTGACACCTTGGTACAGCTTCACGTTGTTGCCGATGCGCGCGGTCTCGCCAATCACGACTCCGGTGCCGTGGTCGATGAAGAAGTGCGTGCCGATCGTCGCGCCCGGATGGATATCGGTGCCGGTGCGTTCGTGACCGTACTCCGTGAGCATGCGCGGCAGCAGCGGCACGCCTAGCCGGTAGAGCACGTTTGCGAAGCGCTGCACCGAAATCGAGAGGACGCACGGGTAGGCGAGGATGATTTCCTCAACACTCCGCGCGGCCGGATCGCCTTGGTAGGCGGCCGTGACATCCGTCTGGATGATCTGCCGCAGCGCGGGCAACCGGCCGAGCGCGTCGGCGGCGAGCGTCTGGGCGCGCGCGGCCGGCGACGGATCGAGGGCGAACGTCAGGCACTTCTCGATCTCCGCCGTGAGCTGCTGGTGCACGCCGGTGAGCAGCCGGTCGACGAGCGCGGGCACGTCCTTTTTCGTCAGGGCCGACGCCTCGAAGAATCCCGGGAACATCAGGTGCATGTAGTCCGACGCGAGCCGTTGCACCGAGTCCTGGGCCGGCAGATTCACCCCGTCGAGGTGGTTGATTCCACCCTGCTGGTCATATGAGTCGAGCAGCGCCTGCTTGATGGGCTGGAGGTTCATGGGGCGGAGGTAACGCGTAGCGAATAGAAGGTCGGGAAGAAAACGTGGTAGAGGTAGGCGGGAGCGCCGGTGGTCGAATCGAATGCTCGGTACTCGCTACTCACTACCCGCCACTTTTCAAATGTGATACATCTCGTTGCCGGTCCGGGTCACGAGCGTGTCGAGCGTGCATTCGCGGGTCTTCTCCTCGATCGCGGCGCGCAGGTCGGTCCAGACCTCCTTCATTCGCCGGCCGGTCCGGCCGCGGTAGTTCCCGCTAAACTCGACGACCTCACCTTCGACGGCCCGAATGATGTCGTAGAGCGAAATTTGCTCGGGCGGACGGGCCAGCGCGTAGCCGCCCTGGATTCCGCGCTTGCTGGTGATGAGGCCCGCGTCGCGCAGCTCGCAGAGAATCTGGGCGAGGAAATTGGACGGGACCGCCTCGGCCTCGGCGAGATGTTCGATCCGGGTGAATTCGCCCGAGCCATGAAGACGCGCCATCTCGGCCAGGACCCGGCAGGCGTAGTCAACTTTGACGGAGATCTTCACTGAACCAGTAAACCCGAGCCCGAGCACGAGGGGCAATCCTGATCTGCCGCCCCGTCCTCCGTCTGATGCTCGTGCTTATGCAGGCTCGGTGTGCGGCTTAAAAGGCGCTGGCCATCCTTACAACGCCGTTGAGCCGGCCGGCCAAAGCGCGTGTGGTGATGGGGACTTCCATGATGACCTCGCGCGAACGTGTGCTCATGGCGGCCCGGCGCCGTTGCCCGGACCGGGTGCCGCTTGATATCTGGATGACTCCGGAGGTGCGCGATCGGCTGCAGGCGCATTTCGGGGTGGCCACCGAACCGGAGGTCTGGGCCGAGCTGCACCTCGACAAGATCGTCGGCGTCGCCCCGCGTTATGTCGGTCCGCCCGAGCGCCTGCTGCCGGGTGGCGGGCGTCAGGTGCCGCCGTGGTGGGTCACCTTCAGCGAGATCGACTACGGCACGGGACGCTACAGCGAGCCGGTGGGCTGGCCGCTCAAGGACGCCACGACGCTGGCGGAGCTCGAGGCCTTCGAGTGGCCCAGCGCCGACTGGTATGATTTCTCCACGATCGAGGCCCAGTGCGACGCGTGGCCGGAAAACGCGATCGAGGGCTGCTACATCGCGCCGTTCTACTGGCACAACCACGTCCGCGGCCTGGAACAGAGCTGCGTCGACCTGGTCGCGGAGCCCGAACTCACCGAATACATGCTCGGCCGCATCACCCGGTTCTGTTGGGACTATGCGAACCGGTTCTTCGAGGCGGGAATGGGCAAGATCCACCTGACCCAGGTCACGGACGACTACGGCTCGCAGCACGATCTGATGATCAGCGCCGAGTGCTACCGGCGCTGGTTCAAGCCGCTCCAGAGGAAGTTCATCGACCTCGCACATCAGGCCGGGGCAGTCGTAATGCACCACGACGACGGCGCGATCCGACGCATCATTCCCGACCTGATTGAGGTCGGCGTGGACATGCTGAATCCCATTCAGCACGTGTGTCCGGGCATGGACATGCCTGGACTCAAGCGCGACTTCGGGGCCCACCTCAGCTTCCACGGCGGGGTGGACAACCAGGACGTCTTGCCGCACGGAAGCGTGGACGACGTGCGCCGAGAAGTGCGCGATTGCCTCAACCAGCTCGGGGCCGGCGGCGGCTACATTCTCGCCCCTTGCCATAACATTCAGCCCGTCACGCCGACCGAGAACATCATCGCGATGTACGAGACGGCCTGGCATGAGGGCTGGTATTAGCGCCGCGGCGCGGCGCGAAGATGGTAGATGGAAGGTGGCAGATCGAAGGCTGATGGCCGGCGTGGGTTCATGGTCGTTGGCAGTCAGAGGAGCTTCCAACTCCCGTCTCCTATTTCCTATCTCCTACCGTGCCGACCGATTCGATCGGTGCGGTTTTCAAATGACGAAATCAGTGGCGTCAGGGCGGATGACCTCGGCGGGGGCGTGGAGCATGCCGGCGGCCACGGTGGCGTGGGTGCCGGGCTCGATGAGGATGAACGAGCCTGTCAGACGGTTCGATTCGTAGGCGTCGAAGAACACCGGCTTGGCGGTGCGCAGCCGGATTTCGCCGATGTCGTTCAGCGCCAGGCTGGCGGGCGCGGGCTCGCGATTGAACGTGCTGATGTCGAGGCGGTGGTCGATCGCGGTGACGGCGGCCTGCACGGTGTTCGTCGTGTGCTTGAGCAGGTACTTCTTTCCGGCCTGCAGCGGCCGCGGGTGCATCCAGCATACGTTGGCCCGCAGGTCGCACGCGCCGCCAGGCAACTGGTCGGTCCCGACGATCATCTGGCCGCGGCTCACGTCGACGTCGTCCTCGAGCAGAAGGGTCACAGACTGCGGGCAGAAGGCTTCGTCGAGCGGGCCGTCGTGGGTGTGGATCTCTTTCACGGTGGTGGCCTGCCCGCCCGGGAGGACGATCACCTTCTGGCCGCGGCGCACGATGCCGCCGGCGATCTGGCCGCTGACGCCGCGGAAATCGTGGAGCCGCGCGTCGGTCGGGTTGTGCGGGCGGTTGACCCACTGCACGGGCAGGCGAAAGCCGTTGAGGTTCCAGTCGCTGCCGATGTGGACGGTCTCCAGGTGGTGGAGCAGCGTCGGGCCTGGGTACCACGGCGTGTGCCGGGACGGCTCGACGAGATTATCGCCATGCAGCGCGCTGATCGGGATGAATTTCACGTCGTGAATCCCGAGGCGCGGCAGGAACTCCTCGAAGTCGGCGCGGATGGCGTTGAAGCGATCCTCGCTCCAGTCCACGAGATCCATCTTGTTCACCGCGACGACGAGG
This sequence comes from Verrucomicrobiota bacterium, assembly GCA_018239675.1. Lineage (GTDB taxonomy): Bacteria > Verrucomicrobiota > Verrucomicrobiia > Opitutales > Opitutaceae > Opi-474. The sequence continues at coordinate 5,758 of JAFEGX010000047.1, forward strand.
TGCGGGATGCGCAGGAGGGCGGTGAGGCAGGTGTGGCGGCGGCTCTGCTCGATGACGCCGGCGCGGGCGTCGACGAGGACGACGGCGAGGTTGGCCGTCGACGCGCCGGTCACCATGTTGCGCGTGTATTGGATGTGGCCCGGGGTGTCGGCGATAATGAACTTGCGGCGCGGCGTGGCGAAGTAGCGGTAGGCGACATCGATGGTGATGCCCTGCTCGCGCTCGGCGCGGAGCCCGTCGGTGAGATTGGCGAGATTGACCTGCCCGCCCCCGGTGATGTCGGCGGACCGCTCGAGCGCCTCGAGCTGGTCCTCCATGAGCGACTTTGAATCGTAGAGCAGCCGGCCGATGAGGGTCGACTTGCCGTCGTCGACGGAGCCGCAAGTGTTGAATCGCAGGATTTCGACTGACCGCGCGGCGGTCGGCTGCTCGGAGATCGCAGTTCGCAGATCGGAGTTCGCAATGAAAGTGGCGACGGACATGGAATTAATTCTTTCCGGCGGAGCGGATCAGGCCGGAAACGAGTTGGCCGGAACGGACAACCCGATCTCGCAGCTGGCGCTGCTCGGCCTCGGTGATAAAGTGATTGTCAAGCAGGACGTAGATCATTGAACGGACTTCGCCACACGAACGGCGGGCCACGTTGAAAAACTGGATTTTTTCCGCCGGATGGCGGCTCTCCCAACCTTCGGCGATGTTGTTCATCACCGAAACCGACGCACGCCGGAGTTGATCACAGAGCCCGTAGTCACGAACCAACGGATCACGGCGACAGAGAGCGTATATTTCGTTGGTTAACTCACGCGCGCGTTTCCAAGCGTCGAGATCCTCGAATTGCAAAATATTGATAATCATGATCTCAGCATGACTTCTCGAACTTCGAACTGCGATCTTCGAACTGCGCACATCAGAAATAACCCGCCTTTTTGCGGTCCTCCATCGCCGCTTCCGACGCCTTGTCGTCGGCGCGGGAGCCGCGCTCGGTCACGCGGGCGGCGGCGATTTCGGTGATGATGTCGTCGACGTTGTCGGCGCGCGACTCGACCAGGCCGGTGCTGATGATGTCGCCGATCGTGCGCACGCGCACCACCAGTTCGCGCACCTCCTCGCCAGGCCGCGGCGGCTGGAGGTCATTCACCGGCAGCCACTGGCCCTGGCGTCGCACGCAGGCGCGGCGGTGGCTGAAGTAGATCGTGGGCACCTCGAGCCGCTCGCGGCGAATGTACTCCCATACATCGAGCTCGGTCCAGTTGCTGAGCGGGAACACGCGCATGTTCTCCCCGGGATTGAGCCGTGCGTTGTAGAGATTCCAGATCTCGGGCCGCTGGTTCTTTGGATCCCACTGGCCGAAGCTGTCGCGGAAACTGAAGAACCGCTCCTTCGCGCGGGCCTTCTCCTCGTCGCGGCGCGCGCCGCCGATGCAGCAGTCGAACCGGAACTCCTCGATCGCCGCGAGCAGCGTCGGGATCTGCAGGCGGTTGCGGCTGACCTCGCCAGGCGCGGGGATCGCGATGCCCTTGGCAATCGCGTCCTCGACCGTCCGGATGATGAGCTTGGCGCCCAACTCCTTCGCGCGGTGATCGCGGAAGGTGTTCAGCTCGGGAAAGTGGTGGCCGGTGTCGACGTTGAGCAGGGGCAGCGGGAGGTCCGACGGCCGGAACGCCTTCTCGGCGAGACGAAGGAGACAGATCGAGTCCTTGCCGCCGGAAAACAGGAGCGCCGGGCGTTCGAATTCGCCGGCGACTTCCCGCATGATGTGAATGGCCTCGGTTTCGAGGTACTGCAGGTGATCGAGATGGTACGACACGGAATGGAGCTCGGGCGGGACGTGATCGTAGCGGATGGTGGAAAAGAAGGCGGCGGTACCGGCTCCGCCGCGGCAGGGTGGAGTCACGGATATCGCCAGGATCGGGTCACGCTGCCGCGGTCCGGTTGGCGCCCCACGCGGCATGCAGGCCGCACTCGCGCTTCTCGTCGGCCTTGGCGGGATCGAAATAGTCCCACTCGTTCGGCAGTCCGTGCCGCGCGAGGTACTCGTCGAGCTGCGCGTCGGTCCAGTGAAAGAAAGGACTGACCTTGAGCGTGCCGAAATTGGTATCGTAGCTGGCGACGCCGAGCCCCGCGCGATTGGGATTCTGCACTTGGCGCAGGGCCGTGAGCCAAACGGTGGGCGCGAGCTCGCGCATGCCGCGCTGGAACGGCTCCAGCTTCATCAGGCGGCTGAAGTTCTTGAGCCCCTCTTCGTCCGAGAGATCCGGCAGCGGCCCGTAAACCGCGTCGCGATGGGCCGGGGTGAGAAGCGGCAGGTAAGGCTTGAGATTCAGCTTCAGCCGGGAGGCGAGCTCGGCGGCATGGCGGTAGGTGGCCGGGCGATTGTAACCGTGGTCAACCCAAAGCACGGGCAGGTCCGGCTGCACGCTGACAACGGCGTGGAGGATGGCGGCCTCGTACGGGCGGAAATTGGTGGAGACGAGGGCGTGGCCGCCGGCCTGGGCGAGCGCCCAGCGGATGATTTCGGCGGGGGACTGGTGCCGCAGTTGCTCGTTCCACGCGGAGAGCTGCTCGGAAGATGGGATCATGGGCGGAATTCGGAGTTCGAAATTCGGGCTTCGGTGGCGACAGATTGAAAACGGTAGGAGGGAGTTCGGAGATGGAAGGCGCTGGTTTCGGCGGATCGGGCGAACTCCGAACTGCGATCTCCGAACTAAGAAGCCGCGGCGGTTGCCGCCGCGGCTTCCGGCCAAATCACGCGCGCGGCGAAGTCGCCGAAGCGCTCGCCGGTCGAGCGTTCGTCGCGCCAGCGGGTGAGCAGGGGCCGGAGTTCGTTCTCAAGGTCGGCGTCCTTGACGGTTTCGCGGTAGACCCGGTTGAGCCGCGTGCCGGCGGCGTTCCCGCCCAGCCAGAGCTGGTAGCGGCCGGGGGCCTTTCCGACCAGGGCGATCTCGGCCATGTAGGGCCGGGCGCAGCCATTGGGGCAGCCGGTGGAGCGGATCACAATCTCCTCGCCGCCGAGCCCGAGTTCGCCGCCGAGTTTTTCGATGCGGTCGATGTACCCCGGAAGTGCGCGCTCCGACTCCGCGAGCGCCAGGCCGCAGGTCGGCAGCGCGGGGCATGCCATCGAGGCGGCATGGAGGACGGAGGTCTGCTGCTCGACCTTCACGCCGTGAGCCTTCAGGAGCGTCGTGATCGCGGCGCGGTCGGCGTCTGGCACATTGGCGAGGATCACGTTTTGATTGGCCGAGATGCGGAATTCCACGTGCGGGAATCGCTCGGCCACCTGCCGCAGTGCGGTCTTGAGGGTGTGACCCGGGACATCCTTCACGCGGCCGGTCTCCACGAACAGCGTGAGGAACTCCGAGCCGTCGACGGCGCGGTTCCAGCCGTACCGGTCGCCGGTGGTGGTGAACTCGAAGCGCCTGACGCCCGTGAGCGCGAAGCCCGTGCGGCGGTTGATCTCCTCGACCACCCACGGCACGCCGCGCTCCTCCACGACGTACTTTAGCCGGGCGTGCTTGCGGTTGGTGCGGTCGCCGAAGTCGCGGTGGATCGTCAGGACCGCCTTGGCGACGTCGACGATACGATCCGGAGTAAAAAAGCCGACGACGTCGGCGAGCCGCGGGTAGGTGACGACATTGCCGTGACTGCGGCCCATGCCGCCGCCGACGGCGAGATTGTAGCCGACGAGGCGGTCGCCCTCGATCACGGCGATGAAGCCGAGATCGTTTGTGTAGATATCCATGTCGTTCACCGGCGGGATCACGAACGACGCCTTGAACTTCCGCGGCAGGTAGCTGCGCCCGTAGAGCGGATCGACGAAATCCTGGTGCGCGGGGTCGTCGAGGTTGAGCTGGACGTTGTCGATCCAGATTGCGTGGTAGGCCTTGGTCTGCGGCGCGAGCGCGTGGGCGAGCCGGACGCTGTCGGCGTACACCTGCTCGCGGGCGCGCGTGTAGGCGGGCGTCGGCGGCGCGGTGACATTGCGGTTCACGTCGCCGCAGGCGGCGAGCGTGGAGAGCAGCGACTCGTTGATGCGCTTGATGACGGGACCCAGGCCGGATTTCAGGACCCCGTGCAGCTGGATGCTCTGCCGCGTGGTCAGGCGCAGCGTCTGGTTGCCGTAGGTGTTCGCCAGATCGTCAAACGCGATCCATTGCGCCGCGGTCAGCACGCCGCCCGGGATTCGGCCGCGGATCATCATCTGGTACTTCTTCGCGGTCTTCCGCAGATCGCGGTCGTCCTGCTGGTACGCGCCGTGGAACTTGAGGAACTGCTCGTCGTCCTCGCTGAAACGGTCCGCCGCCGGGTCCAGCAACGTCTGCGCGAGGGTGCCCGCCAAAGTGGGCACACCCAACTTCAGCAGTTCATTCTTCGTCTGGGGGGCGGTCGAGGCAG
>JAFEGX010000048.1 GCA_018239675.1 Verrucomicrobiota bacterium
AGTTATTATGTCACTTATAGGACGGTAGTGAGGTTCGAAATGCCGTACCTGAACGCCAAGCGAACAACCAGCTGCAAGCTCTAGCCGCGATGGTCCGGACCGAGGATGTAGCTCCCGGCCAAGGACGGGAGGAGGCGCTCTTCCCCACCCACCTGCATTCCCGACCTCCTTCCCAGAAGGAGCTCGCCTGCGTCCTGCAGGTCACCACTCGGCACCTTCGTCGCTGGGAGGCCGCCGCGGCCTCCTCGGGCCATCCTTGTTCGCGGCCCTACACCGCAGCAGACCTCTGGCAACTCTACGGCCGACGTCGCGGCAAAGGCTGGGACCGGCACGCGGCCCGCCGCCTCCACCTTGAGCCGCTCTTCCAGCACTTCGACCATCTCGCCATCCCCATCGCGTCTCCAAGACTGCCCGGCGACAGGACCTACCTTCCCCTACTCCTGCTCGACTGCCTCGCCCTGGAAGAGGGAGCTGTCCTGCCGAACGCAACGATGTCGCGGACTGTCGCTGACGGCCTTGCACTTTCGGCGCGCGCCCAACTGCGTGCCATCCTGTCCGCAGAGCCGGGACGCCAACTGCTTGCCCGCGCGTTTCTCGAGGGCGCAGCGCTCGCGGACGCCCGCACGTGCACCGCCGGGAATAACTGACCGAACCACGACGGCCTGCTCCTTTAATCGAAGGATCCGCGTCACCCCGACCTACCTTCCGCCCGCAGCAGCGCCGACTTGAGCTGGTCAAGCAGTTGCAGGGGATCGGAAGCCGCCTCCTTCTCGATCACGAAGTACGACGTGGGCTCGATCTTACTCGAGACATAATACTTGCGGGTCACCCTGACCGTCGAGTGCCGCAGCGCGGCGCTCGCGGCAAAGATGCCGCGCTTCCCCACGATCGATCTTTGGTGAGCAGCAACCGTGGCCACCTTCATGCTTCGAAGACTCGTCACCAACGAGGGTCGGGCCGACCCTCTGGCCGGTTGGTCGCGATCCTTCGGCCGCGACTTGGGCGAGGCCGCCAAGGCCCAGCCAAAGGGAATCCTGAACTGTCCGCCCGCCTGCCATGACTTCATTGGCGCGTTCCCGGAGGCGGCGCCGGTCGCCGAGGTCTACTCGGCTGGATGGAACTAAACGGCGGTCGGCGCGCCGCGGTTGGGCTCGCGGGGTGGCGACTGCTGTTCGAGCACCCGCTCCAAAAGGGTGACGAGGCGCGCCGCCTCGTGGGCCGGCGGCACCGGCTCTTCCGTCGTAAAGAACGCGGTAGGCTCGATCTTGCTCGAAACATAATACTTGCGGGTCACCCCGATCGTCGAGTGGCGCAGACCCGCGCTCGCAGCGAAGATCCCTCGCTTCTCGGCGAGATGGGAGCCGAATTCCTTGCGAAGGGTGTGGATGCGGCTGCTCGTCCGCTTGACCCCCTTGCCCTTGAGCCAGGTGCAGAGGGCCGCGAAGTCCGACTTGCACCGGCAATGCCGGTGCTGGGTCAGGCTCAGGCGCGGCGAGATCGCCGAGGCGAGGACAAATTCCCCGTGGGTCACGGCCGCATGACGACGGAGGGCGTCGGCAAACCGGGGCTCCAGCTGGATCTTGCCGACGGAGCTATCGCTCTTCAGCCGGGTGTACTGGGTCGGGGCGACGGTCACGACCCCTTTCGGTAGGTCCACGTGAGTCCAAGGCAGGTAGTCCATTTCGCCGCGACGCAGGCCGGCGCCGATCCCAAGGATGAAGGCGATCAGCTGATTGCCGGACAGCTCGGCAAAGGCGTCCTCGATTAACTGCTTGGCGTCGATCTCCGAGCGATAGAAATAGTCCGACTCGCGCTCCGGAATCAGCTCAACGTCGGAGAAGGGCAACGGCGAGGGCAGGATAAGGTCCGGTCGCTTAAGGAGGACGCGGCGTATCGTTCGCTTGCTAAAGAGTGTCCGCGCGTTGCGCAGCGTGCTGTTGGCCGTGTGCTCGCGCCGGGTCCGTTCCGGCGTGCCCGGCTCAAATTTTGCCACGTAGTCGTCGCGCCACGTCGCCACCTGCTGCGGCGTGATGGAGTTGAGCAGGATCTTGTCGGCGGCCAAACGCCACTTCGAGGCCTTGGAGCTGCCGGTGAACTTGTCGGGGCCCGAGAAGCGAAATTTGTGGATCATACCGAGCATCCGGCGCAGGCGGGAGGCGTAGCCATGAAACGTGGGCGGCCAGATCTGACCGTGATCCTCCACGAGCTTGAGGTACATGCCAACCGTGACGTCGCACAGCTCAGCCTCGAACGCCGGCTTGTACTTGCGGCGGGTCTCCACCCAGTCGTGTAGGCGAAGGTAGTGCTGGATGTCGCGCGCGTGTTTCGTCGCCGCGTCCAAGTCATTCCCGAGCTTGAACCATTCGCGGCGGCCGCGGCACTGCACGAGCATCATGAATTGGTCGGCCGTTCTGCGGCGGAAATAATTTCTGGTGTTCGCCTGGATTCGACGCCTTAGGCGGCTCAAGGCCCCATGGGTGGTGGCCCCGGGCGGGTGATCTGCTAACATTTCGTCACCACTTTTTGGACTTTGGTCGGGTA
>JAFEGX010000049.1 GCA_018239675.1 Verrucomicrobiota bacterium
GATTCTACCCGTCGTCGCCACCCGTTCGGACGGAAAAAGCCTTGTTCAAGCTGGGGGCTCTAGCATTCACTTACGGCCTTCATGATCTACCTACTCGGAGGTTCAGGCTACGTGGGGCAGGCCTACCAAGCGCTCCTCACCCGCAAGGGCGTGCCCTTCCGCAATGTGCGGCGGGCGGACCTGGACTATTCGAACCTGGAGGTGCTGACCGCCGCGCTGCGCCGGGATCGTCCCGAGTTCCTGATCAACGCCGCCGGCTACACCGGCAAGCCGAACGTCGATGCCTGCGAGCTCCACAAGGCCGAATGCCTGATGGGCAACGCCGTGCTGCCCGGCACCATCGCGCAGGCCTGCCAGGCCGCGGGCGTCCCGTGGGGTCACGTCTCGTCGGGCTGCATCTACACGGGCGCCCGGCCGGATGGCTCCGGCTTCACCGAGGAGGACGCGCCGAATTTCACGTTCCGCCAGGACAATTGCTCCTTTTATAGCGGCACCAAGGCCCTGGGCGAGGAGGTGCTGGCCGGCCAGTCGAACCTGTATGTCTGGCGGCTGCGCATCCCTTTCAACGAGGTCGACAACCCACGCAACTACCTCACCAAGCTGATGCGCTACGCCAGGCTGCTGGAGGCCACCAACTCGATCTCGCAGCTCGACGAGTTCGTCGCCAGCACCTTCGCCTGCTGGGAAAAGCATATTCCGTTCGGCACCTACAACGTCACCAACCCCGGCGCGATCACGACGCGCGAGGTGGTCGCGCTGATCGAGCAGACCGGCGTGCACCCGAAAAAGTACGAATTCTTCGCCAGCGAGTCCGATTTCATGAAGGTCGCCGCCAAAACCCCGCGCTCGAACTGTGTAATGGACTCCGCCAAGCTCGCCCGCGCCGGCATCCGCCTCACCGAGGTCCACGCCGCCGTGGAGCAGGCCTTGCGCAATTGGCGCAAAGCCTGAGGGGTAAGCGATCGGAGCGTCCGTGGTAAGCGACCTAGAGCCGGAACGGATTGTCAGCTGGCGAGACCTGGTGGTCTGGCAAAAAGCGCATGCCGCCGTTCTCGAGGTCTACCGGGCGACCCGCACCTTTCCGGCGGACGAGCGCTTCCGCCTTTCCGACCAGCTTTGCCGCGCCGCGGCTTCCGTGCCCACCAATATTGCCGAGGGCAAGGGCCGCGGCTCCCGGGCTGAGTTCCGCCAGTTTCTGCTCATCGCCCGCGGCTCAACCGAGGAAACTCGGTACTTGCTCCTGCTGAGCCGAGACCTTGGCCTTGTCACCGTGGAGACCTACTCGGACCTTGAGCAGCGCTATACCGAAGTGTCCAAAATGACCAATGCCTTGATCCGGTCGCTTAAAACCTAAAGCTTATCCCTTGTGAACTTACTCGTAACGGGAGGCTGCGGCTTCATCGGCTCCAATTTCATCCGCCAGCGGCTCACGGAGCAGGGCTCGCGCCTGACCCGGCTGGTCAATCTCGACGCGCTCACCTACGCGGGTAATCCCGCCAATCTGGCCGACCTCGCGGGCGACCCGCGCTATGTCTTCGCCCACGGCAGCATCGGCGACAGCGAACTCGTGTCCCGCCTGCTCGCGGAGCACCGGATCGACGCGGTGGTGAATTTCGCCGCGGAGTCCCACGTGGACCGCTCGATCGATTCCCCTGAGCCCTTCATTCAGACCAACGTCGTCGGCACGCTGCGCCTCCTGAACGCCGTTCGGCTCCATTGGTCCGGGCTGCCCGAGGCGCGCAAGGCGGGATTCCGTTTTCTCCATGTCTCAACCGACGAGGTCTACGGCACGCTGCGCCCGGACGATCCGGCCTTCACCGAGGACACGCCGTTCGCCCCGAACAGCCCGTACGCCGCCTCGAAGGCCGCCAGCGACCACCTGGTCCGCGCCTACCAGCACACGTACCACCTCCCGACCCTCACCACGAACTGCTCGAACAACTACGGGCCGTACCATTTCCCCGAGAAGCTCATCCCGCTGATGATCCTCAACGCACTCGAGGGCAAGCCCCTGCCGGTGTACGGCGACGGCCTCCAGATCCGCGACTGGCTCTACGTCGAGGACCATGCCGCCGCCATCTGGCTGGTCCTCCAGCGCGGCCGGGTCGGCGAGACCTACAATGTGGGCGGACTGAACGAGCAGCCGAACATCGAGATCGTGAAGACCATCTGCGCCCTGCTCGACCGGAAGTCGCCGCGCGCCGACGGGCAGTCGTACGCCCGGCAGATCACCTACGTCGCCGACCGGCCCGGCCACGACCGCCGCTACGCGATCAACTGCGACAAGCTGCAGGGCGAACTCGGCTGGAAACCGCGCGAGAGCTTCGCGACCGGCATCGCCAAGACCGTCGACTGGTACCTGGCGCACCGCACCTGGTGCAGCGACATCACCGCCAAGAAGTATGCCCGCGAGCGCCTCGGCACCAAGGCGTGAGCCGGCGGCAACTCCCTGTCCTCCCCACCCCGTGAGCCTCACCTACCCGCACAACACCTCCGCCCAGGGCGTGAAGCCCCGCAAGGGCATCATCCTCGCCGGCGGCTCCGGCACCCGGCTCTATCCGCTGACGATCGCCGTGAGCAAGCAGCTCATGCCCGTCTACGACAAGCCGATGATCTATTATCCGCTGTCGGTGCTGATGCTCGCCGGGATCCGTGACATCCTCATCATCTCCACGCCGCAGGATCTCCCGCTGTTCCGCCGCCTGCTCGGCGACGGCGCCAATCTTGGCCTCAAGCTCTCGTACGCCGAGCAGCCCAGTCCCGACGGCCTGGCCCAGGCGTTCCTCATCGGCGCCGACCACGTGAAGGACCATCCCTCCGCGCTCATCCTCGGCGACAACCTGTTCTACGGCCACGACCTGACCGCGGCGCTGAAGCGCGCCGACGCCCGCACTGCCGGCGCGACCATCTTCGGCTATCACGTCGCCGACCCGAAGAGCTACGGCGTGGTCGAGTTCGGCCCCGACGGCCGCGTCCTCTCGCTCGAGGAGAAGCCGGCGCAGCCCAAGTCCAACTACGCGATCCCGGGGCTTTATTTCTTTGACCGCGACGTCGTCGCATTTGCCCGCCAGCTCAAGCCCTCGAAGCGCGGCGAGCTCGAGATCACGGACCTCAACCGCCTCTATCTCGAAGCCGGCAAGCTCCACGTCGAGCTGCTGGGTCGCGGCACGGCTTGGCTCGACACCGGCACGCACGACTCGCTGATCGAGGCCGCCCAGTTCGTCCACGTCATCGAGAACCGGCAGGGACTCAAGATCGCCTGCATCGAGGAGATCGCCTACAGCCAGGGCTGGATCGACCGCGCCGGGCTCGACGCGAACATCAAGAAGCTCGGCAAGTCCTCCTACGCCGAGTACCTCCGCCGGATCACGGACTGACCGCCGCGGATTTTTCTCCGCTTTCGCCCGGGCAGCCGCATGCTGTCGCCATGCGCCTGGTCGCGGTTTCCATCGTCAAGAACGAGGCGGACATCATCGAGCCGTTCGTCCGCCACACCCTGGCCTGGGTCGACCACCACCTGGTCTTCGACCACGACAGTTCCGACGGCACGCGGGAGATCCTCGGCGCCCTGCAGGCCGAGGGCCTGGCGCTGACGCTTTTCACCGATCACGCGCTGGGCAACCTCCAGCAGGCCCGAAGCAACCGGCTGACCGCGCTCGCCGCGCGCGAGCACGGCGCGGACTGGATCCTGCCGCTCGACGCCGACGAGATCCTGACCGGTCCCGGCCGCGCCGCGCTGGAGCAGCACCTGGCCTCCCACGCGGCCGACCGCCCGGCGACGCTGCCGCTGCTCAACTATTTTCCAACCGAACAGGACAACCCGGACGAGGAAAACCCGGTCCGGCGTCTCCAGACCTGCCAGGCGTTTCCGCCGCGCACCCGGAAGATCATGGTGCCGCGGGCGCTCGCGCTCGACCCGGCCGTGAAGGCCGGCAAGGGGAGCCACGCGCTCTACCGCGGCGAACACGCCCTGCCCGACCAGCCACTCCCCGTCGGCTTCCACCTGTCGCGCCTCGCCCTCCGCTCGCCGCCGCACCAGCTGCTGCGGGTCGTGCTGGCCGAGCTCCAGAAGCTCAGCCGGGGCCGCGCCCACGCCGGACTCGACGTGCACTACCGCCTGGGATTCCAGCTTCTCACCGAAAACCCGGAGTTGTTCTTTGCCACGGTCCGGCAGCCCGCGGCGAGCGGCCGGCACCTGCCGATTCCCTATCTCGGCGGACCGTTGCGCCACACTCCGCCGTCCATCGGCTGGAACCGCGTCGCCCGGGCCCTGCTCGCCTTTCTCGAGAAGCTCGCCGTCAGCCACGGTCAGCTGCTCGACGCGGCCGGCCCGGGGGCGGACGACGTCGCCGCCGCCGAGGCAACCCTGCGCCAGCTCGGGCCGGACGACTTCCGGCCCGCGACGCAGGCCGGCCGGCCCGAAGCCTTCAGCGGCTTCCAGGCCCGTTCCGGCTGGGGCGAACCCGAGGGGCCGGTGCCCGATGCCTTCCTTCCGCAGTTTCATTGGGGGTATGCGCCGGCGACGGAAATCTCCATCGCCTCGGATCGCCCCCGCACCGCGCGCCTGGTCGCCGAGGTCCTGTCCTACTGGGACGATCAAGCGGTCACGGTGACGCTGAACGGCGCGCCGCTGCTCGAGCACGCTTTCTCCCGCGTGAACCAGAAGGAGTTTCTCCAGGCGCCGCTCGCCCTGCAGGCCGGCGACAACCGGCTGGTCTTCCACTACCGGCGACACGTCACGAGCGAGGTGGACCCGCGGAAGCTCGCGGTGATCTTCCTCTCGCTGCGGATCCTCGACTAGGCAAACGCCGGTCCGTTCAGGCGGGCGCACAGGAGGCAACGGAGGAAACGGAGACCTGGCACGGGGCTGGACCTTGTTTCGCGCCGCTTGACCAGTGAGGAACGGCATGGGCTTCGTGTCCTTCGCGCGCTTCTTGGCAATAGAACCTCCGTTGCCGCGGCTTGCGTCGCATGGGCTCGCCCGGCACCGTGCGCAGGACTGAAATGCGCGTGTCGTTCGTCATTCCGCTCTACAACTGCCTGCCGCTGACGCAGGCGATGGTGGCAAGCCTGCAGGCCTCGCTGCCGCCGGACCTGGCGCACGAGATCATCCTGGTCGACGACGGCAGCACCGATGGCACGCGCGACTGGCTGCGCACGCTCGAACCGGCGCGCGGCTTCGTCGTGGTGCTGAACGAGCAGAACCTGGGCTATGCCGGGGCGAACAACCGCGGCGCGGCGCTGGCCCGGGGCGAGTACCTGGGCCTGCTCAACAACGACCTCGTGCTGGCCCCGGGCTGGATCGAGCCAATGCTGGCGGTTCACGCCCGACTCGGCCCGAGCGTTGGTCTCGTGGGCAACATCCAGTACCGCTTCGCCACGGGTGAGGTCGACCACGCGGGCATCACCATCGATCACCGCGGCAAGCCCGCGCACCGGACGGAACTGCCGCTGCTGCGCCGGTTTTTCGCCGCCGATGCGTGGCGGCCGGCGGACGCCGTGACCGGCGCGTGCACGCTGGTGCGGCGCGAGCTGTTTGTCCGGCTGGGCGGATTCGACGAGGGGTTCGCGAACGGCGGCGAGGATGTCGATTTCTGCCTGCGCGCCCGCGCCGCGGGGCACGTCACGGCCGTGGCGCTGCGCAGCGCGGTGCGGCACCACGTGAGCGCCTCACCCGGCCGCAAGCGGCGCGACGAGGAGAACAGCCGGCGCCTGACGCTGCGCTGGCGGGACGAGCTCGCCCGCCTCGCCGCGCGTTCGTCGTGGTGCGGGCACTATCTAGAAAGCCTCTGGACCAGCCCCCACGACCCCGCGGATTACGAACTCGCCGGCCAGGCCCTCGCCTACGAGCTCCACCTCCGCCGCACCCCACCCCCGGCCGCCTACCCCGCCATGCAGGAAGCCATCGCCCTTGAGCTGGAGCGATGGAACCGACTCCTCGGTTCGGCGTAAACCCGGTTTCACAGGAGCAAACGGAGCGAACAGAGGATCAGGGAGAACTGATGGCGGAGCGGTTGGCGCCCGGAAGAATCACTCGCTTGATTCCCTGCGTAAGCAGCGGGACGTTGAAGTTGACGAGCAAGCCAAGCGGAACATCGAGCAGTTTCATATAGGTCAGGAGCTGGGCCTGGTGAATGGGCATGATTCGCTCGACCGCCTTGATCTCCACGAGGACCGCGTTCTCGACAAGTAGGTCGCAACGAAGCGGTTCCTCACGAACCTGCCCACGGTACTCAATCCGCACCGTGCACTGATTCTCGAGGCGAAGCGCGCGATGCTGCAGTTCACATTTCAGGCACCACTCATAGACTGACTCCATGAGGCCGGGGCCCTTCGCCCGATGGACCGCAATGGCCGATGCGATGATGACCTCGGTCAGCTGACTTCCTCGTTCAAAATGGCGGTGCACGGCCGGAAACACCGCGCGAAACCCAATGTGAATCAATCTACAACCCGTCTAAGCAGTCCACTGGCCAAATCTCCGAAGAGAATACCCAAAAAGATTCAACTCCGTTCCCTCCGTTGCCTCCTGTAAAACCTGCCGGCCGTAGCCTATGCCGCCGGCGCTTCGGAGCGGATCACGTCGCGCACCACGGCCTGGGGGCGCTGGTTGATCGAGATGAACATGCGCCCGATGTATTCGCCGATCAGGCCGAGCATCACCAGCTGCGTGCCAGAGAAAACCAGCAGCGCGGCCATCAGCGAGCCCCAGCCAAAGTTCGGGCCCTGGTTTGTCAGGCGCAGCCAGACCACCCAGCCAAACCCCACCAGGCCCGCCCCCGCCAGCGCCAGACCCAGCAGGGTCGCAAGGCGCAGGGGCAGTACCGAGAAATTCACCCACGCGCTTAGCCAAAGCCGGAGGAGGCGCCGGAGCGTGTAGCCGCTGGCGCCCGCCTGACGCTCGGCATGCCGCACCTCGATCGAGCCGATGCGCTGCGTGACCTGAAGTATGAGGCCGTCGATGTACGGATACGGCCCGGTGTGCTCGGCCACCTGCCGCGCCACAAACGCGCTCACGCACCGGAAGCTCGACAGGTAAAACCCGGGCGGCTTGTCCAGTGCCCAGTCGGTCATCCGGTTGGTGAACCAGCTGCCGAGGTTGCGCCACCACGCGTGCCGCTTGTCGGCGTAGTGGCCGAAAATGACATCCCGGTCGGTGGCCTTCGCTTCCTGCCACAGCCGCAGGGCCTCGGCCGGCGGATTCTGGCCGTCATCATCCAGATTGACGTAATGCCCGCCGCGCGCGTGACGCCAGCCGGTCAGCACCGCGTTGTGCTCGCCGTAGTTCCGCGCGTGCTCGACATAGGTCACCGGCACCCGCGCCGACCGCACCAGGCCGCGGCAGACCTCCGCCGTGCCGTCGCGGCTGCCGTCATTCACCAGGATGATCTCGTGGCCGCCCTCGACCGCCAGCGCTTCGATCTCCCGCACCACCGCCCCGATCGTCTCCGCGCTGTTGTACAGCGGGATCACGAAGCTGAGGGCGGGAGACGGGGCCGGACTCATGGCTGCCGCCAACGAAGAATCTCGTCGGAAACCCTGTCAACGTCCGCCTCGGTGACGGCCGGGTGCACCGGCAGGCACAGCACCTCGGCGCAGGCCCGTTCCGTCTCGGGCAGCTGCGTCGCCGGGTCGGCAAAGGCCGGCTGGCGATGCACCGGCACAGGATAAAGGATGCCGCACTGGATGCCGCGGTCCGCCAGGTAGACCCGCAGCGCGTCGCGAGCCGGCAGGCGGATCGCGAACTGGTGCCACACCGGCTCCGCGCCCGTCAGCACGGCCGGAAGCCGCAGTGCCGCCGCCGCCAGGCGCCGCAGGTAGCGCGCGGCGCGCTCCCGCCGGACCTGGTTTTCGAGATCAAGATGGCGAAGCTTCACGCGCAGGATCGCCGCCTGCAGTTCATCAAGCCGGCTGTTCCGGCCGGTGGCGTCGCTCACGTACCGCTGCTTCCAGCCATATTGCCGCAGCAGGCGCACCTTCGCCGCCACGGCCGGATCGCGCGCCAGCACCGCGCCGCCGTCGCCCAGCGCCCCGAGATTCTTGGTCGGATAAAAGCTGAAGGCCGCCGCCTCGCCCCAGGTGCCGGCCGCGCGGCCCGCGATCCTCGCGCCGTGGGACTGCGCGCAGTCCTCGACCACTTTCGCCCCGTGTTTCCGCGCCAGCGCCACGATCGCCGGCAAGTCGGCCGGGAGGCCGTAAAGGTGGACGGGCACCACCGCCTTCACCTCGCCCCGCCGGGCGCTCAGCAGCGACTCCAGCGCCGCCGGTGCCATCAGCATGGTCCCCGCGTCGATCTCCACGAAGCAGGGCCGCGCCCCGATCTGCTCGATCGCCGCGACCGTCGCGGTGACGGTGTTCGCCACGGTCGCCACCAGGTCGCCCCGGCCCACACCCACGGCCCGAAGCGCCAGCTCGATGGCCTCGGTGCCGTTCGCCACGCCGACGGCTTCGCCGCCCCCGTGGTAGGCGGCAAACTCGCGCTCAAACGCCTCGACCTCCGGGCCAAGGATGTAGTGGCCGCTCGCCAGCACGCGGTCGATGGCCGCCCGGATCTCATCCGCGTGCGCGAGGTAACCGGCAAGGGGATCGGCGGTAAGCAAAGGCATGGGGAATTCTGGAATTACGATTTACGAATTGTGATCTTGGGGCAGCGGCCGGACCCAAACTTTTTCCGTCTCCATGGGTTCGCGGCCTGCTCGGATGGAATCGTAAATCCGAAATCGTAAGTCGTAAATTCAAACATAGTTTTTCAGCTCGCGCCGGTAGTAGGCCAGGGTGCGGGCGAGCATCGTTCGCAGGTCGACCTTTGGGCGCCAGCCGAGCCGGCGACGGATGCGGCGGTCGTCGGCATAGAAGTCGCCGATGTCGATCTTCCTCCGGTCGGCGGGAAATTCCCGCACCGTGAACCTGCCGCCGCGGTTGATCTCGACCAGCAGCTCGGCCAGGCGCTGCAGCGTCACGGGCGGCGGGCCGCCCAGGTTGTAGACCTCGCCCACGGCGGCCGGATGCGACGCCGCCAGGAGGAAGGCCTCCACCGCGTCGTCCACATAGGTGAAGTCGCGCCGCTGGGCCCCGCCCCACACCTCGAACGGCCGGCCTTCCACCAGGCTGCGGATCCAGATTCCAACGAAAGTCTGCCGCGCATCCTTCACCCGCATCCCCGGGCCAATCGTGTTGGTCAGCCGGAGCGCGGTCGCGGGAATGCCGTGCACGCGGGCATACAGGAGATGAAAGGACTCGCCCGCGATCTTGTTGATGCCGTTCACATCAACCGGGCGGAGCGGATGGTGCTCGTCGACCGGCAGGTAGTCGGGCCGTCCGTAGATCTGGCGCGTGCTCGCGAAGACGATCCGGATGCCCGGGTTGTGCACGCGGCACGCCTCGAGGATGGCGAGCTGCGCCCGGCAGTTGATGTCGAGGTCCGTCTGCGGGTCGGTCATCGAGTCCATGTGGCTCGTCTGGCCCGCGAGGTTGAACAGGTAGTGCTGCCCCTTGACCAACTGCGGCAGCCGCGGCCAGTCGCGCACGTCGGCGATGTGCACATTCACCCGGCGGCCCAAGCCCGCCAGGTTTCGCCGGTTCCCGCCGTATTCCGGGATCAGGCTGTCGACGATGGTGACCCGGGCGCCGAGACCCACCAAGCGCCGCGCCAGGCTTGATCCGATAAAGCCGAGGCCACCCGTGATGAGCACGCGTCGGCCGGAATAGGCGCGGCGGAAAGACGGGGCAACGCTCATGGTTTGGATCACTACAATTGGCCCGCCGTCGCGAGGCGATGCAGAAAAACTCAGCGCGCGTCGTCAGGGTCAGCCGCGGCCTCAGCCAGTTCCAGCCCGTAGAGCGCGAAGCCCAGCGTGCGCCCGTCCGCGGCCGTGCCGGGCGTCGGCGGCTGCGGCGAACGCAGGAGCAGCGTCGTCCAGCCCGGCTCCAGGGTTAGTCCCGGCACCGTGGCCTCACCGAGGTCGCGGTGCACGGCCACCGAGCCCAGCCGGACCGACCCGTTCCAGAGTTCGAGGCCGCGGTCAACAAGGCTGCGGGCCCGCAGCCGCACCGTCACCGTCCGGCTCGTGGCGTGCGGATTGAGCACGCGCACCACCGCGTCGCCCTTGCTCCAGCGCCACTGCCGGCCCGCGCGCGGCAGGCTCTCCAGGGGATACCACCCGTCGGTGAGCTCGACGCGCAGGTAATACGGGCTGGCCCGGCGAAGGAGATTGTAGGCCCGCCCGATGCGCTGGGTGTCGGTGGCCGAGGGCGACGTGAGGCTCGCCAGCTGGTCGTTGAGCTCCCATTCGCCCCGCAGCGGCGTGTTCAGGCGCCCCTCGTAGGTGTGCGTGGGAAAATACTGCGGCCGCCGCAGGAGGAACGCATTGGCCCAGAGGCGCGTCCAAAAATCCCCGATCTCCAGGTTGATCGAGGTGACCTCGGGCCGGGACTCGATCAGCTGCAGCTGCGCCATCGCGGGTGTCACGATCAGCGGCGGATTTCTGAAGTGGCGCATGAAGTCCCGCGCCGCGGCCGCAGTGGCGACGGTGAAGCCCGCGACGCACAGCCAGGCCAGGAGCCGGAGCGGCCGCGCCGCGCTGCCGGCCAGACGGGTCCAGGCCGCCGCCGCGACGAGCAGGCCCGGGAAAAACACCGCCAAGATCTTGTAGGCATCGTAGCTCGCGTTCGTGCCGCGCACCACGCCGCGCACCTCGAGGAAGGCGTACCCCGCCATCACCGGCACCACGAGGGCGATCACCGCAAAGGTCAAACCGCCGCGCCGCCGCCAGTCACGGGCCAGCGCCACGCCGAGCACTCCGGCCAGCACCAGGGCGGCCAGAATCCGCCAGGCCAACGGCAGCGGCGCCAGACTCGTGCCGCCCACCGCGCCCAGCCAGCCCTCGGGCGTCACCACCGGAATGCGCCAGCCAAAGTCGAACTGGCCGAAGAGCTGGAAGCGCTCGAGCAGTCCCAGGGTCCGTTGAGTGAAGACCGCGCCGCACAAGGCGAGCGGTACCAGCAGGACCGCGCACCACCGCGCCAGCCGGCCCCACGCTCCGGTCCGCAGGGTGCGGCCGCCGGCAAACGTGAGCGCCGGGACCAGGCACACCAGCACGATGAAATTGTAGCCGCCGAGAATGATCCAGTACGCCATCACGAGCACCCCGGCGAGCGCCCAGGTCGGGCGGTTCCGCGCCAGCGCGACCCCCGCCCAGGTCAGGTACACGATCGCCAGGGCCGCGAGCTGCTGGCCGATCGCGACGTGCGCCACCGCGTACCACGTCACCGGACTGAATCCGTAGACGGCCGCCACCCAGATCGCGGCCGCCGGGCGCAGGCGCACGACCGTGCGCGCGAGCCAGTAGACGCCCGGCAGGGTCGCCACCAGCAGCACGGCGGCCAGCAGGCCCGTCAGCTCGTGGGGCCGCAGGCCGAAGACCGAGTCGTTGAACGCGATCAGCGCCGAGGGCGTGAAATGGTTCAGCCGCAGCCAGAAGTCGTAGAAATTGTCGACCGACGCGACGCGCACCACCTCCGTCAGGCCCAGGAATCCGCTGCGGTCGCTCCGGGCGAACTCCTGCAGCACGCGGGCGCCGGCCGCATAGTCGGCGGCGTCACAGCTGCCCAGCGAAACGGTCGTGAGCTCCCGCGACGCCTGCGCCATCGGCCCGACCAGCGCGCCGAGCGCGAGCGCCATCGCGAGGGCCACGCCCCACCACGCCGCGGCCTCGCGCCGGACCCGGCCGCCGCGACGCCGCACCGCGACCACCAGCAGCGCCAACGGCAGCAGCAGGCTCCAGCGGGCGTAGGTGTCTGTCCCCGTCAGGCCCGCATACGCACCCGCCCAGACCACAGCCGACTGCAGGGCGATGCCCATCGGGGCGGCAAACGCCGGCCAGAACCGGCGCCAGCGCGCCGGCGCCAGCAGGATCGCCGCGCCGGCGCCCCAGAGCAGCAGGTGCAGCAGCAGGCCGTACGCGGCCAAAAGGAACTCCATGGCCTAGGAAAACTAGGTCCCGCCCGGCCGGATTCAAGCGCAGGCGCACCGCGCTGTCAGCTTCGCTTCGCGGCCACGGCCAGGATCGAGGTGCCAAACGCGAAATTTCCGCCCAGGCCAAGCCACCCGCGCTCGACCGCCGTCGCCGCTCCCAGCAGCCATTCGACCGGAGCCGGGTAGGCCTGGACATCGCTGCCGTCCGCCGGGGCCGGCAGCAGCTTGCGGCGCGCCCAGACCAGCGGCAGCAGGAGCGCGTTCCAGTGCGTCAGCCGCACCACCTCCAAATCGGCCGCCGCCAGCTTGGCGCGCAGCTCGGTTCGCACGTACCGGCGCTCGGCGTGCGTCGCCACGTCGTGATAGGACCAGAGCCAGCGGTGCGCCGGAACGTTGAGCACCGTCAGTCCGCCGGGCTTCAACACCCGGGCGAACTCCCGCAGCGCGGCGCCGTCGTCGTCCACGTGGTACAGCACGTCGGCCGACACCACCGCGTCAAAGCTGGCATCCGGAAATGGCAGAGCGGTCACCGACGCCTCCCGGATCTCGGCCGCGCACCGGGTGCGCGCGAGTTCGCACGCCAGCGTCGACTGGTCGACCCCCACCCACGTCCAGGCTGGTTCGAGTTCCGTCAGGCGACGGATCAAGCCACCCGTGCCGCATCCGGCATCGAGGAGGCGGGCCGGACGGCCGCCCAGTCCGCGGGCCAGCACCGCATGCACGTGACCGTGCAGGGCGCGGAAGTAGCCCATGGTGTCCTCGACGGCGGCGAGCCGGCGATATTCGGCGGGTTCCATCCGGTCGATTCCAGCCGCGGGATAAAGCTTTGCCAAGGCAAACGCACCGGCTTTCGCTTTCCCGCAGCGCCATGCGCCCGCCCAGCTCCACCTTCACCGGCACCGCGTCCACGGGACGGCTCTCACATTACGCGGGACTTTTCTTTGACCCAGTCGTGACCGACTCGGCATGGATCCGCGACGTGGCCGAGCTGCAGCTGCCGCCCTGCGACGGTCTGGCGGCGGTGGTGCTCCGCGGCGAATTCCGTCCAAATTCCGAGCTCCGCGGAATTGAGACCGCTCCGCCCGCCCTCGCCTGCCGGGTGAACGGCGTCCTCGCCGGTCGCTACCAGCCCACGGCGCCCGGCCCATTCGAGCTGACCCTGGGATTGCCCACCGGCCTGGCCCACGGTCCCCGGATCACGCTGCACCTCGAGGGCGTCGAATTCACCAATCAGCTGGCCTGGGCGGGCCGCGTCACCGGCCTCGGACCGCTCCAGCGCTTCCGCGGGCAGGGCAAGAACCGCCAGCTGCGGATCCACTCGCTCAGCACGCCGGATGGCGAGCCGATCTTCGACTTCTCGATCCGACTCGCGCCGTATTCGGCGGCGTTTGCCCGCCGGCACGCGCGGGTCGGGCTGAACATCACGGGCTTCCTGACGGCGGACCTCGGCGTCGGCGAATCGGCCCGCTGCATGGTGCGCGCGGCTGACGCGGCCGGGCTCCCGAGCGCCCTCGTCGCGCTCAAGCTGAACTGCAAGAACCGCCTTGGCGACCAGACGTTCGCGGCGCGGCTGCAGGAAAAGAACCCCCACCCGGTCAATGTCGTGCACCTCGATCCGCCGGCCTCGCCGGATCTCGACCATCACCACGGGAAGGATTTCCGCGCGGGCAAATACAACGTCGCCTACTGGGCGTGGGAGCTGCCGGAGTTCCCCGACGCCTGGGTGCCGAACTTTGCTTACTTCGACGAGGTCTGGTGCCCGAGCGAATTTGTGCGCGCGGCGATCGCGGCCAAGTCACCGCTGCCGGTGTTCGCGATGCCGCACGCCGTCACGGTCGAACCGCCCGCCGGCGACGGGCGCGCGCGGTTCGGGCTGCCCCGCGACCGGTATCTGTTCCTTGCGGTCTACGACCTCAACTCGTACTCCGAGCGCAAGAACCCGGCTGCGACGATCGAGGCGTTCCGGCGCTCCGGCTTGGCGGGTCAGGGAGCCGGTCTGGTGGTGAAGGTCCAGAACCCCGCCGGCAACGAGACGGACTTCGCCGTCCTGCAGGCGGCGCTGCGCGACCTTCCCGACGCCATTCTCCTTTCCGAGACGTTGACCCGCGCCGACCTGACGCTCCTCCAGTCCGCCTGCGACTGCTTTGTTTCGCTGCACCGCTCCGAGGGTTTTGGCCTGGCGGTCGCCGAATGCATGGCGCTCGGGAAGCCGGTCATCTCGACCAACTGGTCCGCCACCGCCGAGTACGTCACGGCGGACAACGGCTGCCCCGTGAACTACACGCTCACGACGTTGGCGGCGAACCACGGTCCGTACAGCCGGGGCCAGACTTGGGCGGAGCCCGACGTCGGGCACGCCGCCGAGTGGATGCGCCGCCTGGCGGCCGATCGCGCGCTCGGCGCCCGCCTCGGCCGCGCCGCGCAGGCCACCATCGCGGAGAAATTCGCCCCCGCTGTCATCGGCGCCCGCTACCGCCGCCGCCTGGAAGCGATTGCGGCTTTCTGAAATTTGCACAGGAGACAACGGAGGGCACGGAGCGGGAAAATCACCAATTTTCGCTAATCCGAACTGATTCGGCTCCAAACCCGATTAGCCTGGACTGGCGAAGACTAGTGGTTCCCCTCCGTTCCCTCCGTTGCCTCCTGTGCACATCCTTTCAGATTTTATAGCTTCCGCAGCCAGAGCTGGCCGCCGCCGCCTTCGAGGCAGAGCGGCATGTGCTGCGCGAACCAGGCCTTCCGGGTGTTCATCAGCCAGCTCGTGAAAAGCTCGATGCGGTAGGCGCGGTTGTGCATCAGGAAGGCGCGCAGCAAATACTGCTCGTTCCACGCCCGACCCATGATCTGGTCGGGCGGGTACTCGAGGATGCCCGTGATGTCGTGGAAGTGGATCAGCACCCCGGGCGCCAGCACCGGGAGGAGGTTGAAGAAAATCCAGTTCACGTCGCTGCCCACCTTGCTCACGTGCGACGAGTCGATGAACAGCACGTCGTTTTCCTGCAGCTGCCGGAAGGTCGCCAGCGGGACGTCCTGCACCGCGCGGTCGAGCAGCGTGAGGCGTTCGCGGTCGCCGGGCCGCAGCAGGGCCTTGAGCCGCGACGGATCCGGGTCGATGAACGTGAATTCCGTCCGACCGCCCAGCGTGTGTTCATCCGCGTCCAGCATGGCCGCCGAGCTGAAGCCGGAACCGACCTCGATCACCCGGCGCGGGCGTGCCTCGGCCAGCATTGCGTAAAGCATGATGGCGTCGTACGGGCCGTAGGACGGATTGTGCAGATGGAACCGGTGGCCGGCGGCGGGCTCGGCCGGAAACGGCTGCGCCTGGTAGTGCGCCACGAAGCGCTCCAGCCGCGCCTGCTGGCCGGCTTCGTTGAGATCGATCTCGGCGAACGGCGGGCCAATGCCGCCGCGCGCGAAGGCGCGGGCAATCTCGTCCTCGCTCGGCAGCGGCGAATAGTAGTGTCCCGGCGGGAAGAATTTCTCCCAAACGGCGAGGCGCCGGGATATCTCCGCGAGGTCACCCCGCAGCCGGGCGTTCTCGTCCGCCAGCGCGTGGCTCCCCGTGATCCACCGCCAGAGGGACTGGAGCTTGCCCGGCATGGTGCGGAGGCGCGGCTAGGGTTTCGGCGCGGGATCGGCGCGGCCGACGATCTCGATGGTCAGGTCGCGCAGGCTGAACGCCAGCCGGCGCCGGTCGTCCGAGTCCGGGTACTTCCCCGGGGAATCCGTCTCGAAGCGCCACACCGTGTCGCCCGGCTCCAGTCGCAGCTTGCGGACCCGCACGTCGCGGCGCTCGCCAGGCGCGAGCTGGCGCTCCCAGCGGGCCCGGTTGCCCTCCCAGAGCCCGACCTTGCGGGCGTCCTTCGCGCGGATGCCAAAGCTGACATTCACCACGATCGGGAACGGATGGGGGTTGCGCAGCCGCACCGTCGAGGTGCCGCTGCACCACCGCCAGAACTCGAGCCGCGAGCGCTCGGGCGGGTACCACTTCTCGTCGAACACCGCCTCGACCGAGCGGCCGGTCGCGGCGACGAACTGGAGGCGGGTGTCCCCCTCGATCACGAAGCTCTCGCGGCCCGGCGCCTTCATCAGGTCCCACGACGCAAACACGGTCGCGTTGCCGAGCAGAAACACCAGCCACCACCGGCGCCCGCGCGGCAGGAGGATGTTAAACGCCAGCGTCATCGGCAGCAGCACGCGCGACGCCGCGCCGGGATAGCCCTCCCACACCGCCTCGCCAAGGAAGACCATCATGAAGGAATACACCGCCGCCACGCGCCACCACGGGCTCGCCCAGTCGCGTCGGAAGGCGAAGAACAGGAACTGCACGGTCAGCGCGACCAGCATCAGCAGGCTCGAGAACGCGAACGAGTCCCAGCCGTCGGCCAGCAGGTCCGAGACCGTGTCGAGCCACTTGCGGCCGTACTCAACCAGGGGCCACGTGAAGTTTCGAATCCCGAGGTCGTCGCTGGGCCCCAGCCAGAGCCGCAGCACCGCGATCCAGACGAGAATGGGCAGCACGACGACGGCCCCGCGCAGGGCCACGGTCAGCCAGCCTCGCGGCCCTGGCGCGTCCGGCCGCGCCA
>JAFEGX010000004.1 GCA_018239675.1 Verrucomicrobiota bacterium
CGGCCTCAGATCACTTCCCGATATACATCCGGATGCGGGCGGCTGATGACCGCGGCATTCACGAGCACGCCGGCGTCGGCGATGATCTCGCGGCCGGCCTTCACCGCCGTCTGCACCGCGGCGACGTCGCCCGTCAGCGTCACGAACGCCTTGCCGCCGAGCGCCATGGCCACGCGGACCTCGAGCAACTGGACCGGCGCGCTCTTGGCGCACGCGTCGGCCGCCTTGATCAGCGTCGCGACATTGAACGACTCGAGGATGCCGAGCGCACCCGACGGCGGGGCCGCCGAGGTGCGGCCGAGGGCCAGGATCACGTCGGGGTGGATGTTCGTGATGACAAAGCTGTCGATCAGGCAGCCGTTGGCCGCCTCGCACGCCGCGGCGATGGCGCTCTGCACCGCCGAGGGATCGCCGGCGATCAGGACCATGTACTTGCCCGAGCAGATGGAACGGGACAGCACGAGGCGCACGGTGCCGGCCTTGAGCGCGGCGTCGGCGACCAGGAAGCCGGCCACGACACTGGAGAGTTCGACCAAACCGATGGATTTTTCTGTCATGGTGGCGTCAGCTGCGGTTGAGAATGACGTGGGTGGCGGTAACCTCGGCGACCGATGCCGCGAACGGCGCGTGGACCATCGCGCCGAGGGCCTTGTCCGGGATGGCGCCGACGGCCTGTCCGGCCGAGACGGTCTCGCCGGCCCGGACGAGCGGCTGGCAGGGGGCGCCGGCGCTCTGCTTCAGGGGAAGCGCGACCCGGGCCGGGGTGACTTTCGTGGGCTCCCAGTGCGCCGGGTGGTCGTACTGCGCAAGGTTGAGCTTCTTCATCAGCGCCTTGATCGGCGTGCGGCGGCCGTCGCGCAGCGGGTGCGGCTTCACGGTCGTGGGGCCGGCGTACTTCTGATTGGCCTGGCGCAACTCGGCCTTGGACTGGTCGCAGGCCTCCTTCGGGTAGAGTTCCTCGGGGCAGGCGAACAGGGTGCAGAGGCCGCAGGAGCAGCACATGGCGGCCCACTCGTTGAAGTGCGCCGCGCCGGTCGAGGTGAACGCCAGGCTGCGCATCACCTGGTGCGGTTCGACCGCGTACCCGAGCAGGTAGCGCGGGCAGAGCTCGGTGCAGTAGCGGCACTGGTCGCACGCCGACTTGCCGATGGCATTGCGCTCCCTCGCGGGCTTAAGCTTGCGCTCCATCACATGATGGGCCCGGTCGAGCACGATCACGCCACCCGTGGTCTTGCCAACGGGGCGGTCGAGGTCGTCGGTCGTCTCGCCCATCATCATGCCGCCGATGGCGAGCACGGGATGGGGCACGGTCACGCCGCCGGCCGCGGCGATGCACTCGCGCAGGCTGGTGCCGAGCGGCACCGTGAGCGTCTTCGGCTCGCGGACGGCGCCGGCGATGGTGAGCGTCTTGTCGAGCACCGGTCGCCCCTCGGCCGCGGCCGCGATGTTCACGAACGTCTCGACGTTGCACACGACGACGCCGACGTTCAGCGGGATGCCTCCGGGCGGGATCAGCCGGCCGGTGGCCTCGTGGACCAGGTCGTATTCGTCGCCCGCCGGGTAGTAGTCACCGAGCAGGTGCACCTTCACCGTGGTGTCCTGGCACGCGGCCTGGACGGCGGCGACGGCCTGCTTGTTTTTGGCCTTGATGCCGACGATGCCGGTGTTCGCGCCGACGGCCTCCATCGCGAGGCGGATGCCGCGCACCATCTCGACGGCCTGACGCTCCATGACGGCCGCGTCCTTGTGGAGCAGCGGCTCGCACTCGGCCCCGTTGGCAATGACCGTGTCGGCCCTCGCCGCGAGTTTCACGTGGGTCGGAAAACCGCCGCCGCCGGCACCCACGACGCCGGCCTGACGGACCTGTTCAACCAGACTCATGGGAGGAGTTGTAAGCTGAAGATTGAAGGTTGGGCGAGGGGCATGCGGATGGGGGAGGGGAAGGATAAGGCGGAGGGATGCGTGCGGGCGCGCCCCGGTCTTTCAACGTTCAGCCGTCGACATTCAACTCGTGATCAAGACGCGACGGGGCGATCACGACCTCGAGGCCCTTGGCCCGGAGGGCGGCCACCAGGTCGGCCGGAGCCTGGTCGTCGGTGACGATCACGTCCACCGCGGAAAAGTCCGTGAGGAAGAATGGCGACCGCCGGCCAAACTTGCTGTGATCGAAACAGAAGATGACCTTCGCGGCGCCCGCGATCATTGCGCGCTGGATGTCCACAATCAGCGCGTGCGAGTTGTAGATGCCGTCCTCCGCGATGCCGCTGCCGCTCAGGATCGCGACGTCGGCGTGCATGCGGGAGAACGTCTCGACCGCGTGCGGTCCGACCAGCACCCCGAGCCGCGGGTAGATCACGCCGCCGGAGAGATGAACCTCGTGGCGGTTCGACGCCGAGAA
This sequence comes from Verrucomicrobiota bacterium, assembly GCA_018239675.1. GTDB lineage: Bacteria > Verrucomicrobiota > Verrucomicrobiia > Opitutales > Opitutaceae > Opi-474. Next base: position 2,399 of record JAFEGX010000004.1, read on the forward strand.
GAGATTCGCGATCGGGAGGGAATTCGTGATGATCTGCGCGACCTTGTCGCCGAGGCATTTGGCGACGTGAAAACAGGTCGTGCCGGAGTCCATGATCACATTCTGGCCTGGCGAGATGAGCGCGGCGCACGCGTCGCCGATCACATCCTTCTCCGCGATCTGGTGGGTGTCGCGGACGTTGAAGACAAACTCGTCCGACTTCGGCTGCTGCAAGGTGCGCGCGCCACCATGCGTCCGGCGCACTTGGCTGCGTGATTCCAGCGCCGTCAGGTCGCGCCGCACCGTCGAAACCGAGACTCCCACATGCGTCGCGAGCTCTTCAAGTGAGGCAAATTCAGCCTTTTGCAGGTATGACTCAATCCTCGCCTGACGCTCCTCGGCTTGCATTGATAGGGTCTGGTTTGGAAGATTTTGGAAGATCTTGCAATCTTTTCGTTGACTATTTGGCAGAATTTGGATGGTCATTGGTCGAATTCGCCCCAAACCGCGTATGTCTTTGCCACCGCCATTGCCACACCGCGTAGAGATCGAACATCTGGTTCGACGGTCGATTTACCAGCGTTTGGGCAAGGACCTGCCTCGCACGGCCCGCGCGCCGAATCCGCTGCTGGTCAACGTCAGCGCGCGCCATTGCCACCTCACGCCGCAGGCGGTTGAGACGCTCTTTGGGCCGGGTGCAAAGCTCACGCCGATCAAGTGGCTCTACCAAAAGGACCAGTTTGCCGCGAAGGAGACGGTCACCCTGATCGGCCCGCGCAGCCGGGTGATTTCCAACCTCCGCATCCTCGGCCCGTGCCGCAACCTGAACCAGGTCGAGCTCGCGCTCACCGATTCCATCGCGCTCGGCTTCGAGGCGCCGATCCGGTTCTCGGGCAACATCAAGGGCACGCCCGGCTGCATGCTCATGGGCCCGAATGGTTTTCTCGAGCTGGAGGAGGGCGTGATCCGCGCCGCGCCGCATGTCCACATGCATCCGGACGACGCGGCGTTTTACGGTGTGAAGGCCGGCGATTTCATGCGGCTCCGCGTCGGCGGCCCGTGTGCCACGACCTTTGACCGCATCTTCGTCCGCATCGATCCCGAGTTCAAACTCGAGATCCACATCGACACCGACGAGGGCAACGCCTGCGCCCTCCAGCCCGACACCCCTGTCGAGCTCGTCAAGGCCTGAGCCCGACCCGATTTTCCACGTCCCCGTCAACCCTCACCCAATCCAACATCATGAGTGATTCCATCGGCATGGTAGAAACCAAAGGCTATGTAGGCAGCGTCGAAGCCAGCGACGCCATGGTCAAAGCGGCGAACGTCTCGCTCGTTCGCCAGATCCAGATCGGCGGCGGTTTCGTCACCGTCATCGTCAAGGGCGACATCGGCAGCATCAAGGCCGCCGTCGACGCCGGCTCCCAGGCCGCCAAGCGCGTCGGCGAGCTGGTCTGCTCCCACGTCATCGCGCGCCCGCATACCGAGCTGCTCCGCAACGTCGGCCTGTAACCGCAACCTCAACCTCTTTTCTCTATGGCTACCCAGGAAGCTGTCGGACTCATTGAAACCAAGGGCCTGTGCGCGCTGCTCGAAGCCGCGGACGCCGCCCTCAAGGCCGCGAGCGTGACCATGACCGGTTACGAGGCGGTGGGCAGCGGCTACGTCTGCGCGTTCTTCCGCGGTGACGTCGCCGCGATCAAGGCCGCCGTCGACGCCGGCGCCGAGGCCGCCTCCAAGGTCGGCGAAGTGGTCTCCGTCCAGGTCATTCCGCGCCCGCACGAGGAGCTCTCCGGCCTCGGCAAGTGGCTGCAGACGCCGTCGGCCTGACCCCGGGCGAGTCGCCCGTCCGGGACCGGCCGCCGGGCCGGTCCCGCTCTTCCCCAGACTCGTGATGAACATCCTCGTCGCCAATCTCGGCTCGACCTCCTTCAAGTTCCGCCTGTTTCGCTTCGACGGAGCCGGGGAGCCGTCGCTGCTCGCGAAGGGCGGCTACGAGCGCGTGAACGATTTCGGCAAGGCGATCGACGATTGCCTCGGCGAGCTCCGCGCGGCGGGTCACCTGCGCTCCGCGGCCGAGGTCCACGGCGTCGGCTTCAAGGCGGTGCTGGGCAAGGATCTCACCGGCTGCGTGCCGGCCGACGACCGCGCGATCGCCGCGCTCGAGGGCATGCGGGAGATCGCGCCCGCCCACAACCCGGCGTACGCCGAGGGCATCCGCCGCTTCCGCGAGAAGCTGCCGGGCGTCCCGCTCGTCGCGCTGTTCGAGACCGCGTTCTACCAGTGGCTGCCCGCCGCCGCCACCCGCTACGCCGTGCCGGAATCCTGGTACCAGGCCGGCGTGCGTCGCTACGGGTTCCACGGCGCGAGCCACAAGTTCATTGCCGAGCGCTCCGCCGAACTCCTCGGCCGCGCCGATATCGCCCAGCGCGTCCGGGAGCTCTACGTCAGCGGGCCCGCCCCGGTCGCCGCCGGCCGCCCGCCGCTGCGCGTCATTTCCTGCCACCTGGGCGGCAGCAGCTCCGTCGCCGGCATGCGCGACGGCGTCGCGATCGGCTCCAGCATGGGCCTCAGCCCGCAGTCCGGCCTCCCGCACAACAACCGCGTGGGCGACCTCGACTCGGCGGCCGTCCCGTTCGTGATGAAGACCCTGGGCCTGTCGCTCGCCGAGACGGAGCGCCAGATGACCAAGGAGGGCGGCCTGCTCGGGCTCTCCGGCGTCAGCAACGATCTCCGCGACCTCCGCGCCGCCGCGCAGCAGGGCCACGCCCGCGCCCAGCTCGCGCTCGACGTGCTGGTCCATTCCGCCCGGCACTGGATCGGCGCGCTGTTCTTCGCGCTCAACGGCGCCGACGCCCTCGTGTTCACCGCCGGCATCGGCGAGAACAATCCCGACCTCCGCGCCGCGATCTGCGCCGACCTCGACCAGCTTGGCCTCGTGCTCGATCCGGCGAGGAACGCCGCGACCCGCACCGAGGGCGAGATCTCCGCGGCGGGTTCGCGCGTGAGGGTGTTCGTCATTCCGGCCAACGAGGAGCTCGTCGTGGCCCGCGAGACGCGCCGCTGCATTCTCCACACCGCCCGCAACTGACCCCAACCCGTCGAACTTACACCGTAATCCCTAACCCTTAACCCTCAGCCACTATGTCCAAAGCCATTGGTCTCCTCGAAACCCGCGGTCTCACCGCGCTCGTCACCGGCGTCGACGCCATGCTCAAGTCCGCCAACGTCACGCTCGCCGGTCCCATGAAGCAGGTCGGCAACGCCCTCGTGTCCGCCGTGGTCATCGGCGACGTCGCCGCGGTCAAGGCCGCGACCGACGCCGGCGCTCAGGCCGCCCGCACGGTCGGCGAGGTCGTCAGCGTCCAGGTCATTCCGCGGCCGCACGACGACGTCACCCTCGTCCTCCCGAAGGCCCCCGCGGCCAAGAAGTAAACCGGGCCCCGCGTCCGGCCTCCGCCCATGTTTCTCGCACGCGTTATCGGCTCCGTGGTCTCGACCAAGAAGGACGAGGCCATGAAGGGCCGCAAGCTGGTCATGTTGCGCCCGATGCTGGTCGACGAGGCCAACCCGACCCAGTTCCGCGGCGGCGCGAACACCGTGGTCGCCGTCGACGCGCTCGGCGCCGGCCTCGATGAGGTCGTGCTGTTCTGCCAAGGCAGTTCCGCCCGCCAGGCCACCGGCATGAAGACCCTGCCGGTGGACGCCGTCGTCGTCGGCATCGTTGATGCCGTCGACGTCCTCAACCAAAAGATCTATCCACCGAAGAAATAGCCGGCGCCCGCCGGACATTGCGGAATTCGTGATTCGAAATTCGGAATTCGCCACTCATCCCGCCTGACTCCAGCGACCGCCCGGCGCCCCGAAATCCGATCCCTCGAACCCGAGTTTCGAACCCTGCCATGAGCACCCTGCAACTTGATGACCAGGCCCTGCGCGCCGTCGTGGAGGACGTGATGCGCAGTCTCGGCCGATCGCCGGTCCTGGCGCCCGCGCCCGCCCCGTCCGCCCCATCCCCGGGCGCGCCCGCCCGCGCCAGCGTCGGCCACTCCGTGAAACCCGGCCGCTTCGGCGTGTTCGAGGATGTCAACGAGGCCTGCGTCGCCGCGGCCGCCGCCTACGAGCAGCTCCGCGAGAAGGGCGTCGCCGGCCGCGCCAAGGTCGTCGAGCTGGTCAAGGAGATCGTCACCGCCAAGGCGGTCGAGTGGGGCAAGTACGAGTTCGAGGAGACGAAGATCGGCCGGCTTGAGCACAAGATCGAGAAGCTGCAGATCGTGAAGCTGGTGCCGGGCACCGAGTGGCTCCGGCCCTACAGCCTCAGCGGCGACCACGGCATCACGATGGAGGAGCGCACCCCGTTCGGGGTCGTCGGCGCCGTCCTGCCCGTCACGCATTCCGTCCCGACCCTCAGCGGCAACATCATCAACATCGTCGCCGCCGGCAACGCGGTCGTCTTCAACCCGCATCCGGGCGGCGCCCGCTCGGCCGCGCTCGCGGTCCGCACCTACAACGAGGCCATCCACGCCGCGCTCGGCATCGAGAACCTCGTGTGCACGGTCCTCAAGCCGACGCTCGACTCTTTCAACGCCCTCACCAAGCACCCCGCGATCAACATCCTGCTGGTCACCGGTGGTCCCGGCGTCGTCAGCGCCGCGATGAAGTCCGGCAAGCGCGCCATCTGCGCGGGCCCCGGTAACCCGCCGGTCATCGTCGACGGCACCGGCTGCCTCAAGAAGGCCGCGCGCGACGTCATCCAGGGCGGCGCCTACGACAACAATCTCCTCTGCATCGGCGAGAAGGAGGTCTTCGTCCTCGAGAAATACGCCGACAAGTTCATGGAGGGCCTGCGGGAGGCCGGCGCCGCGCAGCTCAACCCCGCGCAGCTCGCCAAGCTCACCGCCGCGGCGTTCACGTTCTCGAAGGACGCCGGCGGCTGCTCGCACGCCGCGGTCAACCGCCAGCTCGTCGGCGCCGACGCCGCCGTGCTCGCGAAGCACGCCGGCGCGAACGTCGCGCCCAACACGCCGCTGCTCTTCGCCGAGACCGACGTTGACCACGCGTTCGTGCTCGAGGAGCAGATGATGCCGATGGTGCCGGTCGTCCGCGTGAAGGACATGGACCAGGCGGTCGATTACGCGCTGAAGGCCGAGCACGGCTACAAGCACTCCGCGATCATCCACTCGCTCAACGTCGACCACATGACCCAGATGGCCCGCGCGCTCGACGCCACGGTGTTCGTGAAGAACGGGCCGTGCGTCGCCGGCCTCGGCCTCGGCGGCGAGGGCTACCTGAGCTACTCCATCGCCACCACCACGGGCGAGGGCATCTCCAACCCGGCGACGTTCACGCGCACCCGCCGCTGCGTGATGGTCGACAACCTCCGCATCTACTGAGCCCATGATCCTCGCGCGCGTCGACGGCGTGATCGTCTCCACCCACTGCCATCCCAGCATGGTGGGCTGCCGCACGATCATCTGCCAGCCGCTCGACGAGGCGGGCCGCAGCGAGGGCGCGCCCATCCTGGCGATCGACCCGCTCGGGGCCGGCCAGCACCAGCGCGTGCTGGTCTCGACGGACGGCTCCAAGACCCGCGAGCACGTCGGCGATCCGAAGTCCCCGCTGCGCAATCTCGTGCTCGGCGTCGTGGACCCGCTCGGAAAGGAGGCGAACTGAGATGCGCCTCGGCCACGTCATCGGCCGCGTCACCCTCTCGCAGTGGGACCCCGCCTACAAGGGCGCGCGCTTCCTGCTGGTCCAGCCGTTCACCAAGGCCGAGTTCGCCGGCAAGGGCGTGACCCCGCTCGCCGCCGGCTCGTCGCTCGTGGTTTACGACAATCTGGGCGCCGGGGTGGGGCACGTCGTCGGCTTCACCGAGGGCGCCGAGGCCGCCGCGCCGTTCGACACGCCCACGCCGGTCGACGCGTTCAACGCCGCGATCATCGACGAGATCTTCTATACGCCACCCGCCTCCTAACCCGTTTTTCCCATGGCCAACGTCATCACCGCCCGTGAAGCCGAGGAGCTTCTCCGCAAGGGGGAGCAGCCGCCCGCCGGCTCCATCCTGACCCCGTCCGCCCGCGACGTGCTCAGCGGCCGCGCCCAGCCCGCCTTCAAGTCCCCCGCGGCCGCCACCGGCGGCGGCGCCGCCAAGTCCGGTGCGCCCAGCACGCCCGACCTCGAGTACAAGTGGGCCCCGGGCTCCGACCCGAAGACCCCCGCCGAGATCGAGCGCTTCTTCCGCTCGCCCGCGATCGAGGTGCTCAAGGAGCGCATCTGCGACATTGGCCGCCGGCTCTGGACCCGGGACTACACCGACGGCAATGGCGGCAACATCACCATCCGCGTCGGCGACAATCTCGCGCTCTGCACGCCCACGCTCATCTGCAAGGGCTTCATGAAGCCCGAGGACATGTGCCTCGTGGACCTCGACGGCAAGCAGCTCGCCGGCACGCGCGTCCGCACGAGCGAGGCGCTGACCCATTTCGGCATCATGAAGCGCCAGCCCGCGGCCAAGTCCTGCGTGCACGCGCATCCGCCGCACGCCACCGCGTTCGCCATCGCCAATGTCGACATCCCGTCGTGCCTCATTCCCGAGGCCGAGGTGTTCCTCGGCAAGATCGGCGTCGCGAAGTACCAGACGCCCGGCACGCCGGCCAACGCCGCCGAGGTGGGCGAGGTCGGCAAGGTCCACCAGGCCGTCCTGATGCAGAACCACGGGGTCATCGTCTGGGGCAAGGACGTCGAGGATGCCTACTGGAAGATGGAGAATATCGACTCTTACTGCCGCACCGTCTGGATCGCGGCCGGCCTGGGCAGCGGGCTCCACCGCTTCACCGGCGGCCACGCCAAGGAGCTCATTGCCCTCCGGCAGAAGCTCGGCATGCCCGACCCGCGCGCCAACCTCAAGGAGTGCGAGCTCTGCGACAGCGCCGATTTCCGCCCCGCCACCGTCTGCGCCGCCCCCGCGGCCCCCGAGGCCAGCACCCCGGCCGACCCCCAGGTCGAGGCCCTCGTCCAGCAGATCACGGAGCAAATTCTGAAGGCGATCGCCTCAAAGTAGCGAGTAGCGGGTAGCGCGTAGCGAGCATGCCATAGGGTTGATCGTAGCTGGTAGGCGGCTCCCACCGACCACGCCAGCCCGCGGAATACGCGGAACGACCCGATGCTTCCGTGTGTTCCGTGGGCCCACACTGAAACGGGGCGGGAGCTCTCGCCAAGAACCGTGCGCCGTGTCCTGATGGCCCGGTGAACTCTGCTGATCCGTTCCGCACCATCGCCATCGTCGGGGCCGGGGCGATCGGCACGTTCTATGGCGCCCGCCTCGTGCTGGCGGGAAGGGAAGTGCGTTTCCTGATGCGGAGCGACCTTGCGCTGGTGCGTGAGCAGGGCGTCCGGTTGATTGAGACGGCGGGCACGCGGTCGTTGCATCCCCTGCAGGCGTTTGGTTCCACCGACGAAATCGGCCCGGTTGACCTGGTGGTGATCACGCTCAAGGCGACGGCCAACGCCGAGCTGCCGCGACTCCTGCCGTCGCTGCTGCACGCCCGCACCGCGGTGCTCACGCTCCAGAATGGTCTCGGCAACGAGGAGGCCGTGGCGGCGGTGGTGGGCGCGGAGCGGGTGCTCGGGGGATTGTGTTTCATCGCCGCGACCCGCACCTCGCCGGGTGAGGTCACCTGCGGCCACCCGGGCTCGATGGACGTCGGCGAGCTTCTCGGTCCCGCCCGCGAACGCACCCGCGCCGTGGCGGCACTGTTCACCTCGGCCGGCGTGCGGTGCACCGTGGACGACCGGCTGGAGGAGGCGCGCTGGCGCAAGCTCTCCTGGAACATTCCCTTCAACGGCCTCGCCATCGCGGCGGGAGGACTGACGACCGACCGGCTGCTGGCCGACCCGCGTCACGTGGCGCGCATCCGGGTCCTGATGGACGAGGTCGCCGCGGCGGCGCGGGCGCTGGGGCATGACATCCCGGCGGCGTTTCTCCAGCGGCATCTCGACCAGACGCCGAAAATCGGGGCGTACCGGCCGTCCAGCCTGGTGGACCACGAGGCCGGCCGGCCGATCGAGCTCGAGGCGATCTGGGGCGAGCCGCTCCGCCGCGGGCGGCGGGCGGGGGTCGACCTGCCGGAGCTGGCCGCACTCTACGCGGAGCTGCAGGCGGCCACCCGCCGATGACGCGACGCGGACGGATCGGGCTTTCCCTCGGCCGGGACCTGTGTTTCGTGGTGTTTTCCCCGGTGGAAAACCGGCTACCTTCATGAAAATCGGCGCACATATCTACCTCTGGATGGAACGCTGGTCCGACGCGGAAGTCGGGCTGCTGGAGCGCGCCCGCGGGCTCGGGCTGGAGGCGATCGAACTCTCCGTCGGCCTCGACGTGACGTTCTCCGCCGCGCTGACCCGCCGGGTGGCGGAGGCGAACGGCATCATGCTGCTCGTCGGCCCGGGCGGGGCCTGGCCGGACGGCGCCGACCTGTCGGACGACGATCCGGCGAACCGCCGCCGAGCGCTCGACTTCCACAAGGCGATTGTCGACCAGACCGCCGAGCTGGGCGCGGTCGCCTATGCGGGCGCCCTGTACGGCCGCCCAGGCAAGGTGCTGCGCCGCCGGCCGCCGGCCGACGAGCTTCCGCGCACGGCCGAGGGTCTCCACGCGCTGGGCGAGCATGCACGCCGGGCCGGCGTGAAGATCGTGCTCGAGCCGATGAGCCGGTTCCGCTCCCACGTGGCCAACACGCCGGCGCAGATGCTCGCGATCGTGAACCGGGCGGACCATGCCAACCTTCACATTCTCCTCGACACCTACCACCTCGTCACCGAGGTCCGCGACTACGCGGCGGCAATCCGTTCCGTCGGCGACCGTCTCTGGGGCCTGCACGCCTGCGAGAACGACCGCGGTGTCCCCGGCGGCGGGCTGATCCCGTGGCCGGCGGTGTTTGCGGCGCTCAAGGAGACCAGGTGCCAGTACGTCGGCTTCGAGGGCTACAATACCGGGCTCGGTGACTTCGGCTGGCGGCGCGGGATTTTCCAGAACGTTTGCCCCGACGGCGACGCGTTCGTGCGTCAGGCGGTCGCCTTCACGCGGCCGTTCGTGCGGTAGCGCCGGGACCGCGGGCGGCGTTCATCCTCCCGAACCGGCACTCGGTCGCGCCCATTTGCCGTTCGTCCCGGCGGACTTGTCGCTTTCCGTCCGGACGGATGAGGTTGGATCATGCGCAACTACCTCCCGTTGGCCCTGGCCGTGATGGCAGTGTCGCCCGCGTTCCTGCGTGGCGACGTCAATCCGGCGAATTTCGACCTGTCGGTGAAACCGCAGGACGACTTCTACCGGTACGTGAACGGCACGTACCTGAAGAACACCGTGATCCCTCCCGCCTACAGCTCGTGGGGCTCGCACGCGACGCTGCAGAAGAGCAACCAGGAGGCCCTGCGCAAGGTGTGCGAGGCCGCGGCGGCCAAGGGCGTGCAGGGCTCCGCGGTGGAGCGGCAGGTCGGCGACCTCTGGACGAGCGGCATGGACGAGGCTGCGATCGACGCCGCTGGCCTCGCGCCGCTGCAGGCTGAACTGGACCGGCTGGCGGCGATCAAGACGCCGGCCGAGGTGATGGCCGCAATCGCCCACCTCAAGGCTCTCGGCGTGGGCGGGGCCGGGTTCAGCTTTGGCAGCGCGGCCGACGCCAAGAACAGCGCCGTCGAGCAGGCCCAGCTGTTTCAGGGCGGGCTTGGACTTCCCGAGCGCGACTACTACCTGCGCGAGGACGAGAAGTCCAAGACCCTGCGCGCCGAGTACGTCGCGCACGTGGCCCGCATGCTCGGCCTGCTGGGCGACCAGCCGGCCGCCGCGCAGGCGGAGGCGGCCGCCATCCTGCGGCTCGAGACGGCACTCGCCCGGAATTCCCTGACGCGCACCCAGCTGCGCGACCCGCAGGCGCGGTACCACAAGATGACGGTGGCCGAGCTGGAGACCCTCGCCCCCGGCCTCGACTGGCCCGGGTTCTTCAAGGCGGCCGGCGCGAACCCGTTTGCCGACCTGAATGTCGGCCAGCCGGAATTCTTCAAGGGTTTCGCCGCTTTGGTCGCCGCGGCCCCGGTCGAGGACTGGCGCGCCTACCTGCGCTGGCGCCTTGCCAGCGCGGCGGCGCCGTACCTGAGCAAGCCGTTCGTCGAGGAGGATTTCGCGTTCAACGGCAAGATCCTGACCGGGCGCCAGCAGCTGCGCGAACGCTGGCAGCGCGTCGTCGCGGCCCTCGACAACACGATGGGCGAGGCGCTGGGCCAGCTTTACGTCCGGGAATATTTCCCGCCCGAGTCGAAGGCCCGCATGGTCCAGCTCGTGGCCAACCTCCGCCAGGCGCTGCGCGAGCGCCTGCAGACCATCGAGTGGATGGATGAGGCGACCCGCGCCCGCGCGCTGGCGAAGCTTGACGCCTTCACCGTGAAGGTCGGCTACCCCGACAAGTGGCACGACTACACCGCGGCGCAGGTCGACCGCGGCCCGTATGTGTTGAACATCCTGCGGCTGGCGGCCCTCGACCACCGCTGGGAGATGGAGAAGATCGGGAAACCGGTGGACCGCACCGAGTGGGCGATGACGCCGCCGACGGTGAACGCCTACTTCCGGCCCACCGCGAACGAGATCGTTTTTCCCGCCGGTTACCTCCAGCCGCCGTTCTTCGACGGAAAGGCGGACGATGCCGTCAACTATGGCGCCATCGGTACCAGTATCGGCCACGAGATGACCCACGGCTACGACGACAGCGGCCGCCAGTATGACGGCAACGGCAACCTCGCCGACTGGTGGACGCCCGAGTCCGCGGCTCGGTTCAAGGCCCGCGCTTCCGGCATCGTGAAGCAGTTCGGCGCCTACACGGTGCTCGACGGCCTGCACGTCAACGGCGAGCTCACGCAGGGAGAAAACATCGCCGACCTCGGCGGGCTGAAGATCGCCTATGCCGGACTGCAGAAGGCGCTGGCCGGAAAGCCGCGCGAGAAAATCGACGGCTTCACGCCGGAACAGCGCTTCTTCATCAGCTTCGCGGCCAAGTGGCGCCGGGTCAGCCGGCCCGAGGAAATGCGCCTGCAGGTGCAGACCGACCCGCATTCGCCCTCCGAATTCCGCGTCAACGGCCCGCTGTCCAATCTCGACGAGTTCGCCCTGGCGTTCGACGTGCCTGAAGGTGCCCCGATGCGCCGTCCGACCGCCGAGCGTGTAGCCATCTGGTAAGGCGCGGTCGACTTCACGTTCCATCGCTCGGCGTGGCGACGGACCGCGGCCGCAGGCATTCGCGCGGGCCCGCGGCCGGAACGCTGCGCGACCGACCTCCCGGCTCTCGGCTGCCTGGCTCCAGCCGATCCAGCCCCGCGGCTGCATGGCATGGTGGTTCTGGCCGGCTCGGTTGTCATAGTCTATACTATGACCATGAGGTCCACCGTGATGAAACTGGCGCTCGGCCTTCTGGGCGCGATCATGGCCAGCGCCGCGACTCCGCCGGCCTTTGTGGTGCAACCCTCGACCCAGTCTTTGCTCGTGGGCGGCACCGCGTCGTTTGCGGTCCTGACCAGCGGTGACCTGCCGATGACCTATCGCTGGCAGGCCGGGACCGCCGAATGGGATCCGGTGAACCACGTGGTGGTCGGCAGCAACTGGACCGACCTAACCGATGGCTTACCATACGCGGGTACGGCAACCGCGACGCTGTCGGTCAACGCCACGAGCTATGCCATGAGTTCCCTCCAGTTCCGCTGTATTGCCACCAATGCCGCCGGTTCCGCGACCAGCGACGTCGCCATGATGTCGCTCCAGTACACCGTCTACGACGGCGCCTATTTCGGCACGGTCAGCGGTGGCGGCAACTGGGCCCTGTGGGTCACCGGCCTCAATCACGGGAACTTCATCGCCTACCTGCCGGACCGCCACAGCGTCATTGTCCAGGCGGTTTCGGTCGATCCCGTGACCGGCGTCTTCACGGGCACCGGGGCGGAAATGGTGCCGGCGGGCACGGCCACCGCCTACACCCTCACCGGCACCGTGCAGGCGCCGTCCAGCGGGACCGGAGGGCGAACCGTGACCGGGCAGCTGGCCGGCCTGGGCGAGGCATTCACCGGTGCCTTTCGGGCTGGCAATGGCTCGCTCACCATGGTCTCGGGTTCGTACTACACCGCCACCGCGCTCAACGGCGACCGGGGCGACATCTACGCCGTCGTCGGCTACGGCGGCGACGTGCTCGCGGTGGTAGTTGCCCCGACGCTGGTGGACGCGGCGGGCGGAGTGCTGAGTGCCGCCGGCACCATGAACGTCACCTCTTCCGCGGGCGGGCAGTTCACGCTCACGGTCGATCCGACTACCCGCTCGGTCACGGCCTCGCTCCTGCCAGCGACGGCGACCAAGGCGACCCGGTTCGCCGGCCTCTCCGCGCTGGTGGCGCCCACGACGCGGCTGGCCAATCTCTCGATGCGGGCGAACGCCGGCACCGGCGACCAGACCCTCATCATGGGCTTCGTGGTGCGCGGCGGCGATCCCAAGCAGGTGCTGGTGAGGGGACTGGGACCGGCGCTGGCCCAGTACGGCGTGACCACCGCGATCGCCGATCCGCAGATTCGCCTGGTCGCGGCGAGCGGTTCCACGCTCGCGCAAAACGACAACTGGGGCGGGGCGGACGGCGTTGCCCAAGCCATCGCCGCGACCGGGGCCTCCCCGCTCACCCCGGACAGCCGGGATGCGGCCCTCCTCGCCACCCTCGATGCCGGGGCCTACACCGCGCTCGTCGCCAATGGCGCCGGGACCGCGGGGGTGGCACTCTGCGAAAGCTATGACGCCGACACGTCGGTCGCGACCCGGTTGGTGAACGTCTCCGCCCGCGCCCAGGTTGGCACCGGAGACGCCGTGCTTATTGCGGGCTTGGTGCTGACCGGGAACGCCCCGAAGCGTCTGCTGATCCGCGGGATCGGCCCGACGCTGGCAACCTACGGGGTGGGCGGGGTCTTGGCGGACCCCAAGTTGACACTGCTGCAGGGCGACACCCGTCTCGCCGAAAATGACAACTGGGCGGCTGACGGTGGCCTCAAGCTCGCGTTCGCCCAGACGGGAGCGTTTGCGCTGCCCGACACGAGCAGGGATGCGGCGCTGCTGGTTGCCCTGCAGCCCGGCGTCTACACCGTCCAGCTCGCGGGAGTGAACGGCGCCACGGGCACTGCGCTGCTTGAGGTCTACGAGGTGCCCTGAAGGGGCCTGGAGCCGCGACTTCGGCTTTGCCTGCGGCTGGAATTCGCGCTAGAAGGAGACGAATCGTCTCCGCGATGAATTCCCTCCTGCCTGAAATCGCCCGCTCCTTCGACACGCGCGCCGAGAATTATTCCCGGGGCGAGTGGCACCGCCGCTACGCCGAGCGGTTGGTGACGCTGGCCCGCGTCCGGCCGGGACAGCATGTCCTCGATGTCGGCACCGGGACCGGTTTCGCGGCGCTCGCCGCGGCGCGGATTGTGGGCCCGGCCGGCCACGTGCTCGGGATCGACATCTCGCCCGGCATGCTGCGTCACGCCGCCGCGGCCGGCCGCGCCGCGGGGCTCGCCAATCTCGAGTTTCTCGAGGGCGATGCGGTGCACCTCGGGCCCGCGGTCGCCGCAAACTTTGACGTCGTGCTGTGCGCCTCGGCGCTTCTCTACATGCCGGCGGCCGAGGCGCTCCGTGAATGGCACCGGGTCCTGCGGCCCGGCGGCCGCATCGCGTTCTCCACGATGCAGGCCGGCTCGCCGCTCCCGGCCCAGCTCTTCCGCGACTGCGCGGCCGAGTTCGGGGTCACCCTGACCGATCCCAGCGAACCGCTCGGCTCCGTTGCCGCCTGCCGGCAGGCCCTGGAGGCGGCCGGATTCAATCTAGAGACGGTCGTCGCGGAGAACGTGGACTTCATGAGCGAGGACCTCGCCCTCGCCTGGGAGGCGAATTACCGCTCGCCGGCAAACATTGCCGTGCACCGCCTCGGACTTGAGGACCAGCGGGCCTTGGAAAAACTGTACCGCGAGGAATTGGACCGCCTAGCTCGCGAAGAGCCTGTGCGCCTGAAGCAGGTTCACGCGCTCTACGCGCTCGGGCGGAAATAGGCCGGGAAAATCTGCACAGGAGCTAACAGAGGAAACGGAGGGGCGAACCGGCGAACACCGCGGCTCCTCGCCGGTTTGATTCAGGCCCTTGACGGAAATAGGCACGGATCGGCGGCCTGCCACTCCGTTCCGTCCGTTAGCTCCTGTGAAAAAGCTCTCCTCGCGCTCTCAGTCGCGCGGTCGGTAGGTCTTCTGCTGCAGCCCCTCGCCGAGATGCCGGCGGAAGGTGGCGAGGTCCTTGACCGCGCGCAGCGCGACCAGCTGGCTCGCGATGTTGCCAACGGCGGTGCCCTCGAGATTGAACGACACGACCGGGACGCCGGCGGCGTTGGCGGTGGCCTGGCAGAGAAGCCGGTTCTTGGAGCCGCCGCCGACCATGAGGATGCGGCGGAATTTCCGGCCGGTCATCTGCTCGAAGTTGGCGGCCGCCGTGGCGTGGCCGCGTCCGAGCGAGTCGCAGATCAGGCGGGTGTAGCCGGCGAGGTGCTTCGGCGTGGCGGCCCGGTTCCGCTTGAGCTGCGCGTCAATCGCGGCGCGCATCGACTTCGGGGCGGTGAAGGCCGGGTCCGACGGGTCCAGCAGCCGCGCGGGCGCCGGCAGCTTCTCCGCCGCCGTGATCAGCGCGTCCCAGTCGCGCGGTGTCTGCGGGCGCTCGCGGAAGTCGGCCATCGTCTGCTCGAGCAGGAACAGCCCGACGACGTTCGTGAGCGGGCGGTAGGCCCCGAGGCCGGTGCGCTCGTTCGCCACCTTCGCCGCCAGCGCCGGCGCGCCGAGGAGCGGCGTCGGATTCTCGAAGCCGACCAGCGACCATGTGCCCGAACTGAGGAACAGGTCCCCGCCTTCCGGCGCCGCCGGCATGGCGTCGTACGCGCAGGCCGTGTCGTGGCCGGGCACCGCGATCACCTGCGTCGCGGCCAGCTCGACGAGGCCCGTGACCTTGCCCAGCTTCAGGCCGGCGCGCACCGGCGGACCGAACCAGCTCGGCGGGATCCGGAAGTGCTCCAGCGCCGTGCGCGACCAGTCAAAGCCGTGGACGTCGAGCAGCTGCGACGTGCTTGCCACGGTCAGCTCGTTCTCCATGCGGCCGCTCAGCAGGTAATTGAAGTAGTCGGGGAGGAAGAGGCACCGCGTCGCGAGGTCGGTGACCGCCGGGCACCGGGCCACCGTCTCCGCGAGCTGGAGGCTCGTGTTGTAGAAGACATTCGGGATGCCGGTGGCGCCGTAGATCCGCTCGACCCCGCGCTTCGCCAAGGCGGCGAGACCGGCCTGGGTGCGCGTGTCGCGGTACGCGTGGACGGGAAACACGAGACGCCCCGCGTCATTCAGCAGCACGTGATCGCACCCCCAGGTGTCGACCCCGACCGAAGCGAGCTTGGCGCCGCGCGGCAGCAGCGCGGCCGCCTTGCGCAGGCCGGTCTGCACTTCGTGCCACAGCGTGCCGATCTCCCAGTAGGTGTGGGTGCCGAGTTCCCGGTACGCATTCGGGAAACGGTGCGCCTCGGTCAGCGTAAGGCGGTGCTTGGCCCAGGTGCCCAGGATGACGCGGCCACTGGTGGCACCTAGATCGACGGCGGCGAGGTAGAGCGGGGAAGACATGGGAGGAAAAGGAGAAGCTGGAAAATCGGAAAATCGGAAAATCGGGAAATTGGGTTGCTGGGAAACTGGGAGGCTTGGGGGGCAGGACGGCGGAGGGGGTGGCCGTGGTTTTCCCCGATGATACTCCGTCACGTCCCGTTGCACGCCAAATTTGGTGGCCGTCCAGAAAGTTCGGCAGACCTACCTTCTAGTCACGCTGGAGCATCCGGCGATACCTTCGATCCGAAGCAACCGCCGGCGAACGGCCGCGATTGGAAATCCGAAATTGCCGACTCCGATCCGCGATCCGCGATTCGCAATCCGCAATGGAGAAAGGGTCTTGGTTTTGCGCTCCGCATGGCTAAACCCTCCCCATGCCATCTCCGTCCGCCCCGAAAGTGGAGCCCTACATCGCGCCGGAAACCGCGATCAGGGAATTCACCCTCCGTGCCGTGGTCACCGGCGCCGTCCTTGGCCTGATCTTCGGCGCCTCGTCCCTTTACCTCGTCCTGAAGGTCGGCCTTACCGTCAGCGCCTCGATCCCGGTCGCGGTCATCTCCCTCGCGATGTTCCGCGGCTGGTCCAAGCTCGGCGGCCGCGACGCGACCATTCTCGAGCACAACATCACCCAGACAGCCGGCTCGGCGGGCGAGTCGCTCGCGTTCGGCATCGGCGTGACGATGCCGGCCATCCTCATCCTCGGTTTCGACCTTGAGCTCACGCGCGTCATGCTCGTCGCCATGCTGGGCGGCATGCTCGGGATCCTGATGATGATCCCGCTGCGGCGCGCCCTGATCGTGAAGGAGCACGGCGTCCTCAAGTACCCCGAGGGCACCGCCTGTGCCGCCGTCCTGAAGGCCGGCGCCTCGGCCGAGTGCCGGGCGGTTGCGTCGCCCTCGGCCCAGGCCGAGATGCGCGCGGCCGAGGCGGCCGGACTGGGCCAGTCGCCCGGCGCAAAGGTCATCTTCACCGGCTTCGGACTCGGACTGCTCTACAAGACCCTCAACGTGGCGTTCAAGGGCTGGAAGGACGTCCCGGAGAAAGTGTTCGGCGCGCCCTTCAAGGCCGGGTCGATCAGCGCCGAGATCTCGCCCGAGTTGCTTGGCGTGGGCTACATCATCGGCCCGCGCATCGCCTCGATCATGTGCGCCGGCGGGGTGCTCAGCTACCTGCTCCTGATCCCGATGATCAAGTTCTTTGGCGATTCGATCCCGGGACCGCTGGCGCCCGGGACCGTGCCGATCGCGGAGATGGGGCCGGGCCAGATCCGCGGGGCCTACATCCTGTACATCGGCGCGGGGGCGGTCGCGGCGGGCGGTCTCATCAGCCTGATCCAGTCGCTGCCGACGATCTGGCACGGCCTGCGCGGCGGGCTCCATGACCTCGGCCTCGTGCGGGGCGAACTAAGCGGCGCCGGCCCGGTGGCTCGCACGGACCGCGATCTTTCCATGAAATTTGTCGGCATCGGCATCATTGCCCTGATCGCGATCGTCGTGCTCGCGCCCACGCTGCACATGAATCTCCTGGGTGCGCTGTTGATCGTGTTGTTCGGATTCCTCTTTGTGACGGTCTCCTCCCGGCTGACGGGCGAGATTGGCTCCTCGTCAAACCCGATCTCGGGCATGACAGTTGCGACCCTGCTCTTCACCTGCCTGATCTTCCTGCTCGTGGGCTGGACCGGCGGCACGTACTACGTGACGGCCCTCTCGGTCGGCGCGATCGTGTGCATCGCGGCCTCGAACGGCGGTTCCACCTCGCAGGACCTGAAGACCGGCCACCTGCTCGGCGCGACGCCCCGCTACCAGCAGATCGCGATCATGGTGGGCTCGATGCTCTCGGCGCTGCTGCTCGGGCCGATCCTCCTCAAGCTGAACGACGTCGCGACCGTGTACGTGCCGGCCGCGCAGGTGGCGCCGGCGGGCCTGCACGCGGACGTGAAGACCCTGGCTGCGACCGAGACGCTGCGCGGCCCGCAGGCGCGCGACGACCACCACACGTACCACGTCTGGCAGAAGACCGACGATGCCGGCGGCCCGGCGGGACGCTACTTGGTCGACGACGCGGGCCGGGCGGTCTGGCTCGTCGACCCGGGCATCAACGGCGCGTTCAACACGCGGCCCGACGGCACCACGGTGCGAAAATTCGACGCACCGAAGGCGACCCTGATGTCCTACATCATCAAGGGCATTCTTGACCGGAAACTGCCCTGGGCGCTGGTGCTGCTCGGGGTGATGATTGCGGTGACGCTCCAGCTGTCGTTCATCCCGGCGCTCGCCTTTGCGGTGGGCGTCTACCTGCCGCTCTCGTCGTCGTCGCCCATCTTCATCGGCGGCTTCATCCGGTGGCTCGTCGACCGGCGCATGCGCCGGCAGGACTCTCACGCGCATCTTTCGGAGGAGGAGTTCGCGGCGGAGAGCGACAAGAGCTCCGGCGTGCTGCTCGCCTCGGGCTACATCGCGGGCGGCGCGATCGCCGGCATCCTCATCGCCTTCCTCGCGGGCGCCCTGGACCGGTTCGACGCGGCGCTCTTCGCGTGGTCATCGGCGCACAATCCCTTCTTTGACGGCCCGTACTCCGACGCGCTCTCGATGATCCCGTTCCTGGTCATCTGCGTGATGCTCTACCTGGTCGGCCGCGAAAAGTGGCTCGTTCCGCGGAAACGGTAGGCGCGACGACCGTTTTTATTAGTCACCAAGCACACGAAGGTCACGAAGGCCAAACCTCGATCTTCGCGGCCATGGCGGCCTTTGCGGTTAACCATAGTTGAGCCCGATCCATTTCACCGCCAAGCACGCCAAGCTCGCGAAGGCTGGATGCGCTTGGGCTTAGTGCCCTTCGTGCGCTTCGTGGTGAACCAGCCGCCTATTCCTCGCCCTCGTAATAGTTGGTCTCGGTCATCCGGAAGTTTTTCCGATAGGGCCGCAGACCCCATTTCCCGGAGTCGGGGTAGCGGAAGATGTCGACCGGGGGATTGTCGGCGATGATGTAGAAGACCAGGTCGCGCCGGCCGGTGTTGGTGATCTGGTGGGCCCGGCCGGGCGGGTGGATGAAGACGTCGCCGGCCTTCACGGGATACCGGCGCCCGTTGGCTCGGACGGTGCCCGACCCGGAGAGGATGATGAACATCTCCCACTGCGTGGTGTGGCTGTGGTACGGGCACGGGGTCTTGCCGGGCGGCACGCGGTTCAGCTCGAGGTTGAACGGGTGTCCGTCCTTCGGCCAGGCGTTCACCTTGTCACCGAGCAGCTCCGAGAGCTGTTTCCACGCGGCGACATACTTGCCGCGCGGCGAGCGGGAGCGGGTCCATTTCACCTTCGCTTGGTTGATGATCTTCATGGGGCGGGGGAGGCCGTCGCTACCTAAGTCAGGCCTTGGCTTTCGGCAACTCGGTGAGGAGGACGGGCGTGACGCGGCCGCGGTGCACGCGGTACGTCGCGATCGCGTGAGCCGGGAGGCGCGGCAGCGCGTACCGGTTGCAGGCGAGCGTCAGGCGCGGCGCGATGGCGCGGCCGGCGGTCTCCTGGACCCGCACGATCAGGCCGGCGCCGTCCTCGGCCGGCTTCAGCGCGAGCAGTCGGACCGAGGTGGGCGTCAGTTCCACCAGGCTGCCGGACCGGCCCAGCTTTCCCGGGTGCGGCGGGACCGCCAGGCTGTGCGCCGGCTGCTCCAGCTCGCGCGCCAGCTGCGGCAACCGGTCGCCGTTGGTGGTGAGGAGGAACTTGAATCGATATTCGCCCCGGTCGGTCACGGGCAGCCACTCAGGCGTGGCCGCGGTGTCGCGCGCGTCAAAGCAGTAGCGCGACGAACGCACCACCGAGGCGCGGAAGGTGCCGTCCGAGCTGTCGAAGCCGTACAGCGCGTCGCTGGCGAGGCCCAGCGTGCGCGGGCCCCGCTTGATCCGGACCCAGCGGCCGCCGGGCACCTCGCCCGCCGGGCCGCGGCTGACCACGCCGCCCGGAACCTCGAACTCGGCCTGGTCGCCGGCCCCGGGAAAGACGAGCTTCAGGCGGGCGCGCGTCTCGTTCCACATCAGCCGCGCCTCGACGTCGATCGCGTCGCGGCCCTCGGACAGGCGGAACCAGAGGTCGAGCGACGACGCGCCGCCGGCCAGGCGGACCCAGAGTCCGGCGCGCAGCGGCCCGTGTTCCACCACCTCGACGCCGGTGACCTTCCAGGCCTGGCGCACGGTGAGGAGATGGAGCCCGTCGGGCTCGTCGTAGAGCGCGCCCCACGAGCCGAACGCGTCGTCGACGGTGACGGCTCCGAGGCCGGCCGGGCCCAGCAGCCGGCGGGCGCCGTGAAACAGGGCGACGCCGGATCCGCCGCGCCGCGCCTGCACCCGGTAGTGGCCGTTGGCGATCGTGTTCGCCCGCGGCGAGCCCGTGCGGGAGCGAATGGCGGGCGCCTTTGCGCCCTCGACCCATCCGACCGTGAAGGTGCCCCAGCCGAGCGCCGGAAGGCGGACGTCGGCCAGCACCCGGACGCGCCACGGGATGGTGGTGAGGAACGTGTGCTCGGTCTTGATGCGCTGGTAAGGCAGGGCGCGGCCGTCGGGTCCGCGCACCTCGAGCGGCACGGCCTCCGGGCGGTTCTGGTACGGGAACACCGGACGGTAATCGAGGCAGACTTCGAGCTCGAGCGGGCCCGCGTAGGCGTGCGGGAGCGGATTCCACACGAGCAGCGACACGGCGGTCGGATGGTCCGCCGGCGCGGCCGGAACCGTGGTGTCGACGCGGCGCGCGAGCGCGTTCAACGCGTCGAACTCCGTGCTCCGGGCCGTGTGCAGCAGGCCGCGGGCCCAGTCAACCTGCTCGTCCAGCGCGCGCTCGATGCTCGTGCCCGGCAGGATGTCGTGGAACGAATTGAACATGAGTCCGCGCCAGGCGGTGCCAAGGTTCGGCGGCGGCGCGGCGGTCGCCAGCGCGGCCGCCGTCGCCGTGGTTTCCGCGCGGCTCAGCGCCGCCTCGGCGTGGCGGAACGCGGACTTGAGCCGGGCCGCGGACACATAACAGCCGCGCTGGCAGTAGCCGAGTTCCCCGCGATGGACGAAGGGCGCGGCCTCGGGCCGGGTGGCGATCTCGTGCTCGAGCGCCGCGAAGAAGCGGTGCAGGCCCGAGTGCTCGACCTTCACCTCCGGGTGAGCCGCCGCCCAGGCCTGGATGTCACGCACGAGCCGGCGGGTGGGGCCGCCGCCGTGGTTGCCGAGGCCGTAAAAGACCGCGATGTTCTGGTATGGCTGCTTCGGCGCGGCCTGGAGAAAGCCGTCGAGCCGGTTCGGCACCTCGCCGCGCTCGCAGCCATACCACCCGGAAATGGGCCGGTAGCCAAGCACCCGGGAACCGCCCGGGCTTTCCCACCAGAAGGCGGGTCCCGGCAGCGGCCGCTGGCCGGGATCGGGCCGGAAGAACGAGAACGAGCGAAAGCCGGCGTTGGCCAGCAGCTCGGGCAGGCCGGCACTGTGACCGAACGAGTCCGCCGCCCAGGCCGCCGTCGCCGGCCGGCCGAAATGCCGGGCGAAGAACCGCTGCCCATGCAGGTAGATGCGGGCAAACGTTTCCGCGGCCGGGAGGTTGGTGTCGGGCTGCAGGTACGCGCCGCCGATCGGATCCCACCGGCCCGAGCGCACGTGCCGCTGGATACGCGCGAATGTCTCCGGCTCCTCGCGGGCGATGTGCTCGTACAGCACGGTTTCACCCCGGACGTACGTGAGCTCCGGCAGCTCGTCCATCAGCGCGAGCATCGTGCGGACCGTGATGAGACCCTCGTTCAGCCCCTCGCGCCAGTCCCACTGCCAGACCGGATCAAGATGCGAGTTGGCGATCAGGTGAAAAGTGTAGTTCATGTTTCGGCGCGGAGGAATTCTAGGAGACTGGAGATGGGAACCCGGCGATGGAAAACGGAAGGACAGCTGCGGGGAGACGGAAGATCGAATGCCGGGCGATGGGAGATCAGAACCAAACGGACATTACCCCGCTGGTTTTTGGCCCCAGTCGTCATTCGTCAGTCGTAAATCGTAAATCCCTACACCGTCTCGTTGACGACGGGATTGGTCAGGGTCCCGATGCGTTCGATCTCGATACTGATCGTGTCGCCGGGCCGGAGAAACACCGGGGGCCGGCGGGCGAAGCCGACGCCGTGCGGCGTGCCGGTGAGGATCACGGTGCCGGGCAGCAGCGTTTTGCTCGCGCTGAGAAACTCGATGAGTGTTGGCACGTCAAAGACCATGTCGTTCGTGTTCCAGTCCTGCAGCGCCGTGCCGTTGAGAATCGTTTTGATGCCGAGGGCGTTCGGGTTGGGGATCTCGTCCCGTGTCACCAGGACGGGACCGAGCGGGCAGAACGTGTCGAAGCTCTTTCCCTGGCAGAACTGCCCGCCGCCCCAGCGCTGCTGCCAGTCGCGGGCCGACACGTCGTTCGCGCAGGTGTAGCCCAGCACGTAGTCCAGCGCCTGGTCGCGGCCGACGTTCTTGCAGCGCCGGCCGATTACGACCGCGAGCTCGCACTCGTAGTCGACCTCGGTGCTGCGGAGCTTCTGGGGAATCTCGATCGGATCGCCCGGATGCTGCACCGTGTTCAGGCTCTTCATGAAGAGCATCGGCCGCTCTGGCACGCCCTTGCCGCCCTCCTCGGCATGCTTCCGGTAGTTGAGGCCGATCGCGAGGATGCCGGTGGGCTGCAGCGGGGCCAGGAGCTTGCCGGTCCGCACGACTCGGTCGGTGACGCGAAACTCGCCGAGAATGTCACCCGCGATCTCCCGGGCGGAGCCGTCGGCCTGCAGCGCGGCGTGCGCCGGCCCCGACGGGGTGAGGTGGCGGATGATCTTCATGCGCGAACGGCCCCAGCAAGAGCCGCCGGCTTTCCGAGGGCAAGATTGCCGCGAATGAATAACCGCGCCGGAGGCCGGGTTGTCATCCTTCGCTGCGCTCAGGGTGACAGGGGAGGAAGCGGGATCGCCCGTCTTGGCGGGAGTTGGGGCGCGCGAAATTGAGCATCCTACGTTTCAGCCGCCCAGGCGCCCGGCGGCCGGCCGAACCGGGCGCGGAAGAGCCGGTAGAAATGGGACAGATCCCCGTAACCGCTCGAAAATGCGGCGCCGAGCACCGAGTGGCGACCCGCGCGCAGCAGCTGCGCCGCGTGGGCCAGCCGCCGCTCGGTCAATTCCTCGAGGAACGTGCGGCCGGTCACGGTTCGGAAAAGCTGGCTGAAGTGCCGCCGCGACATCCCGGCCCGGGCGCAGGCGCGCTCGAGGCTCCACGACTCATAGAAAGTCTCGGCCAGGTCCCGCGCCACCGCCTCGACGCGCCGCCGCGCCTGGTCGGTGGCCGCGCTGGCCGGCAGCCGCGCCAGCGAAACCAGGATGTTGGCCGCCGCCGCGCCGAGTGCCGCGTCGCGGCCCACAAGGTCGCCCGACTGCTCGACCAGCCCGGCGCGCCACAGCCCGCCGAAACGCTGCCCCCAGGCGGGTCCGGGACGAAAACAGGCGGACGGACCGGCCGTCAGGCGGTTCCACGCCGCGGCCAGCCCGGGCTCCCGCCGGAGGAAACCGCGCGAGAAGCAGAGCAGCAGCAGCGTGGGCGGGGCGGCGTCGGTGAGCTGATGCCGGGTGCCCGCCGGCACGCACAGCACCGAGCCGGCGGGGGCCTGCACCGGGGCCCGGCCGCCCGGCTCGGCGTAGGTGACCCGGCCGTGCAGGACGTAGATCAGCTTGTGGAACCCATCCGCCCGCGCGGCCATGCGGAAGCCGGGCCCGTGCATGCTCTCGGCGAAGGCGACGCCGTGGGCGGGAACGGTGACGGGAATCGGGCGAAAGACCGGCATGGCGGAGGGTAGAGTGCCCGATCTGCCAATCGAGCCAAGCCCAATGCGCCAAGACGGGGCGAGAGGAATCCTGCTAGCGTGGTGCTCCCTATCTGCCATTGGGAGGACTCCGCCCGACGCCACACTCAGCCCCACTGCCCAACCCACCCGAACCCACGGGTCCTTCGGCCTGCTGATTCCGGCCTCTTGCCCCCAACCCCGCATGCGCTCCCCCCATTCCGTTGCCACCCGAGCAGAAGTCGAGCAGGTCCTCCGCTGCGGCGCGCCGCGCGCCGTGCCCCTCTTCCTGCCGGCGATCTACGAGCACAAGGCCTGGTTCATCGGCCGCACGCCGTCGGCGATCGCCCGCGATGCGAGCCTGCTGACCCGCGCCCTCCTCGCCGAGTTCGAGGCCATCGGCCCGGACGCGCTGACGGTGGGGGTTGACGTGTACAACGTCGAGGCCGAGGCGGTGGGTTGCACTGTGACCTATTACGAGGGCAACGACCCCAGCATCCCGGGTATCAAGCCCGGCAACCACCGGTTCGCGGTCGGCGATGATCTGTCAGCTGCGCCGCTGCCGAATCCGCTCAAGGACGGCCGCATGCCGTTGAACCTCGAGGCGGCCCGCCGCGTGCGGCGGGAGGTGGGGTCCGACTATTGGCTGCGGGGCGCGGTCTCCGGACCGTTCTCCCTGGCGATCGGCCTTGTCGGTTCGGAGGCGCTCTTCATGGCCTGCGTGGACCAGCCCGAGTGGGTCGCGCAGCTGCTCGATTACGCCGGCCGGATCGTCCGGGAATACGCCAAGGCCTACCGCGATGCCGGCGCCGAGCTCATCGTGTTCGACTCGCAGGCCTCGCCCGACCTGATCTCCCCGCGCATGTATGAGGAGATGGTCCTGCCGATCACCCGGGACTTGGCCGAATGGGCGGCGACGCAGGGCCTCCGCGACATGCCGCTCATCGTCGGCGGCAACACGGCGCCGATCGCCGGGCTGCTGGCCCGCACCGGCTGCAACAATCTCTTGTGCGATTTCACGGCGGACTTCGAGACGTGGGCGGCCGCCAGCCGCGCCGCCGGTCGCGCCCTGCGGCGCAACCTGCCGCCGCGAATGCTCGCGCAGACGACCCCCGACGCGATCCACGTCGCGGCGGCGCGCGAGGTGGCCCGCGGCCGGGACCTGCCCGGCTTCATCATGGGCACGGCCGTGATCCCATTTGGCACCCCGACGGAGAACATCCTCGCGGTGAAGCAGGCCTGCCTCGAGGCGCAGGCCGCGGCCATCTGACGCCTTTGCCCCATGCCCACCTTGCAGGAACGACTCACCCAGGGCGCCGATTTTCTATTCGGCGTGGAGCTGGTTTCGACGCGCGGGACAATCCGCGAGCCGCGGGCGGCCAAGACGGTGGCGTTCGCCCAAGAACTCGGCGGCTGCGCCGGCATCGACTGGGTCTCGGTCACCGACAATGCCGGCGGCAACCCGATGCTGGCGGCGCCCGCGCTCGGCGGATTGCTGCGGGCGGCGGGGCGCGAGGTGGTGATTCACCTCTCGGGCAAGGACTTCAACCGTCACGGCATCGAGAGCGAGGCCTGGCGCTTGGCGAGCGAGGGATTCCGCAACCTGCTCGTGCTTTCCGGTGACTATCCGGGCAAGGGAATTGCCGGCGGGGGCAAGCCGGTCTTTGACGTGGATTCCGTGGGGATCCTGACGCTGCTCGGGCGGATGAACGCCGGGCTCGACGTGACGCGGCCCGGCGGGTCGCCGGCGCGGCTGGCTGGGGCGGACTTTTTCCCGGGGGCGGTGGTGACCAACTTCAAGCTGCACGAGAACGAGGTCATCCCGCAGCTGCTGAAGATGGAGCGGAAGCTCGCCGCCGGCGCGCGTTTCCTGATCAACCAGATTGGCTACGATTCACGGAAGTGCTCCGAGCTGATCGCCTGGATGCGCCGGCGCGGCCATGGCAGCGTACCGCTGATCGGCAATGTCTACGTGCTCAATCCCGGCGTGGCGCGTCTCTTCCACGCGCGCCGGATTCCGGGCGTCGTGATCTCCGACGAGCTGGCCGCGCTGTGCGAGCGCCACGCCGCCTCGCCGGACCGCGGCCGCGAGTTTTTCCTGGAGCTGGCCGCGCGACAGGTCGCGATCTTCCGCGGGCTCGGCTATCGCGGCGCGTACCTCGGCGGCGTCCACCGCCTGGCGGACATCGAGCGGATCCAGGCCCTGGCGCGGAGCTACGCCCCGGACGACTGGCGGGAGTTCGCCCGCGCGATCCGGTATTCGCGACCCGGCGAGTTCTTCGCCTTCGCCGAGGACCCGGCGACCGGCCTGGCCGACGAGGCGCGGCTGCATCCGGCCTACGAGACGGCCCAGGCGACGCGGCCGACGACCCCCAACGTCACCTACAGTTACCGTTTCTCGAAATTCGTCCACGGCCTGATGTTCACGCCGGACCGCGGGCTCTGGCGGCTCGGTGAACGCCTTTGCCGCGGGGCGAAGGATCCGGCGCAGGGCCCCGCGCTGCTGCGCACCGCGGAGCGCCTCGGGAAGTCCGTGATGTTCGATTGCCAGGATTGCGGTGACTGTTCGCTGCCGGAGACCGCCTTCCTGTGTCCCGAGTCGGCCTGCGCCAAGAACCAGCGCAACGGTCCCTGCGGCGGCACGCGCGACGGCCGGTGCGAGGTTGAGGATTTCGAGTGCATCTGGTCCCGGGCCTATGACCGGCTCCGTCACGAGGGTCGCGCCCTGGACCTGCTCGCCCATACTCCCGTCATTCAGGACCAGGCCCTGCGCGGCACGTCCAGCTGGGCCAACACCTGGCTCGGCCGCGACCACCTCGCCCGCGCCCCGCAGCCGCCGGTCCTGCCTCATTGAATTTCAACCCAACCATGAGCACATCCAAACCCTCCAGTCTCGAAGCCAAGCTTCAGCAGTACCCCAGCCCCGTCGCCATGCTGCGTGACGCCCCCGTCGGCGGCTACCAGTTCCCGTTCACGCCCGAGTTCACGAACTGGCGGGACGAGCAGGAGTCGTGGCAGAACAGCGTCGTCCTGTTCGACCAGTCGTTCCACATGAAGGATGTCTACTTCGAGGGACCGGACGTGCTGCGCCTGCTGTCCGACGTGGCCGTCAACACGATGAAGAACTTCGCCCCGAACCGGGCGAAGCAGATCGTCACCTGCAATCCCGACGGCTACGTGATCGGCGACGCGATCCTCTTCGGTCACACCGAGCACAGGGTCAGCATCGTCGGCCGCCCGTCGGTGCCGAACTGGGTGGAGTACCAGGCCCGCCTTGGGCGGTACGACGTCAAGGTGACGCGCGACGAGCGGACGGTGGCCAACCAGGGCCGCCGCCTGATCTACCGCTACCAGATCCAGGGACCGAACGCGCTGGACCTCCTCCGGAGCGTGCACGAGGGCACGTTCCCGGAGATCCCGTTCTTCCAGCTGGGCGACCTGAAGATCGCCGGCCGGCGGGTGCGCGCGCTCAACCACAACATGTCGCGCATGGGCGGGCTGGAACTGCATGGCCCGGTGGACGACGGTGAGGCCGTGCTGGCCGCGATCCTGGCGGCCGGCCCGCGGTTCGGGTTGCGGCAGGGCGGCAGCCGCGCGTACTCGACGGTCTCGCCGGAGAGCGGCTGGATTCCGTCGCCAATGCCCGCGATCTACGCCGGCGCGGCGATGAAGCCCTACCGCGAGTACCTGCCGGCCGACGGCTTCGAGGCCAACGCCTCGCTGGGCGGCAGCTTCGACTCGCCGCGGATCGAGGACTACTACCAGACCCCCTGGGATCTCGGCTACGGCCGGCACGTGAAGTTCGACCACGAGTTCATCGGCCGCGCGGCGCTGGAAAAGCTCGCCGACCGGCCCCATCGCCGCAAGGTGTGGCTGCGCTGGAACGAGGAGGATGTCCTGCGCATCTACGCCAGCCAGCTCCGTCCCGGCACCCGCTTCAAGTACATGGAGATGCCCAACGCGTTTTACTCGATCCTGCCCTTCGACACGGTCCGGGCGGGCGGGCGCCAGGTCGGCCTGTCGACCTACACGGTCTACACGGCGAACGTGCGCGGCTGGTTCTCGCTGGCGATGCTCGACGAGAGCGTGGCCGATGGCGCGGAGGTGTCGCTGGTCTGGGGCGAACCCAACGGCGGCTCGCTCAAGCCCAGCGTCGAGCGTCACGCCCAGACGGAAGTCCGGGCCACGGTGTCGTACCAGCGGCTCAACGGCGGCGCCTGAACCGCGCCGGCGACCTCGCCCCCTGATCCTCACCGCGTCCAACGCCCATCCCGTCGTCCGCGAGGCGGAGTTCAAGCGCCTGCTGCAGGTGCCCCCGGACTACGTGTTCGCGGACGAGATGGCCGGGCACGCCGCCTGGGCCCGCGACTGGTACGCGGCGCACGGGCGGCCGTGGCTTTGCGCCGGCGCGGTGGAGGAGTTCACCGTGGCGGACCCGGTGGTCCGGCTTGGCGGCCGGCCGCTGACCAGCCGCGAGCTGGCGCGGCGCTTCCAGGCCGCCCACGGCGCGGTGGTGGTCGCGGCGAGCGCCGGCCCGGAGGCCGAGGCCGAGGCGGCGCGCTGCTGGGCGAACGATGACGAGGACCGGTATTTCTTCATGGAGGCGTATGCCGCGGCCGTGGTCGAGGCCCTCCTGACGGAGGCGCGCAGCCGGCTCTGCGCCTGGACCGCGGAGCGCGGCGAGGTGCTGCTGCCGCATTATAGCCCGGGCTATCCCGGCTGGAGCATCGCGGACCAGGCCAGCGTCTTCTCGCTGCTCACGGCGCAGGGCGCGATGCCCGGGCCTCTCGAAGTGATGGCGTCGGGCATGCTCCAACCCAAGAAGTCCCAGCTGGCCGTGTTTGCCGTGGCTCCGGCCGGCACGCCCGGTGCGGCCACGGCGGACCTGGTGCCCTGCCGGCACTGCGCGCTGCCGCGGTGCGGTTTCCGCCGGGAGCCGTTTCAGGGGTAACGGGCGCCGGTTGCCGGCGCGGGCCGAAATTGGCCACGAAGGGCACGAAGGACACCAAGCCCCAAACCGGATTGGCCTTCGCGATCTTCGCGGCCTTGGCGGTGGAAAGGATCGGTATCGAACCAGTTTTTACCGCGAAGGCCGCAGAGACCGCTAAGGTCTGGTCCTGGGCTTCGCGCCTAACGGGAACTAGGCGAGAATCCAGGCGTTGATCAGCTGTACGCCTCCATGCCGACGCAGGAGCAGACGAGATTGCGGTCGCCGTAGACGTTGTCCACGCGGCCGACGGCGGGCCAGAACTTGCTGGCGCGCGTGTGGCGGTCGGGAAACGCGGCGGTCTCGCGCGAGTAGGGGTGGGTCCACTCGGACGCGCACACGGCGGCCGCCGTGTGGGGCGCATGCTTGAGCGGGTTGTCGGCCGGGTCGGATTCGCCGCTTGCGACCGCGGCCATTTCGCCGTGGATCGCGATGAGGGCGTCACAGAAACGGTCGAGCTCGGCCTTCGACTCGCTCTCGGTCGGCTCGATCATGAGCGTGCCCGGCACCGGGAACGACATGGTCGGCGCGTGGTAGCCGTAGTCCATGAGCCGCTTGGCGACATCCTCGACCTCGAGACCGTGCTTCTTCCACGGGCGGAACTCGAGGATGCACTCGTGGGCCACGAGCCCGCCGGCGCCCTGGTAGAGCACGGGAAAGCAGGACTCGAGCCGACGGGCCACGTAGTTGGCGTTGAGGATCGCGACCTTGGTGGCCTCGGTGAGCCCCGCGGCGCCCATCATGCGGATGTACATCCAGGAAATGACGAGGATCGAGGCGCTGCCGTACGGCGCGGCGCTGACTGCGCCGGCGGTTGGTTTGATCCCGGCCGTGCCGCCGGGGCCCGCGACCACATGGCCCGGCAGGAACGGCGCGAGGTGCGCCGCGACGCCGATCGGGCCCATGCCCGGTCCGCCGCCGCCGTGCGGGATGCAGAAGGTCTTGTGGAGATTGAGGTGGCAGACATCGGCGCCGATGAACCCGGGGGACGTGAGCCCGACCTGGGCATTCATGTTGGCCCCGTCCATGTAGACCTGGCCGCCGTGGGCGTGGATGATCTGGCAGATGTCGCGGATGCTGCTCTCGAACACGCCGTGGGTGGACGGGTAGGTGACCATCAGCGCGGCGAGGTTGGCCGCGTGCGTGGCCGCCTTGGCGGTGAGGTCGGCGACATCGATGTTGCCCTGGGCGTCGCAGGCGACCGGGACCACCTTGAGGCCGCACATCGCGGCGCTGGCGGGATTCGTGCCATGGGCGGACGTGGGGATGAGGCAGATGTGGCGGTGGCCCTCGCCGCGGGACTCGTGGTAGCCGCGGATCGCGAGCAGTCCGGTGTATTCGCCCTGCGAGCCGGCGTTGGGCTGGAGCGACATCGCGGCGAAGCCGGTGATCTCGCACAGCCACGCCTCGAGGTCGCGGAACAGCCGCGCGTAGCCGCGCGCCTGCTCGGCGGGCGCGAACGGGTGGAGCCGGCCGAACTCGGCCCACGTGACCGGAAACATCTCGCTCGTCGCGTTGAGCTTCATCGTGCACGAGCCGAGCGAGATCATCGAGTGGCAGAGCGACAGGTCCTTCGCCTCGAGCCGCCGGATGTAGCGCAGCATCTCGTGCTCGGTGTGGTAGCGGTGGAAGACTGCGGCGGCGAGATAGCCGGAGGTGCGCGCGTGGGGCGCGGCAAAGTCGGCGGCCACGCTGTCGGGCGACGGCGCCGGGGCCTCGCCGAAGCAGCCGAGCAGCGTGATCACGTCCTCGAGGGTGGTGGTCTCGTCGAGCGAGAGGCCCACCGAGTAGGCGTCGCGGCGGCGGAGGTTGAACCGCTTCGCGGCGGCGGCCGCGTGCACGCGCTCGGCGGCGACGTTCGTGATGGTGAGCGTGTCGAAGACCGGCTCGGCGTTGACCCTGGCGCCGAGGCTGGTGAGGCCGCGGGCGAGCAGGCCGGTGAGGAACTTCACGCGCCGGGCGATCTCGCGCAGGCCGGCCGGGCCGTGGTAGACGGCGTACATCGAGGCCATGACGGCGAGCAGGACCTGGGCCGTGCAGATGTTGGACGTGGCCTTGTCGCGGCGGATGTGCTGCTCGCGGGTGCCGAGGGCGAGCCGCAGCGCGGGCTGGCCGTGGATGTCCTTCGACACGCCGACCAGGCGGCCGGGCATCTGGCGCTTGAAGGCGTCCTTGGTGGCGAGGAACCCGGCGTGCGGTCCACCGAAGCCCATGGGCACGCCGAAGCGCTGGGCGGAGCCGACGGCGACGTCCGCGCCGAACTCGCCCGGGGCGCGCAGGAGGGTCAGCGCCAGAAGGTCGGTGGCGACAATGGTGAACGCGCCGGCGGCATGGGCGGCGGCGAAGAACGCGGCGTAGTCATGGACGCTGCCATTCGTGTCGGGATACTGCACGAGCACGCCGAAGCAAGAGGCGGTGGGCGCGAAGCTGCGCCAGTCGCCAACCACGACGTTGATCCCGATGGGGCGGGCGCGGGTGCGGACGATGTCGATGGTCTGGGGATGGCAGGCGGCATCCACGAAGAAATCCCGGTGCGCGGCGGCGTCCCCCTCCCTGAGCCGGTGGCACATCATCATCGCCTCGGCGGCCGCCGTGCCCTCGTCGAGCATCGAGGCGTTGGCGATCTCCAGCGCGGTGAGGTCGGTGACCATCGTCTGAAAGTTGAGCAGCGCCTCCAGGCGGCCCTGGGAAATCTCGGCCTGGTAGGGCGTGTAGGCGGTGTACCAGCCGGGGTTCTCGAGGATGTTCCGCTGGATGACCCCCGGGACGAATGTGTCGTAGTAACCGAGGCCGATCGCGCTCCGAAAGATCTGGTTCTGGTCGGCCAGGGCCCGCAGCTCGGCCAGCGCGGCGCTCTCGCCCGCGGCCGGCGGCAACTTCATGGGGCCGCGACGGATCTGGGCGGGGACCGCGGCGTCAACCAGGGCGTCGAGCGACGGCTGGTTGAGCAGTTGCAGCTTCGCGGCGAGGTCGGCCGCGCCGCTGCCCGTGTGTCGGCGGGGAAACGTGTCGAGGGGGGCAATAAGATCGCGAGACGATAGCATGGCTGCGACGGTAGGGCCGGGGTGGGGTCGCGCAACCGCGTTCTGGCCGGGGCCGGGCAATTAAGGGTTTGTTTATCGGGCGAAAGCGCGGCTGTTTCTTGGCGCCCAACCCGGACCGTGCGCATGCCTCCTTCCGAGCCCACTCCCGACTTTTCGACCCGGCCGGCCCGCGCCGCCTACGTGGACCGGCGGCTGGCGGAACTCTATCTGGAAACCCCGGTGCCGCTGGACCATCGGGATCCCTATACCCTGCTCGTCGCCGTGCTCCTTTCGGCGCAGTGCACCGACCGCCGGGTCAATCTCGTCACGCCGCAGCTCTGGGCCCGGGCGGACACCCCGGAAAAGATGAGGCGCGTGCCGGTGGCGGAGATCCAGGCGATCATCCGGCCCTGCGGCCTGTCGCCGCAGAAGGCCAAGGCGATCGCCGGACTGTCACGGATCCTGGTCGAGCGCCACGGCGGCCAGGTGCCGCGGACCTTTGCGGAACTCGAGGCCCTGCCTGGCGTCGGCCACAAGACCGCCAGCGTGGTGATGGCCCAGGCGTTCGGCGTGCCGGCCTTCCCGGTCGACACGCACATCCACCGCCTCGCGCAGCGCTGGAAGCTCACCAGCGGCCGCAGCGTGGAGCAGACCGAGGCCGATCTGAAAAAACTCTTCCCGCGCGACCACTGGAACCGCCTGCACCTGCGGATCATCTTCTACGGCCGCGAGCACTGCACCGCGCACGGCTGCGACGGCACCGTCTGCGAAATCTGCCGGACCCTTTTCCCCCAGCGAAAACGCGCGATAAAGACCAGGGGCGCGTGACGTACACCCTGGCCGGCGAGGCTGAGGTTGCCACGAAGGGCACGAAGCCCACCAACGCCAAGCGCATCGAAGCTTGGCGATCTTCGCGTGCTTCGCGGTTAAGCCTGCCGTGATCCAATCTTGGTGAACCGCCAAGGCCGCTAAGGCCGCGAAGACCAAGGCTTGGCTTTCGTGTTCTTCGTGCCCTTCGTGGCAATTCAAGCCTAGGCGCTCGCGCCCTTGCGGGCCGCGAGGCGGAGCTTCACGTCGGCCATGAACTCCTGCGTGATGGGATAGCGGCGCGCGATCGGGATCACGAGGCCGGTGAAGAGCGCGCCGAGCCCGAAGGTCATCAGCACGAGCCACCGGATCGCGGCGGGCGACTGCTGGTCGCTGCCGTTCACGAAGCCGACCCAGTCGAGGCACGCGCTCGCGACGAAGACCGAGATGGAGAGCACCAGCTTTGACACGAAGGAGTAAATCGCGGCATAGCCGCCGTCCTTCCGCACGCCCGAGGAAAGCTCGTTCACCTCGGCGACGTCGGCGATCATCGAGATCGCGAGGGACATGAACAGGCCGCAGCCGAACCAGTTGAACATGTCGCAGCCGCCGAAGACGATCACCGCGATCGGGACCGTGAAGCCGCCGATGTGCCAGACGGTGGTGGGCAGGAGGAACTTGCCGAGGAAGACCACCGCGGCGGTGGTGTCGGCGACGGCGGAAACCCCGGCGCCGATGCACACCGCGTTCCGCTTGTCGACGCGCTTCTCCAGCCAGACGCCCAGGAGTCCGCCGAGACCGTAGAGCACCATGCCGCCGCCGTGGATGATCGTCTTCTGGAACGCGGTGAGATGCATGAAGTACACGTAGAGGTACATCTGCAGGGTCGCGACGAACACGCCGCCCGTGGTGCCAATGCACATGAACGTGGTGATGCGGAGCAGGTAGCGGTCGGTGATGATCTCGCGGAAATCGCGGTAGTACGCGGCCAGCGTGTTGCCCGTGCCGGTGACGATCCCGCGCGTGTCGAACATGTGCTGGCGGGTGGCGAGGACGACGACGAACGTGAACCCGATCGCGGCGATCGTGAACGCCGACGCCATGTGCAGGTAGTTCGAGGCCACGCTGGTGGCCTCGGGCCCGCCGGGCTTGTCGGGGAAGAACAGCGTCCAGCCGAGCGCGGGGCCGCAGATGTTGATCAGCATGTTGAACGCCGAGCGGGAGCCCTGGATGAGCGTGCGCTGGTGGTAGTCGTTGCTGATCTCGTAGCCGAGGGCGACGTACGGCACGGCGAACACCGCGTAGGCGGTGCGCATCACCATGTTCATCACGAGCACGTACACGAAGAGCCGCGTGCCGTGGCTCGCGAAACTGGGGACGGCCCACAGGAAGTAGAACGAAATGGCCATGAGCACGCCGCCGACGAGGATGTACGGATGGCGGCGCCCCCAGCGCGAATGCGTGTTGTCGCTCAGGTGGCCGATCGCCGGGTCGACGATCGCGTCCCACAGGCTCGCGACCGCGAACGCGATGCCCGCCTGGGCGAACGGCAGGCCGAGGGCTTGCGTGTAGTACAGCATCGCGAACGCCGCGACGCCGTTCATCGCCAGCGACGTCGCACCCTCGCCGGAGGCGTAGCCGATGATTTCCCCGCCGCGAACCCTGGACCGTTCAGGCGCGAGTTGCATGAAACGCGAGTGCAGCGGCTTCCGGCGGTCGCCGCAACGGGGAAATCCGGGCGCCAGTGGAACGCGCCGGCATCCTCCGGCCGATTCGTCGGTCCCGAAGGGAATCGCCGGTCACCCTGACCGGAGCCGTCGCAGCATCGCCAGGCCGAGCACGCCCAGCCCGGCGAGCAGCGGGCCAACCGTCACGGGCTCGGGCACGGGGGTGAACGAGCCGAAGCTCACCATCGACGTGGTGGGAATGCTGCCGCTGTTGGCGTTCATCGAATGGAGCACGGTGAAGCCGTTCGTCGTCGTGTAGCCGCCGGACAACCCGTAGTTGTTGAGCATCGAGAATGCGGTGCCGCTGCTGGCTCCGTAGAAGGTCATCGCGTAGGCCGTGGTGCTTTGCAGGCCGAAGCTGGCGATGTTCGGGAGATCCGCCGCGGTGAGGGTCAGCGTGAACGGCGCGCTGCTGACCGGCAGGGTGAAGGTGACGGTGTCGCTGGCGAGCGTGGTGGGACCGGCGAGCGCGCTGGTGGTGGTGTCGGTGGCGTCGTGCAGGGCGACCGTGAAGCTGTAGGTTCCGCCGGCCGTCGTGAAGCTGTAGAGGTCCATCGTCATCAGGCCGATGGAGTAGGGACCCCCGGCACCGGTGAGGAAGACGATCTGCAGCGAGGTGGGCCAGGTGTCGTACGCGGCCCCCTCGAACGTCGAGTTGCTCGTCCACGAGACGCTGGGTGTCAGGTAGGGCGTGAATTGGGCGCGGCCCGCGGCGGCGAGGACGAGGCCGAGGAGGAGCAGGCGGACGGTAGCCATGGCGAGGCCGCTCCGCCGGATCCCTCGTCCGCCGCGACCTGGGCTGCCGGATGATGGCAGGGAGCCCACCTGACGGGCGGGCGTCGGACTAAAGCGGAGGGATTGCCTCGTGTACTCCTTTGCCGCCGCGCTTTCAATCTATTCCCGGAGCTGCCGCTCGGCAGGCAACGCCGACGGGCTTGCCGAGTCATTGTCCGAAGGGCGAAGACTGGTGGACGCTACCCGAGTCACTGCACGCCATAGGCGAGCGTAAGCTTGATTGCTGTTTGGTGCCGCCGTTCGCAGGCGTATAAAACCTGAGAGACAGTCTACTTTTCCAGTGCCTGATAGGTCAGGACCTTAAAGCGTTTGAGAGTGGTTTGAACCTGCGGATACCGCTGAGCGAACCAGAGACCGATCAGATCGTTCTTACGATCAATCCAGTAGAAAGTTCCGCCAACGCCCGCAC
Organism: Verrucomicrobiota bacterium; assembly: GCA_018239675.1. Classification (GTDB taxonomy): domain Bacteria; phylum Verrucomicrobiota; class Verrucomicrobiia; order Opitutales; family Opitutaceae; genus Opi-474. Next base: position 37,612 of record JAFEGX010000004.1, read on the forward strand.
CATTGAACTCACCTTTAACACTTAGATCCTCATACGCTGGAGGATCTAGCAGCACGTATCCACCGAGTCCGTGACCAAATCCCTTGCGACCGTTTGGTCCGTCGGGCGGGAGTACGTTTAAAGGTACGTGGTTCTGCATCATGTAGTCCACCGTAACAGGGCTGAGGATGCGGTGCCCATTAAGTGTGCCACCGTTAAGCAGCATTTGGGAGAAACGCAGGAAGTCTCCGGTCGTTGAATAGAGACCTCCACTGCCCCCAACGTAGACTGGTTTGTGATCAGGGGCACCCTGGTTGGACAGGAGTTCAATGGTGTGCTGCTCATTGAGCTTGTAGCCTTTCGCGAGTCGTCCGGCTTTGTCTGCCGGAACAAAGAAGCCCGTGTCCTTCATATCCAGTGGCCGAAACAGCCGCTCAGACAGAAAGACATCGTAAGGCTGGCCAGAGCAGACCTCGACCAAACGGGCGAGGACTTCGTAGGAGACGCCGTAACGCCAAGCCTGTCCCGGTTGATGCGAAAGCGGGACTGTTGCTATCTTCTTTACCGTGGCTGCCAAACTGAGCTGTGGACCGACGCCAGCCGCTGCGTAGCCTTTAAAATTGAACAGCCCGTCAGTGTGGGTGAGGAGTTGCCGAATGGTGATCTGGCTGGCTGCGGGCACGACTTGCGTTTGATCGCCTCCTTCAGTGGCTAGAACCTGCATATTGGCAAACTCTGGCAGATACTTCGAAACAGGTTCCTCCAGGAGAAATTTTCCCTCCTCGTAAAGCATCATCACTGCCACCGCGGTTATAGGCTTGGTCATCGATGCGATGGCAAAAATCGTGTCTGGCTGCATCGCCTTTCGGGACTCGAAGTCTTGATAACCAAAACTTCCAGAAATCACGGTCTTGCCGTGCTGCGCCACAACTATGTCTACCCCCGCGTATTCTCTATGCTCCACTGATTCCGAGATAACATGCCGAAGCCGCTCAAGCCGTTCCGACGAAAAATCAGATTGAGCAGAAGATAACGCAGGAAAGAAAAGCACGAGCCAAGCAAGGACGTGTAACGTCGTGGCTAAGGGAGTGCGGAACATCGAAGAGGTAAGTGGGCGCAGGAGCCGAGGGCAGCAAGCACCTTCTCAAAATGTGGGCGCTGCGCAATGAATGGACGCTACTGGGCTCACTGTCTCTCAGGGTAGAGCATGGGCGCGGTTGCTGTATGGTAGAGCAGTTACTCCAAGCGATTCCTGCAATTTTGGCGTGAAAGCCCAGTCGGTTCGTTCAACGTTCGGTGCCAAGAAAACCGCTCATGAATATAGCCACGCCTCAAGTTAGGCGAATCAGTCCGATGCTCGCTGTGGCCGATATGGATACCACCCTTGATTTCTACATGAAGGTCCTTGGATTTGAGGTCACTCTGAGGTCGCCGGACTATTCCATCGTTAATCGCGATGGGGCTACGATTCACTTCATGAGAGCTGCCAATGAAGCGGTCATGAAGGCGGTTAGAGGTCACACGGAAATCTATATTGAAGTCGCAGACATCGCATCGCTTTGGGAGCACGTGAGTCGCTTCAGAAAGGACTATCGGATTCGAGACTTATTCGATCGCGAATATGGCATGCGTGAGTTTCATATTGGCGATCCCAACGGCTGTTTGGTGTTTGTCGGACAGAAAATCTAGGCAATCACGTTGTGCTCCGCCGCGGCAGCCTTCGCCATCTGTTTCACCTTTTGCGGTCAATCGCCGACCGGGCTGAGTGGCTTGCCGAGTCGTAGCCGCTTCGAGGGTTGTGGGCACGCCTTCGTCCGCTGGACGCGGGCTCCGGCGCGGCAGTCTTCTGGCCGCTGTTGCGGCGGCGAAGACTGGTGGACG
>JAFEGX010000050.1 GCA_018239675.1 Verrucomicrobiota bacterium
ATGAGGACGACGGGCTGACATCCGCGGACCTCGACGAAGGTCGACGCCAGCACCGAACGTCGGAGGTCGTCCGAGTCGTGTGGACGTAAAACGAAACGACCGCGCCATTTCCTCTCGAGCGAATTCAATAATGGTGTAGCCGCAAAGAGGCGCAAAAAACGCTGATCAATCCGATTGCAGCTCCAGCGGCAGAGGGATCGGTTGCCTCGGGTTCTTGCCCTAGTTGGGCGCAACGCGGTAGGATGAGTTCTTGCGCCTTTTGCGCATCTTTGCGGCTACAAGCCTTGTTGATATGCTCAAACACTATTGGCACCCGGCGCCGCACCCTCCTTCGGCGTCCGATGTTCGGCGTTCGGTATGCTGTATTCTATTCCCTGGCCTCCGCGTTTCCCTCCGGATTGTACGATGAACGTTGAAAGTTGCCCCTCGAGCGCCGAGCGTCCCGCACCATGCACGTCTCCGCCATCTACCTCTACCCCGTGAAATCGCTCCGCGGGTTTGCGGTGACGTCCGCGGACGTGGATGAGCTGGGGTTCGTCGGCGACCGCCGGTTTCTCGTCGTGGACGAGCGCGGCCAGTTTCTCACGCAGCGCACGCTTCCGCGCATGGCGCTGGTCGAGGCGGCGCTGGCCGACCGTGACCTCGTGCTGCGGGCGCCGCACATGGGCGCCTGCTCGGTTCCACGCCAGGCGACCGGGCCCGTGGAGGAGGTCACGGTGCGAGTCTGGAAAAGCGAGGGTCTGCGCGCCGAGGACTGCGGCGTGGAGGTGGCGGTCTGGCTCTCCGAGTTTCTCCGCACGCCCTGCCGACTCGTCCGCATTGGGCCGGCGTTCCGTCGTCCCGTGGCCAAGCCCGGCAAGTCGCGGCCGGACGACGTGCTGGCGTTCGCCGACGGCTACCCGTTCATGGTGCTCAGCGACGCCTCGCTCGCCGACCTCAACGGGCGCCTCGACGAGCCGCTGCCGATGAATCGCTTCCGGCCGAGCTTCGTGATCGGCGGCGCGACGCCGTTCGCCGAGGACACCTGGCTGCGGGTCCGGGTCGGGCCGGTGACCTTCCGCGCCGGTGGGCCGTGCGCCCGCTGCATCGTCACGACGACCGACCAGCTCACCGCCGAACGCGGCAAGGAGCCCCTGCGCACCCTCGCAATGTACCGCCGCGATCCCGAGGATCCGACCGACGTGAACTTCGGCCAGAACCTGATCCACGAAACCATGCGCGGCACGATCCGCGTCGGCGACCCGGTTGAAGTGCTAATGTAGAGACGCAGCACGGCGGGCGGCTTTCAACGGTCAGCTCGACTGGTCACGCCATCCGGACCGCCCTCGAGCAGGGCCGCAAGCAAGCACAGGAGGCGCAAGATCGAATCGGGACTCTTGCGCCGTCTGCGCCGATTCACGGCCCCCTCAATATCGTGGACCTCCCTTTCGCAGCTGACGGTCGAGCACCGACGACTGCTCCCTCCGACCCGCGCCGGCGCTACCGATAGCGGCCGTGCCGCCGCGCGGTCTCGTACATCGCAACCACGTTTTCGGTCGGGGAATTGTCCTGGAGCTGATGGGTCGGCGAGAAGCAGTACCCGCCGCCCGGCATCATGGTCTCGAGGATGCGCCGGCAGTCCGCGACGGTCGCGGCGACGGTGCCGGTCGCGACCGGCCCGGCCGTGCTGATGCATCCGTGGAACGCGAGGCGGCCGCCGAACCGCTGCTTGAGATAGGGGGGCGACATGTTCTTCGCCTCGGGCTGCAGGGTGTCGACGGCGTCGATGCCCATCTCGATGAAGTCGTCGAACGCCCAGCTGCTGGAGCCGCACGAGTGGATCATGACCGGCAGGTTGTACGCCTTGGCGACGTCCACCATCCGCTGGTGAAACGGGCGCAGCTGCCGCCGATAGAGCGCCCCGCTGATGGTCGGGCCGATCTGCGTGCCCAGATCCTCGCCCAGCCACACAAAGTCGATCCCGCCGCGCGCCGCCTCCAGCGTCCGCGACAGCACCTCGAGCAGGATCTCGGACCGGCGCGCGGCGAGCAGCATGCCGGCCGGGTCGTCGGTGAGCAGGTCGACCAGCGTCTGCTCCATCGTGCGGAGCATGCCGTTGCCGTTGATGATGTCGGGCAGGCCCGCGTGGCCGGTGTAGACCGCGTGATCGCCGTACTTCCAGCTCTGCTCGCGCACGAAATTGTAATCGAAGTCATCGGGGGACGGGAGCGGCCATTCCGCGACCTCGTCCTCCGTCGCCTCCTGGAGCGGAAAGTCGCAGAAGTCCCAGTATCCGCCCGACTCGTGCTCGATCCAGCGCCGGTGGATGCCCCAGTCGTCGACCAGCACGCCGCGCTCCGGCTGGTCGGCGTGGAGGCGCGGGCCGACGTACGGCGGCTGCACGCCGCGGAAGTCGACCTGCAGGGCCTGCAGCAGGCCCTCGTGGTCGTCGACGGCGAGGCCGAAATGCTCCTTGAGGCGCCGGTCGATGCCCGGATTGGCAAAATAGTCGATCGGCACCCGGTCGGGTTCCTGGCACGCGAGCGCGAGCAGGACGCGTTCCTTCGAGGTCATGGGGGGTGGAAATGGGCTGGCGCCCAGATTGAAGACAATTCGCGCGGAAAAGGCGCTCGAATTCGCGAGGCCGCCGGACGATTTCGCCCTCGCCCGTCCCGGGTCCTTCCCTATCTTGCCCGCTTCGGCCCGCGCCGACTTTCTTTCCCCAACCCCATGGATCGCCCGCCTTCGCCCTCCTCGCCCGCCCCGGATCCCAACCTCGACGCGCCCCTGCGCGTGGAACCCTACGCCGGCTCGCCGGAGCAGGTGGAGGAGCAGTGGTACCGCGAGGTCTACCTCGGGCGCGGCGACACCGTGCCGCAGCTGACCTGGCGGGCGGTCCTGATGGGCACGGTGCTCGGCGGCATCCTCTCGCTGACCAACCTCTACATCGGACTCAAGTCCGGCTGGGGCTTCGGCGTGGCCATCACCGCCTGCATCATCTCGTACGCCACGTGGTCGGTCCTCCTGCGGATCGGCTGGGCCCGGACGCCGATGACGATCCTCGAGAACAACTGCATGCAGTCGACGGCGAGCGCGGCGGGCTACTCGACGGGCACCACCCTGGTGTCGGCCTTCGCGGCGTACTTCATGATCAACAACCGGTCGCTGCCGCTCGGCCTGATGCTCGCGTGGGTGTTCTTCCTGGCGGTGCTCGGCGTGACCATGGCCATCCCGATGAAGCGGCAGATGCTCAACGTCGAGCAGCTCCGCTTCCCGACGGGCATCGCGACGGCCGAGACGCTCCGCGCCCTGTATTCCAAGGGCCAGCGCGCGGCGCAGTCGGCGCGCGCCCTCACGATCGGCGCGGTGGCGGCGGCCATCAGCCAGTTCTGGACCGACGGCCTCACGCTCATCAGCAACCGGCTCGCGCCGTTCGCCCTCGGCAGCCTGGTCGACCGGGTCAACAATGTCGTGTTCGGCCCGGCCTGGATCGGGCGCACGGTCACGTTCGTGTGGGACCCGATCTTCATCGCGGCCGGCGTGCTGATGGGCCTGCGCCCGGCGGCGAGCATCTTCCTCGGCGGCACGCTCTGCTGGGCGGTGTTCGTCCCGATCATGCAGGCCAAGGGGATCATCACGGGCTCGGGCTACCGCGAGGTGGTGCCCTGGACCCTCTGGGGCGGCGTCTCGTGCATGGTGGCCTCGGGCCTGCTCGCGTTCGTGCTGCAGTGGCGGACGATCGCCCGCGCGTTCCGCGGGCTCGGCGCGATGCTGGGCCAGAAGGGTCCCCGCAACGGGATCGATGCGATCGAGACGCCCATGTCCTGGTTTGTCATCGCCCAACTGGTCACGCTCGCCGCCCTCGCCTGGCTCGCCAAGGCCAGCTTCAACATGCCGGTCTGGCAGAGCGCGATCGCGGTGTTCATGTCGTTCTTCCTCGCGCTCGTCGCCTGCCGCGTGACCGGCGAGACCGACACCACCCCGACCGGCGCGATGGGCAAGGTGACGCAGCTGATCTTCGGCGCGCTGAGCCCCGGCAACATGAACGTCAACCTGATGAGCGCCAACATCACCTCGAGCGCGGCCATCTCGTCCGCCGACCTCCTGACCGACCTGAAGAGCGGCTACCTGCTCGGCGCGCATCCGCGGAAGCAGTTCCTGGCCCAGTTTGCCGGCATCTTCATCGGCACGATCGCCACGGTGCTGGCGTTCATGGTCATGGTGCCGACGGCCGACGTGCTCGGTTCCGACAAATTTCCGGCGCCGGCCGCCCAGTCCTGGCGCGCCGTGGCGCTCGCGCTGAGCAAGGGCTTCGAGTCCCTCGAACCCGTCAAGGTCTGGTCCATCGCCATCGGCGCGGCTATTGGCGTCATTCTCACGCTGCTGCCGCGCTGGTTTCCCCGGCAGGCCAAGTGGATTCCCCTCGCCTCGGGCGTCGGCCTCTCGTGGACGATGCACTGGTACTACGGCTTCCTGTTTTTCATCGGCGGCCTGCTCGGCTGGCTGATCGAGCGGAAGCGCCCCGCGTTCGCCGACCTCTACAACTACCCGGTCGCCTCCGGCGTGATCGCCGGCGGCTCACTCATGGGCGTCCTGCTGATCTTCTGGGAAAACCTGCCCGTCGTCCTGCACCAGCTGTTCAGCGGACATTGACGCCGACTCGCGCCCGCTCACGCCACTCGCGTTCCGCCGGCGCCCCGTTCAACTCACTCGTCGTGCGGCCGGCTGCGGCTGGCCTTGAGGCCCGCGCGACGGCGCTTGGCGGCGACCATGCGGAATTTCTGGGTCCGGCTCTTCTGGCGGGTCTGGCGGAGCCTCCGCTGCTGCTCGTCCTGCCGCGCGGCCGCGGCCGCGCTCCGCAGCGCCTCGAGCTTCGTGCACAGCTCAAGCCAGGCCAGCTCGCGATTCGCAGTCTGTGACCGTTCGCGCTGGCAGCGGACCTCGAGGCCCGTCGGCCGATGCCGGAGCCAGACCGTGGAACTGGTCTTGTTGATCTTCTGGCCACCCGGACCGGAGCCCCGGACAAACCGTTCTTCAACGTCGGCAAGCTGGACCCCAACCGCGGCGAGCCGCCTGGCCAGTTCGTCGTTCATGCAGAGGAGCGTGACGCGCCGCGGTCCGGATTCAAGTGCGGGGCCGGGTTCCCGGGACCCGGGTCTTTGGGTGGGCTGATTCAATCGGGTTCACCACCAAGGGCGCGAAGGACGCGAAGATCGGACGCCAGATTCCCACGGGCATCCAACTGGCGAGCGGACCCCGGCCCAGGTTGAGACTGGCCATCGCAGGGCGGCCAGGCGGCGGCCGGAAGCCGTGGACGATTTTGGCGTTTGGCGCTTTGGCGTTTGGAATCTCGCGCGATCGACCTCTGCCGTCCCAAGTCCTCCGCCTCTTTGGGGTGGTAAAGCCCTAGCCGGGGCCCTTTTCTCATGGAAACTTTCCCCCGGGTTTGGAGTCAAACAGTCCCTCCCCCGACCCATCGATTTTACCCATGATCTCCGGTCCCGCTTGGTCAGAAAAACTCCGCTCGGAAATCGGCAAGGCTGTGATCGGCCAGGATGTCGTGATCGAGCGTCTCCTGGTCGCCCTCTTGGCCAACGGTCACGTCCTCCTCGAGGGCATGCCCGGCCTGGCCAAAACCCTGCTGGTGAAGTCGCTCGGCTCCGCCCTCGGCGTGCAGTTCGAGCGCATCCAATTCACCCCCGACCTCCTGCCGAGCGACGTGGTCGGCACGATGATTTTCCAGCCCAAGACCGGCGAGTTCACGGCCCACCGCGGCCCGATCTTCGCGAACCTCGTGCTGGCCGACGAGATCAACCGGGCGCCCGCCAAGGTCCAGAGCGCGCTGCTCGAGGCCATGCAGGAGCGGCAGGTCACGATCGGCGGGCAGACGCATCCGCTGCCGAAGCCGTTCTTCGTGATGGCCACCCAGAACCCGGTGGAGCAGGAGGGCACATATCCGCTTCCCGAGGCCCAGACCGACCGGTTCCTGTTCAAGCTGATCGTCGACTACCCGAGTCCCGCCGAGGAATCGACGATGATGCAGCGCTGGGGCCAGGTGACGAAGCAGCCCGAGCTCTCCGCCGCGTCGAGCGGCGAGGAGCTGCTCACCCTGCGCGGGGCCGTCGATGGCATCCATGTCTCGCCCGCGGTGCAGGGCTACATCCTCGCGCTCGTCCGCGCCACGCGCGCGCTCGCGGAACCCGGCAACGGCGGCAAGCGCTACCTCAACTTCGGCGCGTCCCCGCGCGCCTCGCTCGCCCTCTACCAGTCCAGCCGCGCCCTCGCCTGGCTTCGCGGCCTCGACTACGTCACGCCCGCCCTCGTCCAGGAGCTGGCGCCCGAGGTCATGCGCCACCGGCTCGGCCTCACCTATGAGGCGGAGGCCGAGGAGGTCTCCCCCGACCAGATCGTCACCCAGGTCGTCACCCAGACCCCCGTACCCGCGAACTGAACGTGGTCGTCGAGCCGACAACGTCCCCCAACCCGCTGGCGGTGCTCCGCCAGCTGGAGTGGCGCGTGCGCCACGCGGTCGAGAACGTCCTCAGCGGCGAGTACCGCTCGACCTTCCGCGGCCGGGGCATGGAGTTCGACCAGGTGGTCAAGTACGAGTTCGGCGACGATGTCCGCGACATCGACTGGAACGTCACCGCGCGGCTGGGCGAGCCTTACCGGAAGAAATTCGTCGAGGAGCGCGAGGTCACGGTGCTGCTGGTGTTCGAGGACTCCCCGTCGCTGCGCTTCGGCTCCGGCGCGCAGTCCAAGCGCGAGGCCCTGCTGGAGCTCGCCGGCCTGGTCATGCTCCTCGGTGCCGTGAACCGCGACCGCGTCGGCTTCGTCCACGCCGCCCCGGGCGGCAACCTCCTGCGCGAGCCGGTCCGCGGCCGCGGCGCGATTCTCCACGCGGCGGCCACGCTGCTCGCCCGGCCGGCCCCCGGTCCCGCCGACGGCCCCGCCGAGATCCCGTGGCGCTTCCTCGCCCGCGCCGCGCCCAAGCACAGCGTGCTGCTGTGGCTGGGCGACTTTCCGCCGCGGGCCGAGCCCGAGGGCTGGCCCGTGCTCCAGCAGCGGTACCAGACCATGGGTTTCCGGGTCGACGACCCGTGGGACCGGGCCCTCCCGCCGGGCGAGAGCTTCGCCGCCTACGACCCGACCGCCGGGCGGCTCGTGACCATCGAGGGCAGCGCCGCCGAGCGCGCCGCCCACGCCGAGTGGCACGCGCGCCGCGAGGCCGCGTGGCAGGCGCTGTTCCCCGACCGCCTCAGCCGGCTGGCCGTCGGCACCGCCCAGAACCGGCTCGAGGCCCTCGTGCGCTTCTTTCAGGCGCGAATGCTTCGGCGGGCCCCCCGCTGAAACATCAGGGACCAGGCCCCATGGACCAAGTAACAGGAGAACCAGCAACCCGACCCTGATGATCCCATCTGTGGCCAGTTTCCCTAGTCCCTTGTCACTCGTCCCTCGTCACTTCCCTTTCGCCACCTGGTCCCTGCCGGGCCTGCCCGGCTACATCCTGCAGGATCCCGTGTGGCTGTGGGCCCTGCTGGTGCCGCTCGTCCTGCTGCCGCTGATCCGCCAGCAGCGCCGCGTGCCGGTGCTGCTCGTGCCCTTCGCCGCCGCGTGGCACCGGCCGTCGCTCTCGGCCCCCGGCCGCTGGCCGCTTGCGCTCGCGACCGCGGGCCTTGTGCTGCTGGTGCTGGCCCTCGCCCGGCCGCAGCGGGTCGAGGACCGGCGCGAGGTTCACACCCAGGGCTACGACATCATGCTGGCCATCGACCTCTCGGGCTCGATGCTCGCGGAGGACTACGAGAAGGACGGCGACCGCATCAACCGCCTGCAGGCCATCAAGCCCGTCATCCAGGCCTTCATCAACAACCGCCCGAGCGACCGCATCGGTATTGTCGTCTTCTCGGGCCGGGCCTACACCCTCGCGCCCCTGACCTTTGACCACGACTGGCTGAGCAAGCAGACGGAGCGGCTGAAGATCGGGCTGATCGAGGACGGCACGGCGATCGGCGACGGACTCGGCGTCGCCCTCACCCGCCTCGAGCAGGCGAAGCGCGAGAGCGGCGGCAAACGCTCGGGGGCGTTCGTGGTGCTGCTGACCGACGGCGCCAACAACCGCGGGACGCTGTCGCCCGAGCAGGCCACCGACATCGCCCGCAGCCGCGGAGTGCCGGTCTACACCATCGGCGCCGGCCGCGACGGCATCGTGCCGTTCCCGGTTTTCGACGACAAGGGCAACAAGATCGGCTACCGCCGCATGGCGGCCGATCTCGACGAGGGCGCGCTGCGGTCCATCGCCGAGGCCACCGGCGGCCACTTCTTCCGCGCCGCCGACACCGACACGGTCGAGTCCGCGTTCAAGGCGATCGACCGCGCGCAGAAGATCGAATTCCAGGCCAAGAGCTACCTGATCACGACGGAGCTGTTCGGGTGGCTCGCGGTCCCGGGCGCGTGCGCGATCCTGCTCGGCGCGCTCGGGGCGCGCCCGCTGTGGCACCGGGAGGCCGCCGCATGACCTTCGCGTTTCCCCACCTCCTCTGGCTGCTGCTCCTGCCGGTCGCGCTGTTTGCGTTCGAGCTCACCCGGCGCCGCCGGGCCGCCGCCGCCACGCACCCGAAGATCCTCGCCGCCGAGGCGGGACGGCACGATCTCTCGCTCGTGCCCGCCGCCGCCCCCGCGCGCCGCGTCCGGCCGTGGCTCGCCGCCGGGCTCATGCTGCTCGTCGTCGCGCTCGCCCGGCCGCAGTGGGGCCGCATCGAGGAGCCGGTCTTCGACCAGGCCCGCGAGATCCTCATCGCCCTCGACCTCTCGCGCTCGATGCAGGCGCAGGACGTGAAACCGTCCCGCCTCGACCGCGCCAAGCTGCTCATCCAGTCCCTGCTGGAGAAGCTCCGGGGCGAGCGCGTGGGGCTCGTCACCTTCTCCGGCACGGCGTTCCTGCAGTGCCCGCTGAGCTCCGATTACGAGATCCTGCGCGAGTTCCTCCCGGCGCTCAATCCCGGGTTCCTGCCCGAGGGCGGCACCAACTACCGGGCCATGATCGAGACCGCCCTCGACGCGTTCGGCCGCACCGGCGCCGCCGACCGCTTCCTCATCGTGCTCAGCGACGGCGAGGCGACCGATGACGAGTGGAAGGGCCACATCGACGATCTGGCCAGGAAGGGCATCCGGGTGATCGGCCTCGGCGTCGGCACCGCGGCGGGCGCGATGATCCCGGACGGCACCGGCGGCTTTGTGAAGGACGAGCGCGGCGCGGTCGTGCTCTCGCGCCTCGAGAACCGGACGCTGCAGGAGCTCACGGAGGCCACGCATGGCACCTACAGCGACGCCAGCACCTGGGTCGACCTCGCCGGCATCCTGCGCGCCACGGTCGACGCGGGAAAGCGCGGCAAGTTCGTCGAGAAAAACACGGTGCGCCTCGTCGAGCGCTACCAGTGGCCGCTGGCGCTCGGTGCCTGGTGCCTGTGCGTGAGCTTCTGCTTCGAGTTCCCGGTCCGGCCGCGGCCGCGCGACCTCCAATTGCGCGGCGCCTCCCCGTCGCCGGCAGCCAAAGCCGCCCCGGCCGCCACCACCGCCACCCTCCTGTTCCTGCTGGCCGGCCTCGGTGGCGCGACCCCTTCCCGGGCCGCCGAACCAGCCGCCCAGCCCCCGCCGCTGGCCAAGATCGTCTCACGTCTGTCCGCCCAGGAGGCGCGCTCGGCCCGTGACTGGGCCGAGATGGCCCGCGAAACCGTGACATGGGGGCAGCATCTCCAGTCGGACGGACGGCCCGTGCCGCCGGGCCCGGTGCATGACGCGCTCTCGGCCGAGGACCTAGGTTCCGCCCAGGATCCGAAGACCGCCGATTGGCCGCAGCTTCGCAAGGAACTCGAGGCGCTCCTGCAGGAACCGGAAAAGAAACCGCAACCGCCGCAGCAGCAGAATCAATCCAAGGACCAAAAGGACCAGCAGCAGCAGCAACAACAGCAGCAGGACAAGAATCAATCGCAGCAGAAAGACCAGCAGCAGGAGAAGCAGCAACCGCAGCAGGGTTCCTCGTCGTCGCAGCAGCAGGACCAGTCGCCGCCGCCGCAGTCCAAGCCGAACCAGGATCGGAACGCCGAGTCGGCCTTCGGCAACATGCAGGAGCCGCCGAAGCCCCCGCCGTCGCAAAACACCCAGAAGGTCGGCGGCGTGTCGGAGAAGAAGGAGGGCCCGCCCCCGCCCGCCGATCCCAACCTCGCGCTGCCGCTGCAGAAGCTCGATCAGCTGCGCAACCAGGACTCGCCCGCCCAGCTTTACCAACTCATGGACACCGACAAGAAACACGCGCCGACCCGGAAGACGGGCAAGGACTGGTGACCCCCATGCGCCCTCTCTCGCTCCCCTCGCTTTTCACCCGCTGCGTCCTGCTGCTGGGCCTGCTGGCCACGCTCGCCCGCGCCGAGTCCGTGCACTGGGAGGGTTCGCCGGACGACCCCTCCGAGGTGCAGCTCGTGTTCGACGACTGCGCGCCCGACGGGGACCCGCGCCTGCCGGCCACGCCCGACGTGAGCCTCACCCTCAGCGGCAGCTCGTCGCAGACCTCGATCATCAACGGCAGTTTCTCCCGCTCGACCATCCTGTCCTACAGCGTCCGTTCGCGACGCGCCGGCGCCAGCATCCAGATCCCGGCGTTCAGCGTGCAGACGAACAAGGGCCCGAAACTGGTCGCCGCCTACACGGGCGGCGCGGCGCGCGTGATCTCCGACTCGGTCGCCAGCGCCCGGCTCACCCCGGGCAGCACCACCGTCTGGGCCGGCGAGGTCTTTCCGGTCACGTACGTCCTCGACGCCTCCCGCCGGAGCTTCAGCCAGCTGGCCAGCGCGATCGACTGGAACCCGTCGCCGCTGGTCGTCGAGGACTGGTCCAAGCCCGAGCCGACCGAGACCGTGTCCGGCGGCGAGCCGCGCCTGCTGGTGACCTACCGCGCCCGGGCCTACGCCAAGGCCTCGGGCACGCTCACGCTCAACCCCACGACGCAGCTGGTGAACGTGGCCACGGGCAGCATCGGCTTCGGCCTGTTCCAGCAGCAGCGCATCGAGCAGCTGTCGGTCAGCTCCCGCCGGACGGAGATCACCGTCAATCCCCTGCCCACGCCGCCGCCCGGGTTCACGGGCGCCGTCGGCCAGTTCCAGCTCGTGTCCAAGGTCGTGCCCACCAGCGCGGCGGTCGGCGAGCCGGTCACCTGGACCCTGGAGCTCAAGGGCACCGGCAACTGGCCTGACATCGCGGGCCTGCCCTCTCGCGAGGTGTCCAAGGACTTTCAGGTCGTGCAGCCCGAGGCCAAGCGGACGACCGCCGAGGGCAAGCTGTTCGACGCCACGCTGAGCGAGGACGTCGTGCTCGTGCCCACCAAGCCCGGCATCTACCCGATCAAGCCGGTGAACTTTGTCTACTTCGACCCGAAGTCCGGCGAATACAAGACCCTCACCACCGCCTCAACCACCCTGACCATCACCGCCGCGCCGGCCGCCGGCGCGGCGCCGCGGCTGCAGGTCAGCCTGTCGGAACCGCCGGCCACGCCGCCCGCGGCCAGCAGTACGGCTCCCGCGCCCGAGGTGGTGCCGGCCGCTCCCGCCGACGCGATCCCGCGCGACCCGCTGGCGCCCGGCGGCCCTTCGCCCCGCCCGCTCGATGACGCCGGCCTGATCCTGCGCGTGGTCGTCCCGTTGGTCGTGCTGCTCGGCTTCTGGCTCGGGCTGGCGCTCCAGCGGGCGTTCCGGACCGATCCGCAGCGCGGCCGCCGCGAGGCCCGCGTCCGGCTCGGCGCCACCATCGCCCGGCTCCGGGTTGCCCGCGATGCCGAGCGCGCGACCCTCCTGCTTGCCTGGCAGCACGACAGCGCCCTGCTGTGGGAACTCGCACTGGCCGCACCCCCCGCGGCCTCCGTGGCGGACGAGGCCTGGCGGCGGCTCTGGGAGGAGGCCGACCGCACGCTGTACCGCTCGGACACGGACCTGCCTGCCGACTGGACGGCGCGCGCCGAGGCGGCGCTGGTCGCCAAGCGCGTTCCCGGGTTCTCCCCGCTCTCCGCCTTCCGGCCGCGCAACCTGCTGCCCCTGGTCGCGGTCCTGGCCGTGGGCCTGCTGCTGCCGCGGCTCCGGGCGGACGACGCGGCCGCCTCCTACCGCAAGGGTGATTTCGCGGCGGCGGAGAAGAGTTGGGCCGACGAGGTCGCCAAGGACCCGACCAACGCCTCCGCCCGCTACAATCTCTCGCTGGCGCTGGCCCAGCAGGACCGCTGGGACCTGGCGCTCGCGCACGCGACCGCCGCGCTCGTGCAGGACCCGTCCGACGCCCACATCCGGTGGCAATTCGCGCTCGCCGGTGAGAAGGCGGGATTCGTGCCGGCGCCGCTGGCCGCCTTTCCCCGTCCCGGTCCGCTGCAGTCGCTGGCCCAGCTCGCCTCCCCCGGAGGCTGGCAGCGCTGGATGATTGCCGGCGCCTGGGCGGTCGCGGGGGCGCTCGGCCTCCTGCTGCTCAGCGCCTACCGCCGCCTGCCAACCGCCGGCGCGGTGGCCGCCGCCCTGCTCTTCACCGCCGGCCTGGTGCTCGTCGCGGCCGCCCTGCTCAGCCTCCACACCTATGGGCCCACGGCCGACCAGCGGGCCGTGATGGTCTGGCGCGGCAGCGTGCTGCGCTCGATCCCGACCGAAGCCGACACGACCCAGAAGACCACCACGCTGGCCGCAGGCAGCGTCGCGATCGTCGACCGCACCTTCCTCGGCTGGCAGCGTCTCGAGTTCGAGAACGGCCAGACCGGCTGGGTGCGATCCGACGACACGCTGGCGCTGTGGCGGTAGCTGGAAAATCGGGATCCGAAATTCGGAATTCGACCGACTGACCGCGGAGGCACGGTTCCGGACCGGACTCCGGAAGCTTCCTCACCAACCCAGCGTCTTCCGCACCATCCGCGCCATCGATTCCTCGGAGTTCAGCGTCGTGACCCGCGCGACCTCCACCCAGGCGAGGTCCTTCGACTCGTGGCTGACCACAAGCGGCTCGGCCGGGTCGGCCTCGAACATGAAACGCAGGTCGTAGTGCCAGTGCTCCGGCTCGGCCTGGCGGGCCGGGATGCGGTGGCGGTCGAGATCGAAGATGGCGGTCGCGACCACCCGCAGGTTGCGCAGGCCGCTCTCCTCCTCCGCCTCCCGGCGCGCCGCCGCCAGCAGGTCAGGATTGCCATCGGCGTGACCGCCCAGCTGGAGCCACTTGTCCAGCTTCCGGTGGTGGGTGAGCAGCGTGAGCGTGCGGGTGGGATCGACGATCCAGGCGGATCCCGTGAGGTGACCCGACCGCTGCGAACGCAGCAGGCAGTCGGCATGCGCTTCGACGAAGCGGATCGTGTCAGCCGTCATCGCCGCCTCGTGGGCGTCGAGCGGCCGGGCCGCGTGGGCCCGCAGGAGTTTCAGGACTTCGTTACGATGCATGGCAGTGAACCGCAAGTCTCACCGAACCCGAGTCCCGTCGACTTGCCACCAGAAAGTGCCGGACGCGCAGGCGGCCCTTCCGGTCACTGCCGCGCGGCAGCCGCCTCTTGCGCCTGCTTGCGCCCAATCCTCCGGGCCCGAATGTTCGCGATGCATCAGCGGGTTTCGAACCACTTCGACTCAACCTGTCCAGCCGGGGTGCGCTCGATCGCCGCGAACACCTCCGGGACCGTCGCGGCCACGCTGAACAGGTCCAGATTCGACGGCTTGAAGAACCGCTCGCGCAGCATGCGGTCGAACAGCCGCAGCAGGTCGTCGTAAAACCCGTCCTGGTTCAGGAACACGCACGGCTTCCGGACGACGTCGAGTTGGCGGAGGGTGAGGATCTCCATGATTTCCTCGAGTGTGCCGAAGCCACCGGGCAGGGTGACGAACGCGTCGGCGCGGGTTTCCATGAGCAGCTTCCGCTCCCGCATCGTGACCACGGTCACGAGTTCGTCGGCCTCGTCGTAGGCCAGCTCGCGCACCTTCATGAATTCGGGGATCACGCCGACGACATGGCCGCCGCTGTCCGTGACCGCACGGGCGACCGCGCCCATCAGGCCGGTCTTGCCGCCGCCGTACACGAGTCCCCAGCCATGCGCGACGATGGCGCGGCCCAACTCGGCCCCCACGGCGGCGTACTTCGGATCGATCCGGTCGCTGGAGGAGCAATAGACGCAGAGCAGCTTGGGCATGCCATCTTTCAACCGGTAATCCCCGCTGACTCACGCCAAATATGCTGGCGCCACCAGGAATGCTCCGGGGCGCCCCGTCCCCAATCCCGGATTGGGCACGAGGAGCGGCCAGAAGGCCCGCCCAAGTTCGAACCCCAGATCAGCCGAGGGCAAGGTCACCCCCTGCATCGCCGAGCCCACCACCGCGGAGTTTTCTTGTGCCTTTGGCGCCTCCTTGCGGCTAATCTCCGCGTCGATTTCATCCCGCCCACGCCCGTGCCCAATCCCGCCTCCCCGTACCGCGGCCGACTGGCCCCTTCGCCCACCGGGCACCTGCACCTCGGCCACGCCCGGACGTTCTGGGTGGCCGCCGAGCGGGCGCGGGCGGCCGGCGGTGTGCTGGTGCTGCGCAACGAGGACCTCGACGCGGTGCGCTTCCGGCTGGATTTCGTCGCGGCCATGCTCGAGGACTTGCGGTGGCTGGGACTCGTCTGGCAGGAGGGCCCCGACGTCGGCGGACCCTTCGGTCCCTACGACCAGAGCGGACGCCGTTCCCATTATCGCGCCGCGCTCGAGCGGCTCCACGCGGCCGGAGCCATCTATCCGTGCACCCATTCGCGGCGCGACGTGCTCGAGGCCATCGGTGCGCCGCACGAGGGTGCCGGCCAAGACGACGAGCCCGTTTATCCCGCCTCGCTCCGCCCGCCGGCGGACGCGCCCCTGCCGCCGCTAGGGGACCGGGTGGCGGTGAACTGGCGCCTGCGCGTGCCCGACGGCGAGGAACTCCGCTTTCTCGACGGCCGCTTCGGCGAACAGCGCGCGGTGGCAGGCCGCGACTTTGGCGACTTCCTGGTGTGGCGGAAGGATGATGTGCCGTCCTACCAGCTCGCTTGCGCGGTTGACGATGCAGCCATGGGCATCACTGAAGTGGTGCGCGGCGCCGATCTCATCCGGAGCACTTTCCGCCAGCTGCTCGTGTACCGGGCGCTGAGGCTCGCGGCGCCGGCGTTCTATCATTGTCCGCTCATGACGGACGCAGCCGGCCAGCGGCTCGCCAAGCGACATGACGCGCTGAGCCTGCGGACGCTGCGTGAACAGTGCGCAAAGCCGGAGGAGATTACCGGCAAGTTTTTGGCCGAGGGAACCGATGGAGATCTACAGTGAGGGAACTCCAAAGGCCAAACCGCCAAACGCCAAAAAGATCCATGCTAGCATCGGAAGTTAACCCCGGGGTCATGTCAGCCGCTTCCAAGACTTCCTGACCACCGAATTACGTTTGGTGCCTGGCGGTTTGGCGTTTGGATTTTTTCCACAGCAGTTGCACTCCCGCCACCGGCGTCTCATGCTGCGGGCGTCGGAAGCATCCAACCCTCAACCCTGGAGTCCTATGCCCTACCTCAAGATCCAGACCAACCTCCCGATCGGGAAAAAATCGCAGCAGACGATCATGCGCAGCGCCGCGGCGCTGGTGGCTCGCGAGCTCGACAAGCCCGCGGATCTGGTGCTCGTCGCGCTCGACATCGACACGCCGATGCTTTTTGCCGGCACGGACGATCCGGTGGCCTTCCTCGAGTTGAAGAGCGTCGGGCTCTCGGCCCGTCGCACCAAGACCCTGAGCCAGGACCTCTGCGAGCTCATCAAGGAGCACCTCGGTATCGAACGCGACCGCGTCTACCTCAAGTTCTTCAGCGGCGCGCGCGGCATGTGGGGCTTCAGCGGAGACGTGCTGTAGGGATTCCCGATTTACGAGTTACGATTGGAATTTGGACCTCGTTGGTGAAAACTCGGAACGTGGCCCTCGGATGCCAAATTCCGGGTCCCAAATTTCGAGACCGAGCTTCCGGACAATCGTAATTCGCAGATCGTAAATCCGAAATCGCCTCAGAGTTCCGTGTACTTCTCGGAACGTCCCCTGGATTTCTCGACGGGGTATTTTTTCGCGTTGGCGGCCATCTTGGCCTCGATGGCGGCGGCGAGGTCGAGATGGGTCGCGTTGGCGAACTCGAGGGCATAGATGACGACGTCGGCCAGTTCCTCGGCGATCTTGGTGCGCTTGGCGGGATTCTGGGCGATGGCGCGCGACTCCTCGGACGTGGCCCAGAGAAAATGCTCCATAAGTTCGCCGGCCTCGGCGGCGAGCGCCATGCTGAGGTTCTTCGGGGCGTGAAACTGCTCCCAGTCACGCTCGCGCACAAAGGCCAGCACGCGGGCCTTCAGCTCACCGGTCGTCGTCGTGGCGTCGTTCATGGCGTCAACGATGCAGCAGAGTCCACAGACTGCCGAGCACCTAATTCTTCCGCGCCGGTGGGAGAGACCACCCCGGCCACCGCACATCGGGCAGGATTGTGTCGCTGCACGAAAAGTTCTTGGCACGAGGCCTGCGGTGTGCATGGTGACAGCCCGTTGTCTCAATGACCGCTCTCCATCAGCATCTTCGCGGCTACGCCGGCACTTCGATTACGAAGGCCGTCGTTGCCATTTGCCGCGATCAGATGCGACCGGTCGTCTCCAATTGGGGCAAACAGCAGCAGACCGGCGCGGGCTTCCAGGCCTAAACCTCCGTTTAACGGAACACGTTTAGAACCCCCTGAAGCCCGGCGGCGCTCAAAGCCCCGAGGTTCCACCTCCCATTTTCATTTTTCCCATGCACACGATAATTCACCCCCTCCGTCCGGCCCACCGCCCGCGCAGCGCCAATGCTGCGTCCGCCCAGGCCGAGCTCCGCAAGCCGAGCTACGACTGCCGCGAGCTTCAGGGCACGGTGAAACTTACGGTCTACGTCCCCGGCGTCGATGCCTCGGGCGTGGAAATCGAAGGCCGCGGTCCCGACCTGGTCGTCACCGCGCGCAAGACGCATTTCGTCCGGGTCAACTGGCAGGCTCTCCATCTTGAAGGCGCCCAGCGCGACTACCAACTGCGCCTGCGCCTCGGCCACGGCCTCGACTACGCCACGCTCGCGGCGGAGATCCAGCACGGCGTGCTGACCATCTCCATCCCGAAGCGCGCCGCGTTCGCCGAGAGCCCGCCGGCCCGCCGCGTCGCCTAGACGAAGCCTCAGCCCCGGCCGAATTCCGGCGTGCCGGGCCCCGGCCTCCGCCCCGCGGATCCGGGTGCCCGGTCCACGCCGGTCCCGTCGAATCGGCACTCTTCCCGCCCTCCGGGTCGCGCTCGCCGCGCGCCCGTCCGCCCCGGCCCGCCGTTCCGAACAACTCCGTTGTCTCCGGCCACGTGAGCCCGGGGAAATTTTCCCATACTTTTCCCGAAACTTTTGGCACTTTGTTCCGTTCCATTGGTCAACTGGCACGAATTCCCATGAACCTGCCGCATTCACATTTCCAACCGCCGCCCGTGCGCGAGGTCCCGGCCATGATCCGGTTCCTCAAGCGCGAGGACGTGCAGTGGGATCGGCCGGTCTTCCGCGCTCCGCCGCTGGTGGTCAAGCTGCCCGCTCCCGAGGAGCTTCTCGATCTTCAGCCCAGCCCACTTCCGGCCTGGAGCCGCTGATCGCGGCTCCGCTGGTCGGGCATGCTTGACCAGGGCCAGCCCTCCGCACCGGCCTGACCCTGCGACTGCGGTATTCCGGCCTCGCGAGTGCTGATTCCGTTCACGCTCGTTCGGTCGGAGATTTTGCCGCAAGAACGGACAGAAGGCGCAGAAAATCCGCGCGGCCCTGCCCGGGTAACGAGTCGCGCCGGATAGGAACCCTCGTGACTTCGTTCGGCGCCTTCTGCGCCTCTTTGCGGCCAACCCAGAGAGTGGACCAATCTAGGATGGGACCTTCTCCTCGACCAGCCAACGGACCCGGGCGCCACCACCCGGCTCCTGTGCAAGCGCAGCGGCCAGCCACTCCAGGAGCGGGCTCGTCTCGGCGTCAAACTTCCACGGGGGATTGAGCACCACCAGCCCGCAACCCTTCAGCTTCAGGGCTGAGCCCGGACCGGCGACCGCCAGTTCCAGCTCGAGGGTCGGCGGCAGCGCCAGCGCGCACAGTTCACCGATGAAGGCATCGAGCCTCGCCCGCTCGGTCAGCGGATACCAGATCGCGATCACGGCGCCGGGAAGGCGGCGCAGCGCCTCAGCCACCGCCGACACAATGCGCGCAAATTCGTCCTGCGCCTCAAATGGCGGGTCGATCAGTACGAGCGCCCGGCGTTCCAGCGGCGGCAAATACGCCCGCACAGCCGCGTAGCCGTCGGCCGCCACCACCTGGGCCCGGGGGCCCAGCGCGAACTCCCGCGCCAACTCCGCGTGCTCCTCGGGATGCAGCTCGCACAGGACCAGCCGGTCCTGCGGCCGGGCCCTCAGCTGCACCAGCCAAGGTGAACCGGGATAGTGCCCCGTTCCGTCTCCCCGCCCGCCACGCTGCTGGTCGAATGACCTCACAAGCGTCACGTAATCCGCGACCCCAGGCGGGAGGTCGGAGCGGGAAACCAGCCGCCCGATGCCCAGCGGGTGCTCGGGCTGGCGGGCAAGCGAATCGCCGCGGGCGGCGGCCGCGAGGACGTAGGCGCCGCGGCCGGCATGCGTGTCGAGGTAAAGGAAGCCTTTCTCCTTGCGCTGCATTCCCGCGATCAGCCGGAGCAGCAGCACGTGCTTCATCACATCGGCGAAATTCCCGGCGTGAAAGTGATGGCGGTAGTTCATCGCTCGCGCGGCGCGGTCCGGCCGGACTCGGGCGGTTGAAAGCTGACGGATGGAAGTTGAAGGGGCCGGGGCACCAGCGACGGGACGCACGCGTCGGCATCGCCCGCCCTCAGGGGCTCTAGCGTCCGGACCTCGGAGTGGGTGCCTTTCAACGGACGACCTTCAACTTTCAACCAGGCGGTGCCCGTTCAGGCCGGAACCGGCACCTTGATCACGGTCTTCCGGACGAGCGTGGCGTCGGCATTGATCCGCAGGCCCGGCATGTGGCCGTCGGTCGGGAAGAAGACCGCCGCCTCGCCCGCCTGCACGCGCAGGATCGCGGCGCTCGTGCAGTCCTCGTAGACGATCAGGTCGCGCTCGGGATTGTACGGCTGACGCACGGTCATCCGTCCGATGTCAGCGACTTCCATGGCCTCGCCGCCGGCGACGACGACCTGGACATCGATGAATTTCCGGTGCGACTCGAAGAAGCCGTCGGCGCGGACTTTCGCCGCATAGACCTGTTCCAGCGCAAACACGCCGCCGCCCAGGTCGACGCGGTGGTTGTCGCCCTCCGCCAGGCCGCGGAGGCGCTCGCCAGCCGTCGAGCCCGGACGCAGGAGATCGTCGAGGTAGGCGAAAGCCGGTGCGAACAGCTTGAGCTGCGCGGTCTGCGCGCGCAGCGCGGGGATGGAGCCGTAGTGCGCCATGGCAGTGCATCCTCGCGAACCGCCGCCGGCACGCAAGCGCTGAAGCGCGGAGGCGTTCCGCCTTTGTGGGTTGCAGGCGCCCGCGTGACCGGGTTTGTGGAAGGTCCGCCCACCGTGGCGACCTCCCACCGTGCCCACCCGCGTCACCCGCATCCTGT
Source organism: Verrucomicrobiota bacterium (assembly GCA_018239675.1). GTDB lineage: Bacteria > Verrucomicrobiota > Verrucomicrobiia > Opitutales > Opitutaceae > Opi-474. The sequence continues at coordinate 19,638 of JAFEGX010000050.1, forward strand.
CCGACGTCCACTACGGCGACCGCGGCAGCCGCGTGCGCGCCCTGCCCGCGCTCCGGCCGCTGTTCGAGGGCGTCGACCAGCTCGTGCTGAACGGCGACACGATCGACACCCGGCCGAGCAAGGTCGCCGGGCAGTCCGAGGCGTTGCGCGCGGAGACCCTGCAGTTCTTCCGGGACGCCGCCCCGCCCGTCACGTTCCTGACGGGCAACCACGATCCCGACATCTCGGCCCTCCATACGCTTGATCTGGCGGACGGCCGCGTCTTCGTGACGCACGGCGACATCCTGTTCGAGGAAATCGTGCCGTGGGGCCAGGACGCCGCGACGGTCCGGCGGCGGATCCGCGAGCAGCTGGGAGAGCTGGGCCCGGACCGCGCCACCCGGCTGGAGCATCGCTTCACGGTTTTCCGGCGGGTGGCCGCGACGATTCCCCAGCGCCACCAGTCCGAGCGCGACGCGCTAAAGTATACCGTCGGCATCCTGGCCGACACCGTGTGGCCGCCGACCCGGTTCCTGCACATCCTGCGGGCGTGGCGCAACGCCCCGGCCCTGGCCGGCACCCTGACGCGGCGATACCGGCCCAAGGCCGGGTTCGTGCTGATCGGCCACATCCACCGGCCGGGATTCTGGCGGCTGCCCGACGGGCTGATCGTGATCAACACCGGCTCGTACTGTCCTCCGCTCAGCGGCTGGGTGGCCGACCTGCAGGACGAGCGTCTCATCCTGCGGATGGTCGAGCGCCGCAAGGGCGAGTTCCACCCGGGCCGGGTCATCGCCGAATTCTCGACCGCCGCGCCCCGTCCTTAGGCAGGCCCCGTCGGCCAGTCGCCAATCTTTCAAATCTCAGCTTTCAACGGTCCCCTTCCAGCCTTGCCGGCCCACGCGAGGCCGCCTCTAGTGCAATCATGGGCATCGAGTTCGGCTGGTGGAACAAGGACGACGAGGGACGAAAGTTCCAGGTGAGCGCCATCGTGCACGGCGGCAACATCGAGTGGACCATGCACCAGGGACATCACACGTCATGGCAGCCCTACTCGCCCAACGACGACGACCGCGAACGCCTGCTCTACGAGGCCGAGAAGCGACTCCCGCGCCGCCTGATCACCCAAAAGCAGTTCGACGAGATCAAGCGCCTCAGCGCCAACGAGGGCCCGGGCCGGATCACCGGCAAACGCCTCACCGGCCGCGGCCCTTCGCTTTACAAATACGACTCCACCCCGGGTCCGGGCTGACCGGTCGGGCCACTGCGCTTGACCGGACGGATCGCGTAAAAAGCAGAGAGCCGGTGGTTGAGGCGAGTCCCGCCTTCGCTGTCACCGGCCCTTCAGCCTGCATCCGTCAGCTTCCAACACCGGTCCGCCTCACGCCAAGGCCAGCTGCGACCAGATGTGCCGGAAGGCGGGCGAGAAGTCATCCGGCCGGATCGAGATCAGCCGCGTGACCTCCGCGGGCCCGTACCATTCGCCGCGTTCGATTTCCTCCGGGTGCAGGACAAAGGGTCCCTCGTGACTGAGCCGGTAGATCCAGCAGAACTCCCAGCCGGTCTCGGCGCAGGCGTTCACGCGCAGCCAGCGCTCGGGCCGGGGGTCGTGGTCCAGCCCGAGTTCCTCCCCGAGTTCGCGCACGGCGGCACGATCGTAATCCTCGCCGGCGTCGAGGTGGCCCGAGCACGAGGAGTCCCACTTGCCCGGCGCCACATCCTTTCGCATCGACCGCAGCTGGAGGAAGACCTGGCCGGCGCGATTGAACACGAGGATGTGCACGGCGCGGTGCCAGAGTCCGCGGGCGTGAACCTCGCTGCGGCGCGCCCGGCCCACGGGCTCGTCGCGTGCGTTCACCACGTCGAAGAATTCGTCAGCCATGGGAATCAATCATCCCAGGCGGAGCGCATCTGCGCGAAAATGCCCGGGCGCCAACCCGACCATGCGCTGCCTTTACATTCTCGGTCATTCGTGTCCATTCGTGGTCCTCTCAACGGAAAACACCATGCCGAAAATCGACGTCAGCAAAGTCGCGGAGATCCTCAAGAAGAACCAGCTCGATCCCGCCCTCCTGCGCCGCGTGATCGAGGAGATCAACATCGCGGTCCAGCCCGACAATGCCGAGGAGAAGCCGCCGCCGGTCAAGAAGCAGTGGGTCATCGTGGTGTCCGACCCCGAGGGCCGGATGCCGAAGCACGAATTCGTCGGCTGGGTGCTGCAGATTCCGGAAACCGAAAGCGTCGCCACGACCCCGGACCGCGTGTTCCGCGGGGCCTACGATTTCAACGCCTCCAAGCGCGGCCGGCTGCTGCCGGTGAAGACCGTCGGCGAGGCGTTCGAGAATGTCCCGGCCAAACACTTCAAGGACGCCGACGTCTGGGTGAAAACCAAGACGCCGGTGCTGGTGCTGAAGACGGACAACGAGCTGCCCAAGGATTAGCGGTGGGGAAAAACTCCAAACACCAAAGCGCTAAACGCCAAAATCGTGCTTGGCCTTCGGCCAAGGGGTGAGGTCGCTTGGGGGCCGCGCGCGGCGGTCAGGCCGGCGCCGAGCGGCCGACATACTCCCCAACCGCCCCAGCAGCGCGCAGCGCCGAACTCTTTTGGCGTTTGGCGGTTTGGTGTTTGGAAATTCTAAAGCCTAGGGCCCCTCGAGCCCGAACTTTCGTGGGTCAAAATCCCGCGCCCGCAGGGCGGCGGCGAGGGCCTTGAGATCCAGCTTGGCGCCCGGGCGCAGGCCCTGCCCGTGGAACCAGTTCTGGTTCATCTCCAGCGCGAACTGGAGCGTGTCGCCGCGGGACCGCACCGTGCGTTCGTCGAAGGGCAGCAGCGGATAGATTTCCGCGAGCTCGCCGGACGGCAGGAAGAAGCCGATGTCGAGGGGCGTCGGGGTGTTGTGCATCCAGAACGCCATCACCTGCGGCTGCTGGTAGACGAAGATCATGCCCTGGTCGGGCCCCAGGTCGCGCCGGCCCATCAGGCCGCGCTCCATCTCGGTGGGCAGGACGGCAACCTGCATCTGCACGATCCGGTCGCCGACCTTGATCGGGAAATAATCCGCCACCGTCTTCGGGACCGCCGGGGCGGCCGATTCCTTGGCGCCGCAGCCCGCGGTAAGGAAGAGCGCGAGCCAGCAGCAGGTCAGCGAAACCAGATTTGCGTTTTTCACAGACTCGTTGGGTAATCTGCCGCGCCCCCGTTTTCAATCTCTCTCCCACCGTGGCCCGAACTCCCCTGCCCCCGCTCCTCTACGCCGACACCGGCACCAGCTCCGACCAGCTCTATTTCAGCCGCGTCGAGGTTCACGATCCCTTCATCGCCTTCGGCGCCGGCCGGAAGCGCATCTCCGTCCAGAGCGCGCTCGAGTTCGGCCGCGTCAAGAAGGCCGGCACGTTCGACGCGGTGCTGCCGCTCGAGGAATGGCGCGCCCGCGCCCAGGCCCGCTGGCCCCGCCGGGCGGTCGGCGCCGCGGAGATCATTGCCGAGGTCGCCCGCGCCCACCGCCTGCGCGCGTTCCGCGTGGCCGACGATTTTCCGGCCAATCTCTACCTCAAGCTCCGGGCGCTGGGCCTGCGGCTGGAGCTGGCCAACGGGCCGCTCTTCCCCGAGCGCGAGGTCAAGTCCCCCGCCGAGGCCTCAGCCCTCCGCGAGGGCAACCGGCTCAGCGCCGTCGGACTCGCCGCCGCGGAGTCGGCCCTGCGGGCCGCCCGGCCGAAGGGCCGCTTTCTCGTCACCCGCGGCCGCAAGCTCACCTCCGAGGACGTCAAATTCGCCGTCGAGAGCGCCATCCTCCGCGCCGGCGGGATCTCCCTCCACACGATCGTGGCCGGTGGCGACCAGGCGTGCGACCCGCACGACCGCGGCTCCGGCCCGCTGCGCGCGCACGACCTCATCGTCGTCGACATCTTTCCACGCGTGGTGGACACGGGGTATTTCGGCGACATGACCCGCACCTTCCTGCGCGGCCGCGCGAGCGACGCCCAGCGGAAGCTCGTGGCGGCCGTGCGCGCCTCGCAGCTTGCCGCGTTGAAGGCGATCCGCGCCGGCGTCGACGGCCGGTTCGTCCACCAGCAGGCCGCCGACACCCTGATCGCCGCCGGCTATGAAACTCGCCGGACCGAACGCGGCTCGGTCGGGTTCATCCACGGCACCGGCCACGGCGTCGGCCTCGCCATCCACGAGCCGCCCCGGCTCAGCCCGACGGTCTCGATGAAGCTCAAGCGGGGCACCGTCGTGACGGTCGAGCCCGGCCTGTATTACCCGGGCCTCGGCGGCTGCCGCATCGAGGACGTCGTGCAGGTCACCGACCGCGGCACCCGACTGCTCTCCAACTACCACTACGAATGGGAATTTCGCTAAAAGAGGCGTCCGCCCTGCTGCGGAAGATCGCGAAGCTGCGCATCCTCGTCATCGGCGACGTGATGCTCGACCGCTACGTCTGGGGCGACGCCACGCGCATCTCCCCCGAGGCGCCGGTGCCGGTGATCGACGTCGACCGCGAGACCTGGACCGCCGGCGGCGCCGGGAACGTCGGCCTCAACATCGCCGCGCTCGGCGCCCGGTGCACGGTGGTGGGCTACTACGGCAATGACGAGGCCGGCCGGAAGCTCCATGCCACCCTCGCGTCGCACCACATCCGGTCCGTCACGACCCCCGGCGCGGGCCAGACCATCGTGAAGACCCGCGTGATGGTGCAGCACCAGCAGCTCTGCCGCATCGACCGCGAGTCGCCGCCGGCCGCCTACCAGTTCAACCCCGACATTGCCACCAAGCTGTTCAAGAAGGAGATCGCCGCCGCGGACGCAGTCATCCTGTCCGACTATGCCAAGGGCATCCTCACGGAGGAGCTGGTCGAGCGGGTGTCCGGCCTCGCCCGCGCCGCCGGGAAATTTGTCGCGCTGGATCCGAAGCCGCGGCGCCCGCTGAAGTTCCGGGACCTCGACCTGATCACGCCGAACAAGCGCGAGTCGCTGCAGCTGGCCGGCATCGAGCTACCGCCGCACACGCCGTTTCCGGCCGCGGACGTCTGTGCGCGCCTCCATGAAATCTACCGGACCCGCCACCTCGTCATCACGATGGGCGAGGACGGCATGCTCCTGAGCGAGCGCGGCCGCATCAGCAAGCGGATCCCGACCGCGGCCCGCGAGGTGTTCGACGTCTCCGGTGCGGGCGACACCTCGCTCGCCGCGCTGGTGCTGGCGCTGGCCGCCGGCGCGAAGCTCGAGACCGCTGCCCACTTCGCGAATGCCGCCGCCGGCGTGGTGGTCGGCAAGTTGGGCACCGCCACGGTGACGCCCGCCGAGCTGCGGTCGTACGTCGCGCACGAGTCATGAGCAAGGCGCTGTTCCTCGACCGCGACGGCACCCTCATCATCGACAAGACCTACCTCGCCGATCCCGCCGGAGTGGAGCTGATCCCGGGCGTGGCGGCAGGCCTCCAGCGCGCGCGCTCGCTCGGGTACAAGCTTTTCCTCTTCACCAACCAGTCCGGCATCGGCCGGGGTTACCACACGATGGACGACACGCTGCGGGTCAACGCCCGGATGGAGGAACTGCTCGGGCTCGGTTCGCCCCTGTTTGCCGCGACCTGCATCGCCCCGGAGGCGCCCGGTCAGCCGGTCGTCTACCGCAAGCCGTCGCCGCGGTTCATCCTGGAGAAGCTCGAGCAGCACCGGCTCGACCCGGCGCAGTGCTGGATGGTTGGCGACTCCGCCGCCGACATCGGCGCAGGGCGCGCCGCCCAGGTGAACGTCGCCGCCCTCTGCACCGGCAAGGTCGACCCCCGCACGCTGCCGGAGGTCACGACCCACGGCCTCCCGGTGTACCCGAGTTTCGCCGAATTCGCGGCCACGCTGACCTGACCCGCCCATTTCCCTCGGCGGACCGGCGTTCGCGCGGCTCCCATTTCCCGTCTCCCCATTCTTATGAACCCTACCCTGCGCCGTCTTTTCCCCGCGGCCCTGGCCTGCGCCGCCGTGCTTTCCGTCCGTCTGTCCGCCGCCGCCGACCCGTCGGTCGTGGTGCGTGAACCCGTGCTGGCGCTGGTGCACGCCCGGGTGGTGGACGGACTGGGCCATCCGGCCCGTGAGAACCAAACCCTCGTGCTCCGCGACGGCCGCATCGCGTGGGTCGGGCCCGACGCCGAGGCCCAGACGCCGGCGGGCGCCGCCGTGCGCGACCTGAGCGGCAAGACCGTCCTGCCGGGCCTCGTGCTGGTGCACGAGCACATGTACTATTCGCTTCTGACCCCGAACGCGCCGTTCCACGTCGCGGAGCTCGAGTTTTCGTTTCCCCGGATGTACCTCGCGGCCGGCGTCACGTCGGCCCGCACCGGGGGCAGCATCGAGCCGTACACCGACCACCAGCTCAAGCGTCGCATCGATGCCGGTGAGGCGCCGGGACCGAAACTCCACCTGACCGCCCCTTACCTGGAGGGCGTGCCCGCGGCGGTGCCCCAGATTGATTCCGTCGACAGCCCGGCGGACGCCGCGCGCATGGTGAACTACTGGGCCGACGAGGGCTTCACCTCGTTCAAGGCCTACATGCACCTCCGCGGCGACGCGCTCGCGGCGGTCGTAGCTGCCGCCCACGCGCGCCACCTCCAAGTCACGGGCCACCTTGGCACGGTGAGTTATCGCCGCGCCGCCGAGATCGGCATCGACAATCTCGAGCACGGTTTCTTCGCGATGTCGGACTTCACTCCCAACTGGAAGGAGGACGACCAGCCGAATGTGATCGCCGCGGAAAGAGCGATGGCAGCGCTCGACCTCGATTCACCGGCGGTCAAGGACCTGATCAAGCTGCTGATCGACCGGAAGGTCGCCGTGACCTCCACGCTGGCGATCATGGAGACGTTCAATCCGGGCTGCCGGATGATGACCTCGGCCGAGCTCGACACCCTCTCGGCCCCGGCGCGCGAGAACTACCTCACCCGCTGGGCGAAGGTGAATGGTCGGCCCCGCGGCGAGGAGGCGGCGGCCTGGGCCAAGTACCTCGAGCTGGAGAAGCGGTTTTTCCGGGCCGGCGGCCTCCTGGTCGCGGGCACCGACCCGACCGGCTACGGCGGCGTCATCGCAGGCTATGGCAGCTGGAGGACCATCGAGCTGCTGGTGGACGCCGGCCTGACCCCCGTCGAGGCAATCCAGGTGGCGACGAGCAACGGCGCCAAACTGCTCGGCATCGAGCGCGAGACCGGCAGCATCGAGGCCGGCAAGGCCGCCGACCTCGTGGTCGTCGCGGGCAATCCGGCCGCGCAGATCACGGACCTCCGCAAGACCGAACTGGTTTTCAAGGACGGCGTCGGCTACGACTCGCGCAAGCTCTTTGATTCCGTCAGGGGTTGCGTCGGAACCCAGTAAGCCCATGGCGAAATCCCTTCTCTCGCCCGCCGCCTTCGCCCGATCCGGCGCGTTGCTCCGTCAGGGACCGGCGGTCGAACGCGCGATGTTCGCGTTCCATTTCGAGGGCGGATCAGCCGAGGCCGCGCGCGAGGCGCTGGCCCTGCACCAGAACGCCGACGGCGGCTACCATGGCCTCGAGCCCGACATCGGACTCAAGGCATCCAGCGTGCTGTGCACCTGTCACGCGCTGCACTATCTGCGGGAACTCGGCACGCCGGCCGCGCATCCGGCGGTCGAACGCGCGCGAGCCTACCTCGCCGCCACCTTTGACCCGGTGCGCGGCGTGTGGCCGATCATTCCGCCCCACGGCAACACCGAGCCGCATGCGCCGTGGTGGCACCACGCTGAAGGCGCGGCTGACCAGTGGCAGGGTTACGTCGACAATCCGCGGCCCGACGTCCTCGCCTGCCTGCTGACTTTTCCCGCTGCTTCAACCCGCAGCCTCGTCGAGCAGACCGTGGCCGCCACCCTCGCGCGACTGCGGGCGGACCAAGCGCCGATCGAGATGCACGGCCTGCTCTGTTACACGCGCCTCCACCAGGCGCCCAACCTCCCGGCTTCGCTCAAGGTCGCACTCGAGCGGACGCTGCCCCGTTCGATCGCGGCGGCCGTCGAGCGCGATCCGGCCAAGTGGAGCGGATATGGCCTGCGCCCGCTGCTGATTGCTCCCGACGCCGCCTCCCCGTGGAAGGCGATCATGCCCGAGGCGATCGAGGCAAATCTGGATTACATGATCGAGACCCAGGAGAGCGATGGGGCCTGGTCGCCGTTCTGGAATTGGGGCGACGCGTTTCCCGACGCCTGGCCCTCGGCCCGGCGCCGTTGGCAAGCCGTGCTTACCTTGGCGGCGTTGCACACACTGCGCAGCTACGAACGCCTTGGCTGACATGCCTGAGCTGGCCGAAGCTGAGTTTTTCCGAAAGCGCTGGCACCAAGCCGGAGCGGGTAAGCGCGTCCGCGTGGTCTTGCTGCATCCGGGAGCGAAGATCTTCCGCGGGACCAGTCCCGCCGCCCTGCGTCGCGCCCTGACCGGCGCCCGGCTCGTATCCTCCGAGGCACGGGCGAAACAGATGCTGTTCCGGTTCTCGGGCGGCGCCTGGCTGGGCGTGCACCTCGGCATGAGCGGTGAGCTGCATGTCGAGGCGGCCGATTGGGCGGTTGGCAAACACGACCATCTGGTTCTCGTTACTCCGCGACAGGCGCTCGTGTTCACGGACCCGCGGATGTTTGGCCGGGTGCAGTTTCACCGCGGGACCGAAGCTCCCGGATGGTGGGCCCGGATCGCGCCGGCGATCACTTCCGAGACTTTCACGGTCGAAGCCGTCGCGGCCTTCCTGCGTCGCCGGGCCAAGGCGCCGATCAAGGCCGTGCTCCTGATGCAGGAGCGGTTCCCGGGCGTGGGCAACTGGATGGCCGATGAGATCCTGTGGCGCGCGGCGATCCATCCTGCGCGCCGCGCCGGGTCGCTGTCGCCGGCCGAGACCCGAACCCTCTGGCGTGAGTGTCGTCGCGTCTGCCGTCTCGCCCTCGACACAATTGCGGGCCGCGGCGACTACCTGCCGCCGGACCTGAACGCGCATATCCCGAAGACCTGGCTCTTCTGGCACCGCTGGGAGGACGGCGGCCGCTGTCCCCGCACGGGGGTGCCGCTGGTGCGGGAGGAAATCGGCGGACGCACGACGTGCTGGTCGCCGGGAAGGCAGGGGGGAGTTGAAAGTTGAGGGCCGAAGGTTGAAAGCCGGACGCGGCGTGCGCACCTAGCGCCGGGCTCTGCCCGTTCAACGTTCAACCCTCAACATTCAACTCCAACCGCCTCACGCGTACTTCGCGCGATAGGCCCGCGGGGTGAGCCCGGCGTATTTCCGGAACAGCCGGCTGAAATGGGCGGCGTCGGCGAAGCCCAGCTCGAGCGCGACCTGCGTGATCGTGTGGGCGCGGTCGAGGAGCCGGACGCAGGCGTGGTGGATCCGGCGGCGCTGGTAGTACTCGAGCGGCGAGAGCCCGGTGGCCTGCCGGAAGAGCCGGCTGGCCCGGTCGGCCGAGACGCCCCAACCGCGCAGCTGGGCGGCCTGGTCGAAGGGCTGGCCGCCCTCGATGCTGGCCTCGATCCCGTGCACGACGGCCCACACCGGAGCGGCGAGCTCCGCGCGGTGGTCGTGGCTCGCGCGCGAGAGCATGACGAGCAGCTTGAGCACTCCCGCCTTGATGAACAGGGCCGAGGGCCGCTCGCCGGCCAACTCGCGCTGGATCCCCGCCAGTTCCGCGGCGGCCGCGGCAGCCGCCGCCGACTCCAGCCGGAAGACCGCCGGCCGCGGCTGGGTCTCGCGCCGGAACAGCACCTGCGCCAGAAACAGCGGCACCAGCCCCTGCTCGGTCCAGTACTCCCGCCAGCCGGCCGCCAGCCACTCGGCAAGATAGTAGAGGTTGATGAACTCCACGCCCCGCGGCCGCGAGAAGGCGTGCACGCCGCCAGGGGCGACGACGATCACCGCGCCCGGCTCCAGCTCCCGCACCCCGTCGGCCGTGTGGTGCCGGCAGCGGCCGTGCACCATCAGGCTCACCTCGTAATAATCATGGTCGTGGGGCGGGATGTCGGCGGCCACGACGGCACGCTCGACATTGAGGGGCCGGGTGGCGCTCAGGCGGACGACGGCCTGGTTGATGGTGAAGGTCGCCTTGATGACGGAAACCTTCAAGTTTTTGCCGGGCCCATTCAAGCGCGAAGGGGCGAGATGTGCTAGATTCCATTCCGTGAACCACGATTACCCCCTCACCCAGCAGCAGATCACGGCCTACCAGCGTGACGGTTACATTCAACTGAACGACGTCCTCACGGGCGACGAGCTCACGTCGTTCCGCGACGCCGTGGACGCGGCCGTAAAACAGGACACGGTGAAGCTCGACCCGAACCGGAAGAAGAACAGCTACGAGCAGATTTTCATCCAGTGCGTGAACCTGTGGCATCGCTATCCGGCGGTGAAGCCGCACGTGCTGAGCGCCAAGCTTGGCGGGATCGCGGCGCGGCTGAGCGGCCTGCCGCTCCGGCTGTGGCACGACCACGCGCTGTTCAAGGAGCCGCACACCGGCGCGAAGACGCCGTGGCACCAGGACACGCCGTACTGGCCGCACGAGCAGAAAATGCACCAGCTGACCATCTGGATCGCGCTGCGCGACGCCACGATCCAGAATGGCTGCATGTCCTTCCTGCCCGGCACACAGAAGTTCCTCGACATCGAGCCGGTCAATCTGGCGGACCCGCAGGATCTCTACGCGGTCGCGCCACAGACCAAGGGCATCAAGCCCGTCACCTGTGAGCTCAAGGCCGGTTCCGTCACGGTGCACAACGGCATGACCTTCCACTACGCCGGCCCGAACCGCTCGGACGGCATGCGCGAGGCCATCGCGATCATCTACATGCCAGAGGGCACGACCTACCACAAGGTCGCCCACCCCGTGACCGACCCGCTCAATCTCCGACAGGGGCAGAAGCTCGACGGCGAGCTTTTCCCGATCGTGGGGTAAAGGGAGCCGCTGGTGGAATGGTTGGGCGGGCGGAAAAACTCCCACCGCCAAACCGCCAAACTCCAGATGAGTCCGGCGCTGCGGGCGACCGGGCAGGATCTGGTGTGGTCAGACGGAGTTTGGGTTTACTACGAAGAGCGCGAAGGACGCGAAGGGCAGGTGCACAGACTTTCTTCGTGGGCTTCGTGCCCTTGGTGGTAAATCGATCACCGCCGAAAGCAGATTCTAACCAGACAGGACCTGTCGGTGGCCGCTGGCCACGGACGATTCTGGCGTTTGGCGATTTGGCGTTTCCCCACAGCCTACTCTGCTTTCAGCAACGCTGCGATCCCTGGGTCGCCGAGATTCTCCGCAGTCGCGAGCTTGACGCCGGTGTCGACGAGCGCGGGAACCTTCCGGCCTTCGAGGACGTCGACGATCGATTTCACGCCGAGGTAGCCCATCTTCACGGGATCCTGCAGGACGAGCCCCTGGAGGTCGCCGCGCCGGATGGCGGCGGCGTAGGTCTCGCTGTTCGCAAAGCCGACGAGCTTCACCTTGCCCTGCCCCAGCCCGGCGTTGCCGAGCGCGAGGAGCATTCCCGCCATCGTGGACTCGTTGGGCGTGAAGATGCCGTCGACCTTGTTCCCGAAGCGGTTGAGCAGATTCTGCGAGGCCGCCAGGGCGGTCTCCCGCGTCGCGCCGCCGTGCTGGTTGGACGAGATCACCTCGATCGCCGGGAACTTGGCCGCCAGCTCGTCAAGAAAACCCGCCTCGCGCGCCTCGCAGCTGCCCGAGCCGACCTGGACGCGCAGGAGGATCACGTTGCCCTTGCCGTGAAGCAGCTCGCCGAGGCGCCGCGCCGCGAGCTGCCCGCCGGCATAGTTGTTGGTGGCGATGAAACTCACCGGGGCCTCGGACTTGAGGCCGGAATCGACAATCACGACCGGAATCCCCGCCTTGGCCGCCTGCTCGACCGGCGCGGCGAGCGCGCGCTGGTCGAGCGGCGCGAGCACGATGCCGCTCACCTTGCGACCGATGAAATTCTCGACGACCTGCACCTGCTGGTCGCGGTCGTCCTCGCGCAGGGGGCCTTTCCAGATGATCTCGACCGGCGTGCCCGCCGCGCGGAGCTCGGCCTCGGCCTTGCGGGCGCCGGCGTGGATCATCTTCCAGTACTCGTGCGTCGTGCCCATCGGGATCACGGCGATCGTGTAGCGCGCCTCGGCGGCGCGGGCCGGCGCGGCGAGGAGCGAGAGGCACAGCGGGACGAAAACGGACCAGCGGGGAAGCGTCATGGGGCGAGCGGGGTGGACCGCATCGGTGTAACCGCTAATTCGTCCGAATCCATCCTAATGGTGGGAGCGGCACCTCCAGACTCGTCAGGGTCGGGTCCGTCCCTACGATGGCCTCCGATGAAAATCGCTCCCCGCAGCAAGCTCGTCTTCATCGGCGACTCGATCACGGACTGCGAACGCGCCCGACCCGTTGGCGAGGGCCTCTTTGGCGCGGTCGGCAAGGGCTATGTCGCCCTCGTCGACGGGCACTTCGGCGCGGCCCATCCCGGGCACGCGATCCGGGTGGTGAACATGGGCACGTCGGGGAACACCGTCGTCGACCTGAAGGCGCGCTGGCAGACGGACGCGCTCGATCTCAAACCGGACTGGCTCGTGGTGATGATCGGCGTGAATGACGTCTGGCGCCAGTTCGACCTGCCGCGGCAGACCGAGCTCCATGTGGCGCCGGAGACGTACGGCCGCACGCTGGACGAGCTCGTGACCCGGACCCGCCCGCTGGTCTCCCAGCTTGTGCTGATGTCCCCGTTTTACATCGAACCCAACCGGTCCGATGCGATGCGCCGCCGCATGGACGAGTACGGCGGGCTCATGCGGCAGATCGCGACCCGGCATGGCGTGCCGTTCGTCGATATCCAGGCCGCCTTCGACGGGGTGCTCGCGCACATGCACGCGAACGCGATCGCGTGGGACCGGGTGCATCCGAACCACATCGGCCATGCCGTGATCGCCCGCGCGTTCCTCGCGGCCGTCGACGCGCTTTGACCCGCATGGCCGCCGCGAAGCTCCGTCTCGACGAACTGCTGGTCGCGCGGGGACTGGCCGCCAGCCGGGCGCAGGCCAAGGGCCTGATCATGGCGGGGCGGGTGCGCCACGGGACGGAGCGGCTCGACAAGCCCGGCAAGGAATTTCCGTCGGACCTCGCCGTCTCGGTCGACCAGCCGCCCCGCTTTGTCAGCCGCGGCGGCGAGAAGCTCGCGGGGGCGCTGGAGCGGTTCCAGCTCGACCTGCGCGGGGCGCACGTGCTCGACGTCGGCGCCTCCACCGGCGGCTTCACCGACTGCGCGCTGCAGGCCGGGGCAGCAGATGTGGTCTGCGTGGACGTCGGCCGCGCGCAGCTGCACGCCAAGCTCCGCGCCGATCCGCGGGTGACCAATCTCGAGCAGGTCAACGCCCGGCACCTGAATCCGTCGGACCTGCCCAGGCCCGAATTCGACGCCATCGTGATGGATCTCTCGTTCATCTCGCTGAAGGCGGTCCTGCCCGCCGTCTGGCGCTGCCTGCGTCCCGGCGGTGCGCTCGTCGCCCTGGTGAAGCCCCAGTTTGAGGCGGGCAAGGCCGAGGTCGACAAGGGCCGGGGCGTAATCCGCGACCCGGCCGTCCAGGAGGCGACGCTGGCGAGCGTCCGGGACTTCGCCCTCGCCGATCTCCCCGGCGCCAGCCTGGTTGGCACGATGGACTCGCCGATCACCGGGGCGGATGGGAATCGGGAGTTTCTGCTCGGCCTGAGAAAGCAGGCCGAGGCCATTGCGGATCGCGGATCGCGGATAGCGGATTGATTCGGGACGGGAGGTGACTCAATCCGACGATGCCAAATTCGGGATCAGGAATTCAGAATCGAGGCTGTGAAATTCCGGCGACGGAGTCCGCAATCCGCGATCCGCAATCCGCAATGGAATTAGGTTTCCCCGCCGCTTCGCCTCGCGTAACGTGGCGGAAACCATGAAGCCCATTCGCAAGCTCGCGTTTGTCGTCAACGAGGACAAGGCCGGTGCCCTGGAGTTGGCGCGGACGCTGATGGCGGTCGCGAAACAGGCGGGAGTGAAGTTCCGGCTGACCAACCACTCGCCGCTGGCGCGCGGCGCGCTGCGCGCCGCGGACGCGTGCTGCGTGATTGGCGGCGACGGCACCCTGCTGGGGGTCGCCCGCGAGGCCGTCCGGGAGCAGATCCCGATCATCGGGGTCAACCGCGGCAGCCTCGGCTTCCTCACGACCTTTTCCGCCGACGAGGCCCGGGCCCATTTCGGCGATCTCCTCAAGGGCGCCTACAAGCTCGCGTCGCGCTCGATGCTGGAGTGCTCGACCGGGCGCGGCGCGCATGATCTCGCGCTCAATGACGTGCTCATCAAGGACGAGGTGAACTCCCGTCTCGTCCGCCTGGAAGTGGTGGCCGACGGCGAGCTGGTAACCGACTATCATTGCGACGGCCTGATCTTTTCCACGCCGACCGGCTCGACGGCCTACAATCTCTCGGCCGGCGGGCCGCTGGTCCACCCCAGCGCCGCCGTGATCGCGATGACGCCGATCTGTCCGCACACGCTGAGCAACCGCTCGATCATTTTTCGCGAAAATGTCCGGCTGCGGGTGTTCAACCGGACCGACGGTTCGCGCCTGCTTGTCGCGCTCGACGGCCAGCGGAATCTCAAGGTCGGCATCGGCTCTCCGGTCGAGATCTCAATCTCGAAGCTCCACCTCTCGCTCGTCCAGCGGCCCGATTACTCCCATTTCGCGGTCGTCCGCACCAAGCTCAAGTGGAACGGCGCCGCGATCGAGGCGCCCAAGCCCTGATCGCCGGGCATCCGCCCGCGACCGGTAGCCCGGATTCGACGGCGTCGCCGCCTCCTTCCGGTCCGAACAAAAAGCCCCGGCGTTTCCGCCGGGGCTTTGTCCGTCACGGGGCGAGGGCAGTCTACTTGGATTCCTCCTCGGCCTCCCGCTCGGCGCGCTCGTGTTTCTTGGCCTCGCGCTCGGCCTTGGCCTTCGCGCGGTCCGCCTTGCGCACGGCCTTCTCGTCGGGCTCGAGCTTTCCGTCGTGGTTCGCGTCGTACTTCTTGAGCATCTCCGCCTCGCGGCGCGCCCGCCGCTCGGCGGCGTCCTCCTTGGAGTCGGCCGCGCGCAACGCCGGAACGGCCATGGCGCCCGCGAGCGCCACCAGGCCAGTGACTATCAGGTTTCTTACCATTGGGGATTTCATGCGGCGCGGACGCTGCCAGCCGAAACCGCGGAATCCAGCCCCAACTCAGACACATTCGCTCAATTTCGACCGAATGCCATCGAGTCGCTTGTACGCAGCCATTTCAGCCGGCATGGTCGCCAGCGCATTGCGCAAACCGGCCGCCGCGGCCCGATCGCGCGCCACCTCATCGAGGCGGTGCAGGCCGATGCGGATGCCAAACAGCACGCCCCGGGTCCGCGGGAGCGCGAGCAGCGCCTGGTATTCCAGCCGCAGCCAGAGGCGCTCGAGCACAACCGGCAAGACCGGGGCTGAGACGCGACGCGAGGGATGCAAGTTCAGCTCGTCGGTCGTGACGATGCCCCAGTTGTCGCGGAAGAAGACCGAGCCGGGTTTCAGCCGCGAGAGAAACTGGTGGATCGGAGCCGCCAGGGCCGCATTGAGCCCCGGCACCACGCCGTGGATGAAATCCAGCTTGTGCCCGAGCTTTTCCTCGAGCGCCCAGCCCGTCGGGAAACAGAGCGCCCCGCCCCGCAGGCGGAACGCTCCCGTCTCGTCCGGCGACAGCAGGAGCATGTCGGGCTCAAGCCGCCGGCCCAGTTCCAGCACCGAGGCCACGCCCGGAATCCCCCACTCGCGTGCCGCCAGGTCCGCAACCTCCGCCAGCAAGGACTCGCCCTCGGGCTGCAGGGCGGCGTAGCGCGCGGCGTCGACGGCAATCCACTTTGCCCGCTCGGCGAGCAGCCGGCCGGCCGGGTCCTGCGGCCCGAAGAACTCCCGGGCGTCGCCGCGCTTCAGCGTCAGGTGAAAACGGTACGGCCCGGACGGAAACAGCTCGGACAGGGGCGGCCGCGGGGACATGCGGGAGGATTCAACCCAAACTCCGGGAACGCGCGAGCTTTGCCGCTACGGGCGCACGACCAGCTGCGTGCGGGCGTCGCGGCGGAAGTGTGCCTGCGCAAAGCGGGCGAGACCGGGGATCGTCACGGCGTCGATGCGCCCGTCGTAACGCTTCCAGTCGTTGGCCGGCTGGCCCTGCAGGACGCTCAGCGCGGCCTGCATGGCCCGCGCGGCGTTGGTCTGCATGCCCTGCCGGCGGGCGGCCTTGAGCCGGGCCTGGCAGCGGACGAGCTCGGCGGGCTCGACTCCGCCGGCCTGGACGCGGGCGACCTCGGCGTCGATCTCGGCCAGCACCTCGGCCTCGCGGCCCGGCTGGGTGCCGGCGAAGAAATAGAACATGCCCGAGTCGAGTCCCGTGACCCGACCGGAGCGGACAAAGTAGGCCAGGCCCTTCTCCTCGCGGACCCGCTCGAACAACCGTGACGCCATGCCGCTGAAGAGCTCGTCGGCCACCTCGCCAACGTAGAAATCGTCCGCATTCACGCGGGGACCGGGAAACGCCTGCCCCACCACGGCCTGCTCGCGTGGCTGCTGTTCGACAAAGTCGCCCACCTCGGCCGGGCCCGCGAACCGGGCCTCCGGCGACGGGGCCGTCCCGGCGGGATTCCGGCCCAGGAATGCCCGGAGCTTCGGCAGCAGCTGGCGCGGCTCGAAGTCGCCCGCCACGGCCAGCACGACGTTGGGCCCGACACACAGCCGACGGTGCAATGCCACCAGATCGTCCACCGCCAGTTCCTTGACCGACGCCGGGTTGCCCTGTGCATCGTGGGCCAGTGGATGAGCCCCAAAAAAGCGTTGGCGAAGGTGCTTCCGGGCAAGCGTGACCACGTCGTCGTCGTCCTGCTGCAGCGCGGCCACCTGAGTGTCGCGCTCCTGCCGGAAAGTGGCCGCCCGGAACGCCGGGGCCCGGACCGCGTCCTCCAGCACGGAGAGGGCGCGCGCCACATCCGGCGGCAGCACCTCGACGGCCACGCCCAGGGAATTGTTGCCCGAGAACGGATAGAATGACCCGCCGACCTCCTCGATGAACTGCGCAACCTGCGCCGAGGTGCGGCGGCGGGTGTCCTTGGTGAGCATTGTCGCCAGCAGCGCCGTCGTTCCCCGGCGCCCGGGCGCCTCATACAGGGGGCCGCCCTGCATCACGAAACGCAGGTGGAGATTTGGCAGATGCCGGTCCGGCTGCAGCAGCAGGCGGGCCCCGTTGGGCAGCCTGATTTCCTCGAAGTCGGAGACCGCACCGGCCGTCGCCGCGGCGGACTGGACTGCTTCCCGGGCGGCGGCGGGATTGAGCGACACCGCGGTCTGGCGGGAAGGAGCGAGATAGGCACGGGCGACCCGCTTGAGCCCGACCGGAGTGACCCGGCGCAGGTGATCGAAGTACGCTCGGCTGTAGTCGAGGTCACCGACGACAACCTCGGCGGCGCCGAGCCGCGAGGCCTGGCCGCTCATGGTCTTGCGGACGCTGATCTCGCTCACGACCAGTTGGCGGATCGCCTTGCGGAGCTGCGCCGGTGTGAAACCGCGCGAAGCGCAGCGGGCCAGCGTCGCATTGACGGCTTCCGTGGCCGCGAGGCGCTTGTCGGGATCGGTCGTGAAAAATACGCAGAAAAGTCCGCTTGAGCCGGGATTCCAGCTGGTCGCGTCGATCGTGTGGACCAGCCCCCGGCGCTCGCGGATCTCGTGCCAAAGCACGGAGCTGTCACCCGAGCCCAGCACCATGGCCAGCAGGTCGAGCGCCGGAGCGTCGTCGTGCGTGAGCCCAGGGATCGGCCACGCGAGCGCCGCCCGCGTGATCTCGACGTCCTCAAATCGATGCTCGGCCCGCGGGCCGAGCTGCAGCGGCTCGGCCGGCACAAGCACCGGGGCCAGCCGGGCCCGGGGGGCACCGCCGAAATGCTGCGCGACCGCCTGGCGGGTCGCGGCGAGGTCAATGTCCCCGACGATCACGACAACGAGATTGTTCGGCACGTAGCGGCCGTGATAATAACCGGCGAGCTCCTCGCGGGTATTGGCGGAGAACACCTCGCGATGACCGATGATTGGCTGGCGATAGGGGTGCTCGCGGAAAGCCGTCGAAAACAGCGTGTCCCACAGGCGGTTGTCCGGATCGTCCTTGGTCATCGCGATTTCGCGCAGGATGACATCCTTTTCCTTGGCGACCTCGTCGGCCGGCAGCGTCGAGTGGAGGACGGCGTCGGCGAGCACGTCGATCGCCACCGCGGTGTGTTCGCTCGGCAGGTCGATGTAGTAGACGGTCCGGTCGAAGGTCGTGTAGGCGTTGATGTAGCCGCCGTGGGCCTGTATCGTCGCGGAAATCTCGCGGCCGGCCCGGCGCGGCGTGCCCTTGAAAAGCATGTGCTCCAGATAATGCGAGAGCCCGGCCCCGAGGTGGGCGCCCTCGTGGATGCTGCCGGTCTTGACCCAAACCTGCACCGACGCGAGGGCGGCGGAGCGGTCGGCTTTCAGGATGACGGTGACGCCATTCGGGAGGACCGTGCGTTCGACGGATTCCCGCCAGAACGGGTCGAGCAGACGAAGGTCGGCCGCGGCAGAGGGAGTGGAGGCCATGCGGTGCGAGGCGCGACGGGTTAGCTCGAAGCGACGGCCTCGGCGCCGGACGGACCCTGGCGGGTCTTCGAAGGCAGGAAAGGTTTCACAAACGCCTCATCAAACGAGTAGAGGTCGGCAAAATCCTCGCGACGGTCGCTCTCCGTCTTGCTGAAGACATTGTACTCGATCAGATTGAACACGATGTCGCCGAAGTCGGAGCAGCGCGTCACGCCCCACGAGTTGAGGACCGTCTTGGCCAGCGGCCCATACTGTTCCAGCGCGTAAACCCGGAGTCCCTCAAGTAACTCCTGGCCAGAAACATGACGCGACTTTCCTACCCGGGTGGAGTCCTTCTTCTTCATCTCCTTCACGGCGTGGTCGAGCCCGAGCCGGATGAAGTCGTAGGCCTTGCGGTCAAAGCGGGGATCCTCCTTGCAGATCAGCCCAACAATTTCGGCGAAATCCGGGTCTTGCATCGTTTGTGGGAGAGGGAGTTAGCACACCCGATGGGGTCGCGCAACCTGCAACCCGTGCCGGATTGGTCTTGTGCAGGACCTGTACCAAAGGATAGGGTATAGCACCTCGCCAGGCAGGGCGTGTCGTACCACGGTTACGGCAAATGATCGCTTCCACACAGACAAATCATCCATTGGCCGGCGCGGCGCCCGCCCTCGCAGCCCAGTCGCCCATGGCGTTGGCATGCACTCACCTGAAAAGCGCGGGCCTGCGGATCACGCAGCCCCGGATTGCCATTCTCTCAGCGCTGATCAAACGCGGGGCCCCGTCGAGCATTGAGCAAATCCATGGCGATCTCGATCCGGGCTCCTGCGATCTCGTCACGGTTTATCGCTGCCTAGCTGCATTTGAAGAGATCGGCTTGGTGCGGCGTTCGTTCTACCACAATGGGACGAGCCTGTACGCGTTGAGCATTGGGGCGGCCAAGAGTTATCATTTCGTTTGCAAGGACACGAATCAGGTTGAGGAGATCGACGCGGAGCTGACGGCCGAGATTCGCCGGTGCGCCCAGCAGATCGAGGAGTTGCTCAAGACGCGCGGTTACACCGATGTCTCGCACATGCTGCAGTTTTTCGGCCGCACCCCGCAGGCCCAGGCCGCACGGGCGGCAAATGTCTCGCCGGCCGTCCCGCAGGAGCGGTCCGCCACGTAAGCGTAACACCTTTCCGTTAC